>JAFYCU010000211.1 GCA_017545095.1 Muribaculaceae bacterium | reverse complement strand
GTTTTCAGTTTTCAGTTGTCAGTTTTTTGGGCTAACGCAAAATAGGGGGTTCTAAGGCCACTAGGGATTCTAAGGCCTTTTCTTGGTTCTCGGCGCAAAGTTACATCTTTTGTCCTACACGGCAAAATCCCGCTGAAAAAATCAAAACAAGTTTTGTTTTTCCAGAGGTTTACACTACCTTTGCAGTGCGAAAACGCCGCTGCGGGATGCCGTTGTGGCGATTGCTGCTTTTTGTCTGTTGAATATCAACTAATTAACTCATTCATATAACCAATTGAAATGAACAAGATTGTATCGAAGGAGAAATTTTCCGAGAACGTGACCAAGTTGGTTGTGGAAGCTCCGCTCATTGCCAAGGCTCGCCGTGCAGGCCACTTTGTGATTGTGCGTTGCGGCGACAAGGGCGAGCGAATTCCCCTCACTATCGCCGACAGCGATGTCAAGGCCGGCACCATCACCCTGGTGATTCAGGCCGTGGGCGATTCGACCAAGAAAATCTGCGCACTGGAGCCGGGCGACAGCCTCACCGACGTGGTGGGACCGCTGGGACAGGCTACGCACATCCAGAACTACGGCACCGTGCTGTGTTGCGGTGGCGGTGTGGGCGTGGCTCCGCTGCTGCCCATCATCCGCGCCATGAAGGCTGCCGGAAACCGTGTGGTGAGCGTGCTCGCTGGACGCAGCAAAGACTTGATTATCATGGAGAACGAGGTGCGCGAGTCGAGCGACGACGTGATCATCATGACCGATGACGGCTCTTATGGCCAGAAGGGGCTTGTCACTGCCGGTGTGGAGCAGGTGATTAAGCGCGAGAAGGTGGACTATTGCGTCACCATCGGCCCGGCCATCATGATGAAGTTTGTGGCCAAGCTCACCAAGGAGTATAACGTGCCCACCGAGGCCTCGCTCAACGCCATCATGGTGGATGGCACCGGCATGTGCGGCGCCTGCCGCGTGACCGTGGGTGGCAAGACGCGCTTCGTGTGCGTGGAGGGGCCGGAGTTTGATGCCCACCAAATCGACTTCGACGAGCTGATGATGCGTCTCAAAGGAGCACAGTGATAATGCATAATGCACAATGCAATCTTCTTATCTTACCTCATTAATCCCTATATTACCCCATTAACTTAGAACAATGGAAACCAACGATATCAATGCTGCTCGCAACGAGCAGTGGCGCGTTGACTTGCGTGCCACCAAGACCCCTAAGGAGCGCACCGCTATCCCCCGTGTGGAGATGCCGCAGCTCGACCCGGCCTACCGCATCACCTGCAACGAGGAGGTGAACCAGGGCATCAACGAGGAGCAAGCCGTGCTCGAGGCCACCCGCTGCCTCGACTGCGCCAACCCGCAGTGCGTGACCGGCTGCCCCGTGAACATCAACATCCCCAAGTTTATCAAGAACATCGAGCGCGGCAACTTCGCCGAGGCTGCCGCCACGCTCAAGGAAACCAGTTCGCTGCCCGCCGTGTGCGGCCGTGTGTGTCCGCAGGAGAAGCAGTGTGAGAGCAAGTGCATCCACCTGAAAATGAAACATCCTGCCGTGGCCATCGGCTATCTCGAGCGTTTCGCCGCCGACTGGCAGCGCAACCACGACGATGGCGCATTGCCCCAAATGGCCCCCGCCAATGGTGTCAAGGTGGCTGTTATTGGCAGCGGCCCCAGTGGACTCTCGTTTGCTGGCGACATGGCCAAGCGTGGCTACGATGTCACGGTGTTCGAGGCACTGCACGAGATTGGCGGTGTGCTCAAGTATGGCATTCCCGAGTTCCGTCTGCCCAACAGCATCGTCGACTTCGAAATCGATGGACTGCGTCGCATGGGCGTGAAATTCGAGAAAGACGTGCTCGTAGGCAAGACCATCACCTACGACAACCTGCACGAGATGGGTTTCAAGGGCGTGTTTGTGGGTAGTGGCGCCGGGTTCCCGCGCTTCATGAACATCCCCGGCGAGAACCTCAACGGTGTGATGTCGAGCAACGAGTACTTGACGCGCATCAATCTGATGAGTGCTGGTCGTGGCGGCGAGACGCCTGTGCTCACCGGCAAGACCATCGCTGTGATTGGCGGCGGCAACACCGCCATGGACTCCACGCGCACCGCCAAGCGCATGGGTGCCGAGCGCGTGATTTTGGTCTATCGCCGCAGCGAGGAAGAGATGCCCGCACGCCTCGAGGAAGTGGGACACGCCAAGGAAGAGGGCATTGAGTTCATGACGCTGCACAACCCCGTGGAGTATCGTGGCGACGACAAGGGCCGCGTGACCTCGATGCTCATCCAGCGCATGGAGCTGGGCGAACCCGATGCCAGCGGTCGCCGCTCGCCGGTGCCCGTCGAGGGGGCTATCGAGGAGATTCCTGTCGACTTGGTGATTGTGGCCGTAGGCGTGTCGCCCAACCAACTCGTGCCGCGTTCCATCGAGGGACTGGAAATCAGCCGGCGCAACACCATCGTGGTCAACGAGGCGACCATGCAGAGCAACGTCAGCGACCTCTATGCCGGTGGCGACATCGTGCGTGGCGGAGCCACGGTGATCCTCGCCATGGGTGATGGCCGCCGTGCAGCGCTCAACATGCACGAGCAGCTCAGCAAAGCCTGACACCGTAGCGTGAGGGTGCCTGTAATCTTAAATAAGGTGATAATCATGTGGACCAACGCCTAAGGGCTGTTGGTCCACATGACTGAAGGCAGAGAGGGTGCATATTTATGAGGCGCGTGTTATCGTTGCATGAGCCTTGATGTTGTGCGCTGTGATGGGTTTTTGTAATTTTTTGCAGAAATTATTTGGCTGTTATCTTCAAATCTATTACCTTTGCACGTTGATTTACTTGCTAATTGCAAGCGTGCTTAACGATGAGATGAGAATAATTTATGCAGTTGCCGCTGTCCTTGGCGGTGATGCGCAGAAAGCAAAAAAACAATAAACGCAACAAAATGAAAAAGTTATCACTCACAATCATGGCCTTGGTGCTGGCTGTTGTGTCCGCCTCGGCTATGCTGCTTCCGGGCGCGGATCCCACGTCCAAGCTGCGGTTGTTAACCACCGTACCCACCGACGAGGTCGTGGACCCGCCTGTGGACGAGACATTCATGCAACTCACACCACTCACCAATGGCCCACGCAAGGCGGGCATCACGGGCATCAGCGACCTGTATGGCGTGTGGATGGTGAACTACTCCTCGTGGGACCTCTCCAGCTATACACAAGACTTTTTCACGGTCACCATCAAGCGCGGCTTGTCGAACAACCAAATCATCATCAGCGGTTGGTGGGCAGGCGTGCTGGCCAACGACATCAAGGCTACGGTGAGCATGTCGGGCGGCTCGGGCACCATCAACATCGCCCCGCAGCTGTGTATCAACGTTGACGGTTACTCGCCGGCTAACCTGGTGAACTACGACAACCCCGGCAGCAACATCACCGGCACCATCTATTCGGGCGGCATACGCCTGAGCGGCAAGTGGGCTTTGGAAACCACCGACGGCACCGGATACTATGCCATTGGCTACGGTACGATGATGAAGAAGTGCAACGGTAAGATGGCCTACACCTACGACGGAAAGGACTACACCGACGATGTGCTCATGGGCCAGAACGGCATCACCCACGAGGGCGGACTGGCTATCTACAACTTCTTCGGGATGAGCACCTATATCAACGATGACCAGATTGAGATGCGCGCCGACTCCACCTTCGAGATTCAGCCGCAGCTGATTTATACCGACTATGACACTGGTGCCAACTACTACTGCTACGGCACCGATGGCATCACCCGCTGGAACATCACGGGCAAGGGCAATGAATATCGCCTCGTCTTCGACACCCCGTGGTCGCTCTGCTCGCCCACTACCGACGAGTGGATAGACGCGATTACCAACACCTCGCTCTACTACACCGATGGCACCCTGTTCCGTTATCCCACCGTGGCTCCCACGGGCATCTCGCTGAATGTGACCGATGCCGATGAGGTGGTGGTGGAGCCCGGCGGCACCTACCAGCTGTTGGCTACCGTCACGCCTGCCGGAGCCGACCAAACGGTGACCTGGACCACCAGCGACGCCACCGTGGCTACCGTGGACCCCAACGGACTGGTGACCGCCAAGCAGCTCGCCAATGGCGCACCGGCACGCGCTCCCAAACTTCAGGACGGCTACAAGACGGTGACCATCACGGCCACCTCGGCAGCCGACACGTCGCTCTCGGCCTCGGTGATGCTCTATGTGGGCGTGCCCGACAACGGCAAGTGGGGCGACATGAACGGCGACGGCATCGTCGACATCGTGGACGTGACAATGGTAATCAATGCCATTCTCGGATATTACGACAACAGGCTCGACTACGACATCAGTGGCGACGGACTCGTCGACACCATCGACCTGAACATCATCATCAACATTGTGCTCGGTCGCTACGAGTGACAAACCCTCACTGCGGTTGCGGTGGCACGAGCGGTGCCACCGCTACCGATTGTGAAACAAATAGAGAATGCAAAAATCAATTTTAATCTAACAACAAAAAAACTAAATCATTATGAAGAAAAACTACATCCTTATCCTCTCGGCCTTGCTGGGTTTGCAGGCCGGTGCTATCGACAAAGGTGTCTATGCCGAGATTCCTGAGACGTTCCCCGAGGCTTTCAACTGGCAGATGGTGCGCACCGACTATCGCGGCACCGACGATGCTGGCGCTCCTGTGGCTGTGAACGAGGCTACTGTGGAAGTGCAGTGGGAGCCTGAGTACCAGAATGGGTCGGCTTGCTATGGCCGCCTCACGGTGATCAACTTCTTCGATGACCCCTGCGTGCAGAACGCGTGCGACATCGAGTTCACCAACGAGAACAACCGCAACTTCCAGGTGAGCGAGGATGGCAAGACCATCACGTTCAGCTTCACCGGCTACTACTTCTCGCCCGCCAGCACCGATGCTGAGTATTCCAACGCCTATGGCAAGCTCAGCAAGTCTGCTCTGGTGGCAGCCGCCAAGAAGGGTACCGACAGCCGCACCTCGCGCTACTGGTACAGTGGCGAATATGTGCAGTATGCCTACAACGGCGGCGTGGCCTGCAACTGCGTGCTCGACCTCGAGAACCAGACCATCACCATCGACCAGCCTTGGGGTGCCTTTATGTGCGCCGACCGCTATGGCGCTCCCTCGAGCTATGTGATCCAGTACTACGAGCGTTCGGAGTTTGTTGCCACCAGCCTCACCGCTGTTGACGACATCCGTGCCGCACAGCCCGCCAGCAACGACCCCTACTACTACACCATCAGCGGCCAGCGCACGTTGAACCCCACCCCGGGCTTCTACATCCACAACGGCCAGAAGATGATTGTGAAGTAAGTCCATCATCATAAGGGCCGTTGCGCAACGGCGGCCCAATAACCGAGTAAAATTCGTCATTCATGGCGGCTCGATAACCTACATTGATTATTTCATAAGGTGCCGAGCCGCCATATGTGACGACAACGCAAAAAACAATAAAAATGAAAAAACTCGTTTACACCCTGCTGCTAGCTCTGATTGCCCCCACCACTGCTTGGGCCGTGGATCAAGGTCATTATTATGATCCAAACGAATTGCCTGAGGCTTTTGAGTGGCATATGATTCGCTATGACTACTATGCAACATCTCCAACAGCAGAGCAAACTTTGGTTAACACGCAAAACATTACAATAAAATGGGATCCAACGTACTTGAATTCAGCTGGGAGCTATGGGAAATTGACGCTTGAGAATTTTTACAATCACAATCGGTTGAAAAAAATATGTAATCTGGTTTTTGACAATCTCAATTATAATTGTAATTTTGAATGGAGTGCCGATAAAACGCAGTGTATGTTCTCTCTATCTCCATTTTATTTCTCTGAAGCATCTAATACGTCTGGTGTTTATGGTGCTTCTTCAAAATATGCAATTGTTAATGGTGCGACATACTCAATAAACTCTTCAAGATATTGGGTTAAACCTTCCTATGTTAATAGCACTTCATCTTGGCCTACTACAAATTATAAGTATGGAGGGAATGTTGGCTTGTCATTTGTGCTTGACATTTCTGCGAAAACAGTCACTATTACTAATGGAGCTTGGGGTTGTTTTATGTGCACTTCAAGTAGCGGAGGAACACCATCCTATGTGCTTGAGTATTACGTGAACTCAGTCTTTGAGAACATTGAGGCCGACCTCGTTGACATCATTAACGACAAGGACGAGGGCGAGAAAGTGGTCGTTGCCGATGATCTGGTGGGTGTGAAGGCGGTGAAGAATGTGCAAACGGATAAGTATGTCCTGTTTGCCAAGGATCGCGGAAAGTATGCCAACCCCGATGTGATTCAAGACGGGATGTACGACTATATGCGTTATGGCGGTGGTTTCACCCGAAACTATGACCAGAGCAACTGGGTGATGCTGGAAAGCGAGAGCAGCAATCCCGACGCATTGCGTTATCTGGAAGGGCACGTGATCAAGGGCGGTACCATTGTGGGTACGTTCACCAACCGCGACAATCCCACCATACGCCTAGCAGCTGCCACCGAACCCAAAATTGGCGCGAGCGAGACGTATGACCCCAACGTGTATGTGGTGCCGAGTTTCTGCGATGCCTATGCTCAGGAGGGTAGCGAGTACTTCTTTGTGCGTCCCAAGCCGCAGGAGTATTGCACCGTGCAGTGGGCTAACTACGATGGTGCCACCGATGCGTTCTTTGTTCCCGCCAGCGAGGATGGCAACAACCAATTCGACCTGAGCGGAGGCTTCCAATGGAACGGTACCTACACCGCCGACCTGCCCATGGACAAGCAGGCCTACACTTTCCCCGCTGTGGTGAACGTGATTGCCGACCCAGCCACCACCTGCAACGTGTGGGTGCATGTGCTCGACAATTCCAGCAACTGGGTTGATGGCGGTACCTACATCTATGCCTATAAGAATGGTGTTGATATCACCGCCGCCTGGCCGGGCACGCCGCTCACGGCCAAGCGCCAGAGTTCGGGTGGCACGGCAAGCGACTGGTGGTACTACTTCTCGTTTGGCACCACCGTGCCTGATGCTGTGATTTTCAACCGAGGTGACAACACCACGCAGACCAACAACCTGTCGGTGAGCTTGGGCGACAATTTCTACAACTATTTCTGTTATTATGACAATCAGGATTATCGTGGTGAGCGTCTGAGTGGTTACGAGCGTGCTCCGCGCCGCGCTGCCGACTCGTCGAATCCCAAGGTGGGCGCGATGAGTGAGCGTTACATGGTGTTGCCGTTAGAGTTGGGTGTCGAGCAGATTGTCACTGCCGTGGCCGATGTGCGGCAGCCCTCGCCCGTGGTGGCCGTGAGCTACATCGACATCATGGGCCGCGTGAGCAGCAATCCCGTGCCGGGTATCAACATCGTGGTCACCCGCTACGCCGATGGCTCGCAGTCAGCCACCAAGGTGGTCTATTGATTTCCAAAACGTGGCATACAATCACAGCACCTATCGCCTGATAGGTGCTGTGATTGTATGTGTCAAATTCTACACGCTGGTGCAGGGTGTCAGTCCTTGCCGAGCATGATGTTGATGATGGTGTTCATGTCTTCCACGTCCACCTCACCGTCGCCGTTGATGTCGGCGGCTGCGTTCTTTTCGTCCTTGCCGAGCATCATGTTGATGATCAAGTTCACGTCTTCGATGTCGGCCGCCCCGTCGCCGTTCACGTCGCCGCGCACGGTGCTGCCGCCACCACCGAAGGTGAACGCCACACGGTAACCAGCTCCATCGTTGTTGAGGTATAGCGTCTGGCCCTCGGCTTCGCCCTCGGCCCAGAACAGCAGGTCATAGGTCTGGCCATTCTGCAGCAAGGTGCTGTTGAGCAGTTCGGTAGGCTCCTCGGTGCTCCAGTTCCCGAAGTCGTCGAGCTGGGTGGCGATGGCATTGTGGTAAACCTCGTTGCCGTTCACGTCACACAGCTTGTAGCCCAGGCTCAACGAATCGAAGTTGCCTTCGGCAAAGATAAACACCTCGTCGACGGTCATCGACTCCACTGGCTCCTCGTTGGTGAGGTCCACCTCCTCAAACGGTTCGCCTCCGTTTACCCAGGGAAATTGCTGCTCACCCGGTGTGGGTGTGAGCACCATGCTGATGCTGAGGATTTCGGGGTCTTTGGGTTCGTTGACCGTGAAGGTGAAGCGGAAGTTGTCGCTGTCGTCGCCAAAGTAGTAGCTCACGTCATTGTTATCGACGAGCTGGTACTTGACCTGTAGCACATAGTTTCCCGGAGCGAGGTCGCGCGAGATGAGTCGCTGCTCGTTGAACGTGCTGCGGTGGGTGTTTTTCCGGGCACTCACCAGGGTGTTCACCTCGGTGCATTCGATGGTGTTCCACGCGTCACCGTTGCCGTCGGCGGGGTAAATCATATACTGCAACGCGGCACTGGTGATGTCGACACCCTCGGCCAGGTCGTAGTAGATGCTGAAGAAATTCACCGCGAGCATGTCCAACTCACCGGGCATGGTGGCATTGTTGCGCGTGCCGTCGCCGTTGAATTGGTACTGCAGATAGTCGTTGCCCGTGTAAAGGTTAAGCTCGGCGGCGCGGCTGCTGAGCCAGCTCACATTGCCATCGTTCTCACCAGCCAGTTCGGCACCGCTCACTTGGCCAGCAACCAGCATGGCCATCGAAAGAAAAACTGTTTTGATTGTGTTGAACGCTTTCATAAGAAATCTTTTAATGGTTATTGATAGTTATTGAGTCCACTTTAAAAAGTCGAGCAGTGGGTTGCCAACGTAGATAACCAACTCAAGTTTCGGGAAATAGCAGCGACAGTTCCCCCTCTATCTTAGAGGGGGAGCTATTTACTTGAATTTCAGACATCTCTCGTCTATCCATACTATTTGCGAAACTTGAATTACCAAGAATAGATTACGAATTATATGATAACTCTCGTGTTCCTCGTTCTTTCGTTGTTTGGGATGCTGGATTTTAAAGTGGACTCATCACTTTACATATTACTGATTCAAAATCAGGTTGATCAGGATGTTCACATCGCCCACATCGGTGGTGCCGTCACCGTCGAGGTCGGCATTGCCTTGGAGCTGGTCGGGCGTGATGGTCTCAAGGATGAGGTTGATGATGGCGTTCACATCCTCCACATCCACTGCGCCGTCGCCGTTCAGGTCGCCGAGCAGGCCCGGCTCCTCGCCGGTATCGATGCCCTCGATGTGCTGGAACTCCTTCCAGCCGGTGGCTGCCTGATACTTCTCGACCGATGCCAGGGGTACATAGAGCGTGGCGTTGGTGAACACCTCATCGCTGAAGAACACGCTACCCTCGTCCATGGCGGGGGGCTCCACGGCCATGCTCGTCACCCGGGTGGCAGCGGTGATGGTGCTGAAGGCACTGGCTTCCAACGTCTGCATGGTGGCAGGCAGATAGACCTCGGTAAGCTCCACGTTGCGAGCGGCCTGGCGTGCCACCACTGTCACGCCGTCGGGCACGATGAGCACCTTGTTCTCACGCCCCTGCGGCACCGACACCAAGCGGATGGGCTGTCCGCCAGCATTGATTTCATACAGGCAGCTGTCCAACTCGGCATAGTGGGTGTTGCCCTCGGCCACCTGGACGCGCTTCACGTTCGGACACTTGGTGATGGGGTTGAACACCACGGTCTCCACGGTGCTGGGGATGGTGATGGTTTGCAGCGAGTTGGTGTTGAAGAAGGTGTTGCCGTCCATGTACTTCAGTCCCTCGGGGAGCATGGCATCCACCAGGCCGGTGTTGCAGAACACGGTGGTGGAGAGGTACTCCAGCTGGCCGTTGCAAGTGTAGCTCGTCAGACCGGTGCAGCCCATAAAGGCGAAATGCTCAAGGCGCTTCACGTTCTTCAGGTCCACGCTGGGCAGGTCGGGGTTGTTCTGGAAGCCGCAGCTGTCGATGCGCTCCAGCGTGCTGGGCAGGCTCAGGCTCTTGAGCTCGTTGCCAGCGAAGCACATCATGGGGATGACGGTCACGCCCTCGGGCACGGTGAGGTTCTCGATCGAGCAGCAGTAGAAGTCGTGGTTGCTCAGCTTGATGCCCTGGGGCAGGCTCACGCTGGTCACGTTCACGCAGCCGCTCCACACATAGCCGGCCAGCTCCACATCGGCGCTGGGCAGGCTCACGGTGGTGAGCTTCTTGCAGTCGGCAAAGGCATGGTCGCCGATGCGGGTGATGCCGTTGTGGAAGGTGACGGACTCCAGCTTGGGGCTGCCACAGAAAGCGTAATCGCCAATCTCGGTGATTTGCGAGGGGAGGGTCACTCGCGTCACGTAGGTGCCATCGCCTGCAGTACTGAGGATTTTCTGGCCAGGGAATGCCAACAGCTTGTTGCCTTCCTTGTTGGCGAGGGCAAACATCGTGCTGCCTACAATATCCGAGAAATCGATGCGCGAAAAATAGGGGTTGGTGTCGCGGCAGGTGATGATGCCGAACCGGTTGTTCACAAACGCGTTCTCGGAGATAAACTGCATGGTGTTGGAGATGCGGATTCCGCTTCCGTCTCCACCAGCGTTGTCGAAGGCTCCGTTGTCGATGTAAATCAGCCCGTCGGGCAGCGTGAGCAGTCCTGACAACGAGGCGTTCATAAACGCGCCTGGCCCCACGCCATAGACGGTGTACTCCACACCGTTGTAGGTCACCGTCGAGGCCAGGTCAGCCGAAGAAATGCCTTGATAGGAACCCGTTGCCGGGCAGGTGATCTGCGCCCAGCGCTGACCCTCGTCCACAATCTGATAGGTGATTTTGCCCACTTTGAACGAAGGAAGGTTCTCCTGGGCGAATGCAACCATCGAAAGCAGCATGGTTGCAAGAAGTAAGAATGATTTTTTCATCATATAATTAATAATTAAGGGTTATTGTGTCAAGATAATGTTGATGAGCATATTCACGTCGGCCACATCGGCGGAACCGCTGCCATCCAAGTCGGGCGAGCCGGCAAGTTGGTCTGCGGTGATGTTCTCCAAGATGAGGTTAATCATCAAATTCACGTCCTCAACATCCACGATGCTGTCGCCATTGAGGTCTCCAGGCAGACCAGGCTCCTCGCCGGTGTCGATGCCCTCGATGTGTTGGAACTTGCCCCAATACTCATCGTTCTGGTATTTCTCAAGCGCCACCAGCGGAACGCGCAGGGTGGCAGCGGCATACACATCGTCAGAGAAAACGCCACTTGCTGGTGGTTCCTTTGCCAGACAGGTGACTTGTGCGATGGTTGTGACACTTGAGAAGGTGTTCTCAGTAATGGAGAGCAGCGAAGCAGGAAGATTCACCTGCACCATGGGCACTTCGCGTACAGCCTGCAGTCCCAGTTCTTTCACACCTTCAGGAATGGTAAGCACTTTGTTGTCGCGTGCAGCAGGCACAGTCACCAGTCGCCAAGGTTGGCCATTGCCATCAAGTTCATACAAGCAGCTGTCCAACTCGGTGAAATGAGTGCTGCCCTCGGCCACTTGGATGCGTTTCACCGACGTACAGCCCACGATAGGTGTGAACTCGATGCTCTCCACCGTGCTGGGAATGGTGATGGTTTGCAGCGAAGTGGTGCGGAAAAACACGTTGCCTCCCATGCTTTTCACACCCTCGGGCAGCTGGGCATCGGTCATCGCTGTACGGCAGAACACGCTTGACCCGACATTCTCGAGTTGGCCATTGCAGGTGTAAGTCTTCAGGCTTGTGCAGCCCATGAAGGCGAAGTGATCCATCTGACGGACGTTCTTCAGGTTCACCGTGGTAAGCTCGGTGTTGTTCTGGAAGCAGCAGCTGTCGATCAGCTCCAGCGTGCTGGGCAGGTTGATGGTCTTGAGGTTGTTGCTGGCAAAGGCCATAAAGCCCACGCGCTTCATGCCCTCGGGCAGGGTGATGCTCTCCAAGCCGCACATATAGAACGTGTGGCGAGCCAGCTTCTCCATGCCTTGTGGCAGACTCACACTGGTGAGGTTGCTACAGCCGCTCCACACCGAGCCGCCCAGCTCCACGGCGGGGTTGGGCAGGCTCACGCTAGTGAGTTTCTCGCAGTCGTAGAACGCGGCATCGCCAATCCGTGTCACCGAAGCCGGGATGGTGACCCGTGTGAAATTGGGGTGCCTGTAGAAGGCATATTCGCCAATCTCGGTGATGGTCTCGGGAATGTCGTACTGCGACACGTAGTTTGCGCCATTGTCGAAGTTGATGACCATGGCACCGGCCACGGCGATGATTTTGTTGCCGGCTTTGTTCACGATGGTCGACACGTCGCGTCCCTGCGACGACACAGCAATGCGCTTGAACTCCGGGTTGGCCTCCTCCACAGCAAGGAAGCGGAACTTGTTTCCGCCCAGGGCTATCGGGGCGAGCATGGTGAGCGTGGACGGCAGCCGCAGCGAGATGCCTGTGCAGCCGTCGAAGGCCCCGTTGTCGATGTAGATGAACCCCTCGGGTAGTCGCGTGACGGTGTTCTCGGCCAGCGACCCCTTGGCAAACGCACCTGGCCCAACGCCCAGCACGGTGTATTCCACCCCGCCGTTGGTCACCGTGGCCGAGAAGTCGGCCGTGGCGATGTTCTGGTACACGTCATCGGGGTTGTTGGGGTTCTTTTCCACAATGCGCACCCAGTGGTTGGCCTCGTCAACCACCTCATAACGCAACTTGCCCGACGTGAAAAACGTCTGAGCACTCACTGCCAGTGCCAACATCGCGACACCGCATAGCGTTAAAAATCGTCTCATCAATCGAATGGTTTAAATCAGTTTTTCGCTGTCAAATAATAGTTTGCCGCAAAATTACGCAAAAAAACATTACCCTGCAAGAATAAAGGCAGAAAAAGAAGCAAGAATCGAGAAGCAAGAATCGAGAAGCAAGAATCGAGAACCAAGAACCGAGAACCAAGAACCAAGATAGCTAACGCAAGAATGTTGCGAGAGCCTCATTGCGATACCTGTAGCTCGTAACTGAAAAGGCCTCCCCTTACCGAATCCTTGTAGAGCCGTTGCATGCAGCGGCTTGTGACTTCTTCGCGCCAGCCAGCTTGCATCTTGCATCTCGCATCTCGCGTCTCGCATCTTAAGAATCATCGTCTGAACGTCGCGCCAGCCAGCTCGCATCTTGCATCTTGCATCTCGCATCTTAAGAATCATCGTCTGAACGTCGCGCCAGCCCGCTCGCGTCTTGCATCTTGCATCTCGCATCTCGCATCTTAAAAATATTTATCCATTATCCATTGTCCATTATCTATTATTTTGTACCTTTGCAGTTTCAAGACTAATTGACCCTTTAAAAACTATTATGAGCAATCAGATTTCCGACCGTATTCAGGCCCTTGCGCCCAGTGCCACGCTGGCGATGTCGCAGAAAAGCGCTGAGCTGAAAGCGCTGGGCGTCGACGTGATCAACCTCTCGGTGGGCGAGCCCGACTTTTTCACCCCCGACCACATCAAGGCTGCTGCCCGCCAGGCGGTGGACGACAACTTCTCGTTCTATTCCCCGGTGCCGGGTTACCTGTCGCTGCGACAGGCCATCAGCGCCAAGCTCAAAAACGAGAATGGCCTTGACTACACGCCCGACCAGATTGTGGTGGGCAACGGTGCCAAGCACGCGCTGTGCAATGTGGTGATGGCCCTGGTCAACCCCGGCGACGAGGTGGTGATTCCCACCCCGGCCTGGGTGAGCTATGTGCAGATGGTGAACCTGGCTGGCGGCAAGAGTGTACTGGTGCCTGCCACGCTCGACCAGAACTTCAAAATCACCGCCGAGCAGCTGGAGCAAGCCATCACGCCGCGCACGCGGCTGATGATTCTATGTTCGCCGTCGAACCCCACAGGCAGCATCTACAGCCGCGACGAGCTACAGGCCCTGGCACAGGTGCTGGCACGCCACGAGCAGGTGATGGTGGTGGCCGACGAAATCTACGAGCACATCAACTATATCGGTGGCCATGAGTCGCTGGCACAGTTCGAGGCCATCCGCGACCGCGTGTGCATCATCAACGGTGTGTCGAAGGCATATGCGATGACCGGCTGGCGCATCGGCTACATGGCCGGCCCGCTGTGGCTCGCCAAGGCCGTCACCAAGCTCCAGGGACAGTACACCAGCGGAGCCTCGTCGATAGCGCAGAAAGCCGCCGAGGCCGCATACACCGGCTCGCAGCAGTGCGTGGAGGACATGCGCGTGGCCTTTGAGCGTCGCCGCAACCTGGTGGTGAGTCTGTTCAAGGACATTCCGGGCATGCGCGTCAATGTGCCCGACGGTGCGTTCTACCTCTTCCCCGAGGTGACTGCGTTCTTCGGCCTCCGCGCCGGCGACACGGTGATTAACGATGCCAACGACTTGGCGATGTACCTGCTCAACGAGGCCCATGTGGCCACCGTGGCCGGTGACGCCTTCTGTAGCCCCGGCTACATACGCCTGAGCTACGCCACCAGCGACGACAACATCCGCGAGGCCGCCGCACGCATCCGCCAAGCACTCGCCAAACTGGGCTGATTTCACAGATTTCACACAACCCAACGGCAACAATCACAACCTATCAAGCTGTTTCATAGTGCCTACGGAGTCGAAGCATCTTTTGGGATGCGCCTCGACTCCGTAGATTTTTTATCCGACACTGAAAACCGATACACGCTATGAGAATGCACATTTGCGGATAATAGCGGATAATCATAGAACTATTTTAGGTGAGTACCGCGAAGTTGTCCCCAACAAAAATAGTGAACTTTTAGCTGCTCCCCTAATTAGGGGAGCTGTCACGAAGTGACTGAGGGTATAACAAAGCGATTGGTTATCAGTGAGTTGGAAATCATACTCCCCCCAACCCCCTTTAACTTAAAGGGGGAGCTGTTAAAACATTCATTGTGGGGACAACTTCGTGGTAGTTGCCCTATTTTATTCGCAAACTTCCACCTCGCTTTGAGTTTGGTTCTCGCTTCTCGACCCAGACATCCGCCAGCGTGTGCAGATTCCGCGTGTCTCGGGTTTTGACTCGGCCATCAGCCGCACCAGGGTGCGGCTCTACATGATTTAGTATTCAACGGAAGCCCCTCCTAGGAGGGGTTTGGGGAGGCCCCACACAGAGAAATTGACGGATTTTTGAACTTTATCTTATGTTTTAGGCATAGATAAAGTCGAAAAATCCGTCAATTTCGGATTTTCGCGATTGTATTCGCCTTTTGCCTCGGCCATCTGGCATGCTTTGCCTTTTGCCTCGGCCATCAGCCGCCATGTATGACGGCTCAACAATGCCTCGGCATCAGCCGCACCAGGGTGCGGCTCTACATGATTCGGCATTCAACGGAGGCCTTTTCGCCCATTTCCTCACGGCAGGGCGTTGATGGTAGCGGCCTTGACTTGGAAGAAGTTGTTGGTGCCCAGTTCCAGGAGTCGGTATTCGGGGTGGTTG
The DNA here is from genome assembly GCA_017545095.1 of Muribaculaceae bacterium. The sequence goes on along the minus strand of JAFYCU010000211.1, from coordinate 5,972 downwards.
CCCCAGCTGGCGGGCTGGTCGCTGATGGTCATATCTTCGCCGGTGTCGTTGGCCACATAGTCGCGGATGCGCTCATGCCAGGCCTGGATGCGCGTGATGGCATCGGTACAGTACATCAGGTCGCTCTGGTCGGCCACGATTTCCTTGAGGTAGGCAATGTATTTCGCACGGAAGTCATCGTAGTCCATCAGTCGCTGGATGAGGCGGTTCGAAGCCATGCCCCATTCCAGCGGATTCTGCCGCCCGGCATCGCTTTGGTTGCCGCATTGCAGACTCGTGCCCAACGTGTTGTCGTAGTCGTAGGGAATCATATACACCTTGTAGTCGTAGATGTCCTCGGTGGTGAAATAAAGGTAGTAGTTGTTGCTGTTGTTCCAATAGTCATCCCACATGCCCACGGCCACGTTCACCGCCAGCGTGCGCAGCAGCAGGTCCACGTCGCACACCTGGTTGATCCACGTGTAGAAACTTTCGCGTCCCTTGCCGTTGAGTTTGAGTTGGAAGTCGACGATTTGCGCCCGTGCATTGTCGAATCGGCTGGTGTTGGTCTGCAGGGTGTAGGTGTGGTTGGCGTCGGTGTCGTCGTCCCACCAGTAGTCACCGCTGTCGGCCTGGGTGAGGTTGGCCGGCTGACCCACATATTTGCACTTCCACAGGTTGCCCTTGTGCGTGCCGTAGGTGGTGCTGTCATCGCGCTGCTTGAGGTAGTTCTCGTCGACCGGCTCAATCATCTCGTAGATGCCGTAGTAGGTCTCGCTGCGGTCGCCCTCCACCTTGAGCCACAGGCGACAGTAGTTGCAGCGCGAGGCGGTCCACACACCGGCCTGGCGGAAAAGGTTGTAGCAGAACAGCTCGCGGCAGTAGGCGGCATCGTCTTTGAACCACTTCAGGTGCAGCTTGCGCACCCCCTTGATGGTGTGGTTCTCGTCCTTGTGATACTTGCGCAGGTTGATGCCAAAGTGCACATGGTGCCAGTCGGTGCGTCGCGTGCTGTGCGACTGTCCCCATCCGCCCTCGGGCCGCCGTCGGCTGGTGTTGCCCTTCAGGCGCAGACCGATGGAGTCGATCTCGGTGCGCTCGCCCTGCTGCACAAAGGTGAAGTGGCTGGCCATGATATATTGCTTCGTGCCCGCGTTGGCATCATAGAGGTCGAGCAGGCGGTTCCATTCGTCGAGCGACACGGTGATATGAATCTCAGGCAGCGCGTCCATGTTCCACACATAGTCGTGTCCCGTGGGCACGGGGTTGGGGTCGGGGAGCACCACCTTGCCGAGCATCACGTTGATGAGCAGGTTCATGTCCTCCACATCCACGTCGCCGTCGCCATTCACGTCGGCCCGCGAGGCTGGGATTCCGTCCGCCTTGCCCAGGATGGCGTTCACCACGGCGTTCACGTCCTCGATATCGACAAGGCCATCGCCGGTCACATCGCCCGGCACCGCCGCTTGCGTAACAAAGGCCAACATTGTAGCAGCTAAAAGCAACAATCGCTTCATGATTACTTGAATTTCAGGTTATGAGTAAAAAACAGCCATAAGATCATATGCCTTTATCAATGCGTCAAGGTTTCGCAAGGCGTGCCTTGCGACCTACCGACTGATTGCGCGCTTGGTTCTCGGTTCTTGGCTGCGGGCTGCATTAATCAAACGCTCCTTCCATGATGGCTTCGCCGGCGCCTCCACCGCCGCCTCCACCGCCGCCACTGCTGCGGCGACCGCCACCGCCATAGCTGCCAATGTGGCCCAACTCGTCCTCGCAGGCGTTAAAGCCCTTGGGGAACTGGAACTTGGTACTCTGCGAATAGGGCAACTCTGAGTCTTTGTAGACTTGCTGCATATACCGTGCCAAGATGGGCAGAGCGGCCTCGGCACCCTGTCCCATGGCCGTGCTCACGAAGTGGATGTAGCGCTCCTCGCCACCCACCCACACACCGGTGACCAGCTCGGGCGTGAACCCCATGAACCAGCCATCGCTGTTGAAGTTGGTGGTACCCGTCTTGCCGCCCATCTCGGCGGTGATGCCATACTGCCCGCGCAGGCGGCGACCCGTTCCCGAGTCGACCACGCTCATGAGCATGTCGAGCATCTTATAATAGGTGTCCTCGCTCATGATTTCGGTCTGCTGCCCGGTGAACTCGGCGAGGATGTTGCCCTTGTTGTCGCAAATGCGGGTTACATACACTGGCTCCACGCGCATACCGCCGTTGGCAAACGCCGAATAGGCGGCCACCATCTCGCGCAGCGTGATCTCGCTCACGCCCAGACTCAACGCAGGCACCGGCTCCAGGTGGCTGGTGATTCCGAAGCTGTGCATCCACTTGGCCAACTCGCTGGGCGGATACACCACATGCCCCTGCTGCTCAATCCAGTTGGGCGAGGTGCCCTTCATGAAACCTGCCGAGATGGTGTTGACCGAGGCCGTGAGGGCCGACTTCAGGCTCATCGAGCCACCGCCGCCTCGTGGGTTCCACACCTCGCGGTACCAGTGCACGTTGGGGGCTCCGCCGGGGCGCACCGTGCACGGCGTGCAGCCGTAGTCGTTCACAGCCTTGGAATAGACAAACGGCTTCACCGTTGAACCAATCTGCCGGCGACCGGTCGACACCATGTCGTATTTAAAGAAGCGGAAGTCGGGGCCGCCCACATAGGCCTTCACATAGCCCGTGACCGGGTCCATCGACATCATGGCGCACCGCAGAAACGACTTGGTGTAGAGCAGCGAGTCGTATGGAGTCATCGTGGTCTCGTAGTCGCCATCGTAGCTGAACAGGCGCATCTTGATGGGCGTGCGGAAGTTGCTCATGATTTCGGCCTCGCTCTTGCCTTGCTTCTTGAGCACGCGGTAACGCTCGCTGTGCTTGATGGCATTGTTGATCAGGGCTTGCTTGTTGGCCGCCGACAGCTCGGCGCGGTTGTTGGTGTAGGGGTTCTTGGTGCCGCCGCGCTCGCGCAGGAATGCCGGCTGCAGCGTCTTGGCCATGTGGTCGTGCACCGCCTTCTCGGCATAGGTCTGCATGTGCTCGTCGATGGTGGTGTAAATCTTCAGGCCATCGCTGTAGATGTCGTAGTGCGTGCCGTCGGGCTTGGTGTTCTTGTTGCACCATCCGTAGAGCGGGTTGCGCACCCAGGCAGCCGAGTCATCCACATAGGCTTGGCGGTTCCACTTGGGATAGTCTTTTTCTTCGGGCTTCTTGGCCATCATCACGCGGCGCAGCTCCTCGCGGAAGTAGGGTGCCAGGCCGTCGTTGTGGTCCACGCGGTGGTAGCTGAGCACGAGCGGCAGCTGCTTGGTGGCCGCGGCATCGGCCTCGCTCAGGAAGCCCGCCTTCACCATCTGGTCGAGCACCACGTTGCGGCGCTCACGCGTGCGCTCGCTGTAGCGCAGGGGGTTGTAATACGAGGGGTTCTTGCACATGCCCACCAGCGTGGCTGCCTCCTGCAGGTTGAGCTGCGAGGGGTCTTTGCCAAAATAGACGTAGGCCGCCGTCTTGATGCCCACAGCGTTGTTCAGAAAGTCGAACTGGTTGAAATACATCTTGATGATTTCGTCCTTGGTGTAGTAGCGCTCGAGCTTCACGGCGATGACCCATTCGATGGGTTTTTGCAAGGCACGCTCGAAGATGTTGCTCGACTCGGGCGAGTAGAGCTGCTTGGCCAGCTGCTGCGTGATGGTGCTGCCACCACCGGCGCTCTTCTGCCCCATGATCACGCGCTTGACGATGGCACGCCCCAGGGCCTTGACATCGATGCCCGAATGGCTGTCGAAGCGAACATCCTCGGTGGCGATGAGCGCGTTGCTCAGGTGCTTCGACAGCTGGTCGTAGTCCACATACACGCGGTTGCCCTTGCTGCGGTAGTAACGACCCATCTCCTCGCCTCCGGCGGCATAGATGGTCGAGGCGAATTTGTCGGTGGGATTGCGCAGCTGCTCAATAGCCGGCATATAGCCAATCACACCATTATAAATCAGCACAAACAGCAGAAGCATCGCCCCCACGATGGCGGCAAAGCACCACCACATGCGCTTGACAATGCGAGAGTTGCGGGCACGACGTGCAGCCCGTCGGTTTTGGTTGTTGCTCATATCTGACTTTCTTTTTTTCTGAATTACACATCAATAGGTGCGCTCACTGCGGGCGGCGCACGGCTTCACAAAAGGAAGAAAGTGCAAAATTACGACTTTCGCCGCAATAATCCATCATGATTTGACTTTTTTTTCACAAGGGAGATTTTTTTCTATTTTTGATGCACCTTGGTACGCTTTTTTGCTTTACCTTTGTCCAACCAATGTAACACCCCCACAATGAACACAAGAAATCTGATTTCGATTACCGACCTGAGCAAACAAGAGATTTTGGATCTCATCACCACTGCTCAGGCGTTTGAGCGCAACCCCAACCAACGCCTGCTGGAAGGCAAAGTGGTGGCCTCGCTGTTCTTTGAGCCGTCGACGCGCACGCGGCTGAGTTTCGAAACCGCCGTCAACCGCTTGGGCGGCCGTGTGATTGGCTTCAGCGACGCCAGCACGAGCAGCCAGTCGAAAGGCGAGTCGCTTAAAGACACCATCATGATGGTGAGCAACTACGCCGACCTGATTGTGATGCGGCATCCATTGATGGGTGCCGCTCGTTATGCCAGCGAGATTTCGCGCGTGCCCATCATCAACGCCGGCGACGGTGCCAACCAGCACCCCACGCAGACGATGCTCGACCTCTACACCATTCAACAGACACAGGGACACCTCGACGACCTCACCATCACCATGGTGGGCGACCTGAAGTATGGACGCACGGTGCACTCGTTGCTCGAGGCCATGCAGCACTTCAACCCGCGGTTCAACTTCGTGGCCTGCGATGTGCTGCAAATGCCGGAGCAGTACAAGCTCTTCTGCCGCGAGCACGGCATCCCCTACACCGAGACCACCGACTTCAGCACCGACATCATCAACGAGAGCGACATCATCTACATGACCCGCGTGCAGCGCGAGCGCTTCAGCGACCTGATGGAATATGAGCGCGTGAAGAGTCTGTACACCCTCACGGCCGCGATGCTGCAAGGCGGCAAGCCCACCATGCGCGTGCTGCACCCGCTGCCACGCGTCACCGAGATTGCCCAAGATGTCGATGACACACCGTGGGCCTACTACTTCGAGCAGGCACGCAACGGCCTCTATGCCCGTCAAGCCATCATCTGCCGCGCACTGGGAATTAATGTATAATGTGGCACAATGTGCGTTAGCCATCTCGAATCTCGAATCTCGCATCTTGCATCTAAAAACCAACCATCATGAAAAAGAAAGAACTCGCTGTGGCCGCTCTTGAGAACGGCATCGTGATCGACCATATCCCCTGTGACTCGCTGTTCAAAGTGGTGAACCTGCTGGGCATCGAGCACCTCGACAAGAGTGTGACCATCGGTTTCAACCTCGACAGTGAACGCTTGGGCAAGAAAGGCATCGTGAAAATCGCCGACGTGGAAGTGCCCAAAGATGTGCTGAACCGCATCGCCGTGATTGCACCCCGCGCCGTGATCAACATCATCCGCGACTATGAGGTGGTCGACAAGCACGAGGCAACACTGCCCGATGACCTGCACGACATCGTGCGATGCAACAACCCCAAGTGCATCAGCAACAACGAACCCATGGCCACCCACTTCCATGTGGTGAGTCACTCCCCGCTCACGCTGCGCTGCTACTACTGCGAGCGCACCGTGGAGCACAACGAAATCACGCTGAAGTGAGGCCTGGTGCTGCGGGCTGTGGCTTGCCGCCGTAGTCGCAACGGCTATTTCCCGCTTTTAAGAACCCGCTGCGCGCCGATGCCATATTCTTTCAGGTTGATTTCAAACAGCAAGCCGCCAGCCAAAATCACGTCCCAGTCGTACCCCATCAGGGCGGTGTCGCCCGGGGCGAGCAGGGGCATCACGCTCATCACGTCGGCCACCGGGTCGTCGGGATGGAACGGGCGAGCC
>JAFYCU010000210.1 GCA_017545095.1 Muribaculaceae bacterium | reverse complement strand
GTTGTCCTCGCCAATCAGTCGGTCGATGACAATACCCACCAGGTCGTTGACCGCCGTCTTGTAGTTGGTGTTGGCCACGGTGGCCACGCGGTTGGCAATGATGGAGCACACCGTCATGGCACGGTGTCCCAGGATGCGTGCCAAGCCTTGCAATGCGGCACCTTCCATCTCGTAGTTGGTGATGTGTCCGCCATCGTACTCAAATGCCTCTATGCGTTTGTTCAGCTCTGGCTCCATGAGCTGTGCGCGCACCTCGCGCCCCTGCGGGCCGTAGAACCCCACAGCCGAGATGGTGTAGCCGCGCACCATGTCGTCGCGGCCGATGCGTTCCACCAGCCAGGGGTCGGCAGGCACCACATAGGGTTTGGCAAAGAGCGGATTCCAGTCCACGAACTTGCAGAACTCTCGCTCGAAGTCGAGGTCGCTCACTGCGTTGCGCTCGGCATAGTAGTTCAGCACGCCGTCGAATCCCAGGGCCTTGGCCGCAATCACCGGAGTGCCCACGGGCACGTAGGGTTGCAGGCCGCCGCTCGTGCCGATGCGCACAATGTTGAGCGTGCGGTGCTCGTCGCGTGGCATGCGGGTAGAGAAGTCCACGTTAGCCAACGCGTCGAGCTCGGTCATCACGATGTCGATGTTGTCACCGCCAATGCCGTGCGACAGAGCCATGATGGGTTTGCCGCGATAGGTGCCGCCAATGGTATGGAACTCTCGGCTGCTCACCTCGAAGGTTTGTGTGTCGAAATAGGATGCAATCATCGTCACACGACCGGGGTCGCCACAGATGATGATGTTGTCGCACAATTGCTCTGGCCTCAGGTGGATGTGGAAAACCGAGCCGTCATCGTTGATGATTAATTCGCTGTCGGGGATTATTTTCTTTTCCATAGTGGTGTGGTTCGATTAAAAAATAAAAAGCAAAGATAGTCATAATCTTCCACATCATCGCCATGGTTTACGATGATTTAATATTTTTTAATATATCACTAAGGAATCGCCCTTTATTTTCATTCACGCGTTGCTCTAAGTCATCACTTCAATTACATCTCAAATTTCAGAATACATTTCGCGTTCTGTTCCGATAATTTGTCTGTGACATAAAAAATGATTAATTTTGCCCGTTCGAATAAGAATGTGAAAATGAAAAAGGAGGTACTGTATATCGTGGTGCCGTGCTACAACGAGCACGAGGTGTTGCCGATGACTGTTGTGCGGCTCTCGCGTGTGCTCGACGATATGGCGCGGCAGGAGTTGGTGGCCGACGAGAGCCGCATTCTGTGTGTGGATGATGGGTCGACCGACGGTACATGGCAGCTCATTGAGCAGTTGGCAGGGCAGCAGGAGCGATTGTGTGGCGTGAAGCTGGCGGCTAATGTGGGACATCAAAACGCCCTTATGGCAGGTCTGGAAACCGCCATCGAGCGTGCCGACCTCACGGTCACCATCGATGCCGACCTGCAAGACGACATCAATGTGATTCCCGACATGGTGGCGCGTTGGCGCGACGGTGCCGACATTGTCTATGGCGTGCGACGTGAGCGGAAGACCGACACCTGGTTCAAGCGCACCACGGCGTTGACGTTCTACCGACTGATGGAGCGCTTGGGTGTGAAAAGCGTCTACAATCACGCCGACTACCGCCTGATGAGCCGCCGCGCCGTGGCGCAGCTAATGCGCTATCGCGAGCGAAACCTGTTCTTGCGTGGCATCGTGCCGCTGGTGGGCTACAAGACCGAGCGCGTCTATTACGACCGCAGTGCCCGCCTGGCCGGCGAGAGCAAGTACCCCCTGGGCAAGATGCTTGGTTTTGCCATCGACGGCATTACCTCGTTCAGCATCAAGCCCGTGCGCATGGTGTTCACCCTTGGCGTGCTTTTCACGCTCATCGCTTTGGTGATACTCATCTACACCCTCGTGGCCTATTTCACCGGTCGTGCGGTGAGCGGCTGGGCCTCGCTCATCCTGTCGCTGTGGTTCATAGGCGGCTGCGTGCTCATTGGCTTGGGCATCGTGGGCGAGTACATCGGCAAAATCTACATCGAGGTCAAAGACCGCCCGCGCTACAACATCGAGACCAAAGTGCTCAAGTGACGTGGCCTCATCGCCGATTGCGTGTCGCGCTAAGCATGATTCATAGAACGGTCCAGTCGGCGATGTTGCGGATGTTATCGTCGAGTCGCACGGCCACGAGCACCTTCTGACGCGCGTCGGCAGCGTAGGCGTCCACATAGCGGCGGCTCTCGATTTGGTGCTGGGCGGCGGCGAGCGTGGTGCGCTTGAACTCGAAGATATACACCCGCTCGTCGGCCTCCAGGGCCAGGTCGATGCGCCCCACGCAGGTGTGCTGCTCGATGTGCACCGCCAAACCGCTGAGTTTGAACGTGATGGCAATCAGATTGCGGTAGTTCAGCTCCAGCACGCGCTCGTCGGTGCTCTCCATCGGTGCCGAGGCGATGATACCCCGCAGGGTTTCCATCATACCGTCCACATCGCCGGCCTGGGCAGCGGTGAACAATCGGGCGGTGATGGTGCCAGCACTGATTTCCTGCACTTTGGCATAGGCTGGCAACAGGCTCGTATTCAATGTGCTGTCCACTTCGGCATTGGGCACACCTAATGAATACAGCTTGATGCGGGGATTATAGTCCTTGATGGTGAGGTAGCCCGTTTGGTAGAGTGCCGCCACGGTGTTGTCGGTGTTGTCGAACGAGCTCATGTCCTGTTCGCTGGCCACGATGTGGCGGTCGAGCACGGTGAGGTCGAGCTGACGGTCGTGCAGCATCTTCACTAGGAATGTGGGCGTGCCAGTGCTGGACCAGCCAATCTCAAATTTTCGATTGCTAAGCGACTTGAAAACACTCCATGGATTGTACATGTTCATGCCATCATCGCTGAAGCGATAGCCGTCGTACATCCGCTTGAGTTCATCGTAGGCCTCCTGCTTGGTCATTCGGCATTTGTCGGCCAGCAGTTGCACCTCACCGTCGAAGTAGTGGTGCAGTTCTTGCTCGGTGATGCCGCAGATGTCGCAGTAGGCGTTGTCCATACTGATGTCAATCAGGTTGTTCAGGTCGCTGAAAACGCTCAGCTTCGAGAATCGGCTCACGCCGGTGAGCATGGCGAAGCGGATGTGCTCGTCGCATGTCTTGAGCGTGCCGTAGAACCCTTTGAGGATGTTGCGCATCTCGTCCTGCAGGTCGGCCTTGCCGCGCTCCACGTTGGCAATGATGGGTTTGTCGTATTCGTCAATCAAAACCACCACGCGCTTGCCTGTTGTGGCATGAACACCTTCTATCAAATCGGCGAAACGGTCGCCTAATTTCTCTGATTGTTGACTCAAGTGCTGTTTCTTTTCATTCTCGCGCAGAAATCGCTCGAGTTTGGCTGTCAGTTCACTGGTGTCGATTTTGAAGTTGCCGTTATTCAAGTCAAGATGCAGCACCGGGTAGCTATCCCAGCGCGTCTCGAGTTGCTCCAGGGCCAGGCCCTTAAACAGGCCGCGCCGGCCGCTGAAGTAGGCATCGAGCGTTGACAACAACAATGATTTGCCGAACCGGCGCGGGCGACTCAAAAAATAATACTTGCCCCTATCCACCAGGCGATGAACAAGTGCCGTTTTGTCGATATATACGTAGCCATTCTCGATAATCTCCGAGAAAGTCTGAATGCCTATTGGATACTTCATATTCAGTGATGAGTCAAGAGTGATGAGTAAACAACCTTTTTTATAAAAACGAGAAAACAAGCTTTTTTATTAAACAAGCGTTTTGTAGGGACGTTACCTGCCACGTCCACAAGCTGCGATTGTCGCAAATTGGTTCCATCCGAAGCCCCTCCTAGGAGGGATTGGGGAGGCTCCACGGGGGGTGGGGAGGCTCCATTGAAACTTTTCTTCGCATCTCTCGGCTTTCTTTGTCACGGCAAATTTACTACAATAATTCCATTTGGCAAAAAATAAAGGTGAAGTTTTCAGATTCATGTTGTGTGGTTCAGTTAAAAAATCGTGGTTGTTGACGTGTTTCTTTTGCCATAGCGTTGTGGACTGGTGGCGAAACTATGCCATATACGTTATGTTCTCTTCAAATAAATCAGAATAAGTTTGGCTTTATTACTTGTTTGCACAACCTTTACAATATGATAATCGTGAGTTGTATTCCGTTTTATCATGATAATCGGGAGTTGAAGGGCTTATTATCATTTTTTTGAATCTAAATCAAGGAGAATGTCAATAATCCCTCGCCGACCTGTAGAATGGCAATATTTGGAACTGATTGATGATTTTTATAGTGCCTTATATATGCCAAGCCAATCAAATTTTGGCAATACCGAATAATTGTCGTAAATTTGCCGAATGAAACGGAATCAAGAGCCAAGAGCCGCATGGCGACACTTGTAGCTTGTGGCTTGTAGCTCGTAGCTTGTGAAAACTAATTAACGCTCAATGATAATGAAAAAACTGATGATTTCTGCCGCGCTGCTGTGTGCTGGTGTGGCTATGGGGCAGGCGGTGGAGCCGCTGTGGATGCGCTATGCCGCCATCTCGCCCGATGGACAAGAGATTGTGTTCGCCTACAAGGGCGACCTTTACAAAGTGGCCTCCACCGGCGGGCAGGCCGTTCAGCTCACCACGCAGGCGAGCTACGAGCGCAACCCCGTGTGGTCGCCCGACGGCCGCCAGCTGGCCTTTGCCAGCGACCGCCGAGGCAATTTCGACGTGTATGTGATGCCTGCCGCCGGCGGTGCCCCCACGCGGCTGACCAGCAACTCGGCTGGCGAGCTGCCCTGGGCGTTCAGCCCCGATGGGTCTGAGGTCTATTTCTCGGCCAGCATCCAGGATCCCGCCTCGAGCGTGTTGTTCCCCAGCGGACGCATGACCGAGCTGTATAAGGTGCCTGTGGCTGGCGGACGCACCGTGCAGGTGCTGGGCACGCCAGCCGAGGAGGTGCGCCTGTCGCCCGATGGCTCGTTCATGCTCTATCAGGACCAAAAAGGCATGGAAGACCCGCTGCGCAAGCACCACACCTCGTCGGTGACACGCGATGTGTGGCGTTACGACTTCGCCACTGGCCACCACACCAACCTCACCAACATTGGAGGCGAGGACCGCAACCCGGTGCTCGGCCCCGATGGCAAGGTTTATTTCCTGAGCGAGCGCAATGGCGGCTCGATGAATGTGTGGAGTTTCCCGCTGAGCCAACCCGCAGCGCTTGCTCCGGTGAGCAACTTCACCACCCATCCCGTGCGGTTCCTCTCGTCGGCTACCGACGGCACGCTGTGCTACACCTGGGACGGTGCCCTCTACACGCAGCGTCTCGGCCAGCAGCCGCAGCGCGTGAACGTGCAGCTCAGTCACGACGACAGCGAGCAGATTGCCCGGTTCACCAAGGGCAGCGGAGCACACAATGCCGTGGTGTCGCCCGATGGCAAACAGGTGGCCTTCACCGTGCGCGGCGAGGTGTTCGTGACTTCGGTGGAGTATAACACCACCAAGCGTATCACCAACACCCCGCAGGCCGAGGAAGACATCACCTGGGGGGCCGACAACCGCACACTGGTCTATGCCAGCGAGCGCAACGGCAATTGGCAGCTTGTCAAGGCCACCATCGCCCGCAAGGAAGACCCCAACTTCCCCAATGCCACCACCATCAAGGAGGAAGTGCTGCTGCCTTCCGCCACCGTGGAGCGTGCCATGCCCGACATCAGTCCCGACGGCAAGAAACTCGCCTTTATCGAAGACCGCACCAAGCTCATGGTCATGGACATGGCCTCGGGTAAGGTGCATCAGGTGACCGATGGCAGCACCTGGTATGAGACTAACGGCGGTTTCAGCTACAGCTGGTCGCCCGACAGCCGCTGGATAGCCCTGGAGTTTATCGGTAACCAACGCGACCCCTACACCGACATCGGTTTGGTGAGCGTCGACGGCGGACCGGTGACCAACATCACCGGCAGCGGATACTTCAGCGAGAGTCCCAAGTGGGTGATGGGTGGCAACGCCATCCTGTTCAAGAGCAACCGTTATGGCATGCGCAGCCATGCCTCGTGGGGCTCGCAAGACGATGTGCTGCTCTGCTTCGTCAACCAAGATGCTTACGACAAATACCGACTCTCGAAAGAGGATTACGAGTTGTGCAAGGAGCTTGAGAAAGAGCAGCAAAAAGAAGCCGACAAGGCTAAGGAGGCTGCGAGCAAGAACAAAAAGAAGAAAAACGATAAAGCCGACGAGAAGAAGGATGAGAAGAAAAACGTGCCTGTGGAGCTGGATGGTATCCAGGACCGCATCGTGCGTCTCACACCCAATTCCAGCGACATCGCCAGCGCCATGATCACCGACGACGGCGAGAGTCTCTACTACCTGTCGAAAGTGGAAAAGGGCTACGACCTGTGGAAACTCGACATGCGCGAGCACAGCACCAAGCTTATCAACAAGATGGGTGCCGGCGGAGCCAGCATTCAGAGCGACAAGGAGGGCAAGAACTTCTTTATCCTGGGCAGCAGTGCCATGAAGAAGCTCACAGTAGCCGGCGACAAACTCACGGGCATCGACTACAAGGCCGAGGTGAAGATGGATCTCGCCGCCGAGCGCGAGTATATGCTCAACCATGTGCACCGCCAGATCGAGAAACGCTTCTACAACCTCAACTACCACGGTGTGGACTGGGATGCCATGACCGAGGCCTACCGCAAGTTCCTGCCGCACATCAACAACAACTACGATTTCGCCGACCTGCTGAGCGAGCTGCTTGGCGAGCTCAACGTGTCGCACACCGGCGGACATTACTATCCCGCTGGCGGCGGTGAGGCCACCGCACGCTTGGGGTTGCTCTTCGACTGGCAATACACCGGCCAGGGACTCAAGGTGGACGAAGTGCTGGCCAAGGGACCATTCGGCCGCTCCAGCTCGCAGGTGAAGCCTGGGGTGATTGTTGAGAAAATCAACGGCACAGCCATCGACCAGGAGAACGACTACACGGCACTGCTCAATGGCCAGGCCGGCAAGAAAACCCTGGTGTCGCTCTATAATCCCGCCACGGGCAAACGCTGGGACGAGGTGGTGCTGCCCATCACCAACGGCGGCATGAACGAGTTGCTCTACCGTCGCTGGGTGAAGCGCAACGAACACCTTGTCGACAGCCTGTCGGGTGGACGACTGGGATATGTGCACATCAAGTCGATGGGCGACGAGAGCTACCGCGAGGTCTACAGCAAGGTGCTGGGCAAGTTCAACAAGAGGGAAGGCATCGTGATTGATGTGCGCTTCAATGGTGGCGGCCGTCTGCACGAGGACATCGAGGTGCTCTTCAGCGGCAAAAAGTATTTCACCCAGGTGGTGCGTGGCCGCGAGGCCTGCGACATGCCCAGCCGTCGATGGAACAAACCCAGCATCATGGTGCAGTGCGAAGCTTGCTACAGCAATGCGCACGGCACACCGTGGGTGTACAAACACACCGGCATAGGCAAACTCGTGGGTGCTCCCGTGGCAGGCACGATGACCAGCGTGTCGTGGGAAGACCTTCAGGACGACTCGATGCTCTTCGGCATACCCATCATCGGTTACCAACTGCCCGACGGCTCTTACTTGGAGAACAGCCAACTCGAGCCCGATATCCTCGTGCTCAACGACCCTGCCACCGTGGTCAAAGGTGAGGACCGCCAGCTCAAAGCCGCTGTCGAAGAGTTGCTGAAAGAGGTGAGATAAGAACCGAGAACCAAGAACCAAGAACCCAGAACCGAGCCTCCCAGTGTGCGATGGCGAGCGGTCTACAACCTAATCTCTATTATGATTGATTTTATTTCACAAAACATCTCCTTGATTGTGGGTTATGCAGCCAGCGTGAGCATGGTGCTGGGCTACCTGCCGCAGACGATTCACACGCTGCGCACCCGCAAGACCGATGACATTGCCTTGGGCACTTTCCTGCTCATGGGCATTGGCAGCCTGCTGTTTGCCATCAATGGTTGGCTCACCAACAACTTGCCACTGTTGCTGTGCAACCTACTCACCACCACTATGAGTGCCATCATTTTTGGCATCAAGATGTATAACGACCATTTCAAGCACTGATACCGCAGGCGATGCCGGGATAGCCGACAGTGCGAAAAGGCGAACCCTCATAATTTTGAGAATCAGTATGTTCGCATGGGTTACCTTTTCGCACGTCGGCTATATGTATACAGTAGAACCTGCCCTTGCGCTGGCCGGATGACCGAAGCAGAACACCATATTATAATATATAAGAATCTTATGTACTTATGTCAACCGCTGCCAAGGGCTTATGTTCATATGTCTCTTTATTCTTTGCACATCACTTAACAACGTAATTATGAAAAACAAACAACTCAAACGCTGGCTCGCTGCGGCACTATGCCTCGCCGTCACACTCACGGCCAGTGCCTTTTGGGTGGATGGCATTTGCTACAGCCAAAACCCAGACGGCAAATCGGTAACGGTCACCTACGATCATCTTGACTATGATGTTGATGCTAATCAATATATAGGTCCAACATACGATGGTTTAAATGGTGCGCTCATCATCCCAAGCGTGATTAATGTTGATGGAGAGCTATATGATGTGGTTGCCATCGGTGACCATGCTTTCTATCAGTGTGGAATAACAAGTGTGTATATCCCCAACACCGTGACCACCATCAGTAGTTCAGCATTCGAACTTTGCTGCAGTCTGGAGAGCGTGAACATCCCCAACTCGGTGACCGAAATCGGCAGCTTTGCTTTTTGGTCTTGTTCCAAACTGGCGAGCGTGGCCATTCCCGACTCCGTGACCAAAATCAACCAAGAAACTTTCGAGGGCTGTAGCAATTTAACGAGTGTGTCAATCGGCAAGTCGGTGACAAACATCGGTTTTAGTGCATTCAAAGAGTGCAACAATTTAACGAGCGTGTACATCACCGACTTGGCAGCATGGCTGGATATCGATTATGGCCAATGGGGACATCCGTTTGAATCAAGTGAGAAAGGTGACCTGTATTTAAATGGCTCGAAAATCACATCCTTGGTTATTCCAGATGGTATCGAGAAATTGAAGGAAGGAGGATTATATGGTTGCTCTGGTCTGACCAGCGTGACTATTCCCAACTCAATGAAAATCATTGGTAGCTCTGCATTCTATGGTTGTACCGGCTTGACGAGTATAACCATACCCAATTCGGTGATACAAATTGCAGGGGGTGCTTTCAAAAAATGTACTGGCTTGACCAGTATAACTATTCCCAATAAGGTGACTACCATCAATGGACTGACCTTCTCGGGATGCACCAGTCTGGAAAAAGTGTGTCTTGGTCCTGAGGTGAGGAGCATCTTGTTTGGGGCGTTTGAGAAATGCTCATCAATCAAGGATATTATTTGCTTGCGCGACCGACCAGCCCAGGTTGAAGAAAACGTCAACTGGTTTACATTCAGTCCTAATGTTTTCTATACGGCCACCGTGCATGTGCCCAAAGGGAGTTTGTCGAGCTATTACTCCGCTCCGGTGTGGATGCGCTTCGACAATTACATCGATGATGCTGATGCTTTCGTGGTCAAAGGCGACCTCACGGGCGATGGCTGCGTTGATATCAACGATGTGAACGCAATGGTGAACCTAATCCTCGGCCGCTCCTCGCTCTACCACGACCAGGCCGATGTCACCGCCGATGGCAAGGTAAACGTGGCCGACCTCAACGCCGTGGTCAACATCATGCTTGGACGAATCGTGGAGTGATACATATAGAATGAATTATTAGGCCCTTTAACGAATCGTGTGGGTTGTGATATAGACTAAATGAGCATAAAGAGGGTCAACGCTAGTTATATTTCTATAAATTAATAGATTGATTCAAGGATATATGTACATAATAAATTTTATGTGTCTTTTGTTCTTTAGTCTAAAACGCTCACACCAAACGTTACAGATTGGTAACATCAAGTCATGATAATTGGCTTATGACTCGTCACTTGTCTCGCACTTATGTCTAAACAATAAAACAAAGCAATATGAACCGGATCCAACAAACCTTGCTGTTGATGCTGGTGGTGCTGTGTGCCGCCGGCGCATCGGCGCAGCCTTATCGCATCAACCGCCATCGGCTGAGTATCGAGGGCGTGACCTTTGCCCGCGAGCCATCGGTGAGTGCGCAGAACTACCTCCACATCGACGATTTCACCCTTGAGGCCGGTGCGACCAAGACCGTGCCCGTGTATCTCACCTCGTCGATGCCCATCTGGATGTTTCAGGCCGATGTGGTGCTTCCGTCTGGCCTCACCGCAACCGATGTCAATTTCTCGTCGGCTTTTCTCGCCACCATGGCGGCTTCGCAATACTCGGTGGACTGCGGCATCGTTGATGGCCATTTCCGCATCCTCACCCTCAACACCACCAAGACGCTGAGCATCCCTGCCGGCACACGGCAGTACCTGTTCGACCTCACCATCCATGCCGATGCCGCTCTCACGGCGCAGACGCTCGCTTCCTCTATCACAGGTTTCGACTTTGTGGAGGCCAGCTCGGGACATGAGCAGGCCTACGAGGGCGAGTCGCGTTCGTTCATGGTCACCGTCACCCGTTCGCACGACATCGCCACCGATATCACCTTGAGTCAGAGCGAATTCACCACCTATGTTGGCGAGCAGACCACGCTCACCGCCACGGTGACACCCTCCACGGCCTCGCAGGCCGTGGTATGGGCCACCTCCAAGGCCAGCGTGGCCACGGTGAGCCAGAGCGGTGTGGTCACCGCTGTGGGCGAAGGCATGGCCGTGGTCACTGCCACCACCACCGATGGCTCCAACCGCACCGCCACCTGCATCGTGACGGTGGCCCGCCGTATGGCCACCAACATCAGTGTGGCTCCTACCACAGCCTCGCTGCAGGTGGGTGGCACGTTGCAACTCGCGGCCACCGTGCTGCCTACCAGCGCCACCGACCGCAGCGTGACATGGCGCACGAGCAACACCGCCGTGGCCATCGTGGATGCCAACGGCCTGGTTTCCGCCATCGGTGTGGGCGAGGCCACCATCACCGCCACCACGGCCGACGGCAGCAATCTGAGTGCGACATGCACCGTGACGGTGACCCCACCCATGGCCACGGCAGTGGTGATGAGCGATGACGAGCTCTCCATGACGGTGGGTGATCACAGCGCCCTCACGGCCACCGTGCTGCCCACCACAGCTGTGCAGCAAGTGGCATGGTTCAGCTCTAAACCCGACGTGGCCACCGTCGACGACAACGGCATCGTCACAGCCGTGAGTGATGGCACAGCTGTCATTTCTGCAACCACTACCGATGGCAGCAACCTGAGTGCGACATGCACCGTGACGGTGACGCGCCCGCAGGCCACAGCGGTGGTGATGAGCGATGAGGAGCTCACCATCACGGTGGGCCAACACACAGCCCTCACGGCCACTGTGCTGCCCGATGCTGCTTTGCAGCAGGTGGCATGGTCCAGCTCCAAGCCCGCCGTGGCCACCGTCGACAGCGATGGCAACATCACCGCGCTGGCCGCTGGAACTACCGTGATATTGGCCACCACCACCGATGGCTCCAACCGCACCGGCACCTGCATCCTCACGGTGAAGGAACGCCGCCGCCGAGGCGATGTGAACTACGATGGAGCAGTGGATGTTGATGATATGAATCTGGTGATTAACATGATTATTCATACAGGCACCGATGATGACACTGCCCTATGGGCCGATGTCGATGGCAGCGGTGTGGTGGATGTGGATGACCTGAACATCGTTATCAACATCATGCTCGGCAAGGACCCATACACCGAATACACGGTGAATGGCGTGACTTTCAACATGATTAAGGTAAAAGGCGGCACGTTCACCATGGGAGCCACCGCCGAGCAGGGCAGCGGCATTTCGGCCAACGAGAAGCCGCCCCACCAAGTCACGCTGTCGGGCTTTGCCATCGGTGAGACACCGGTGACCCAGGCCCTGTGGCAGGCGGTGATGGGCAACAATCCCAGCTATAACCAGGCTGGCGGCAACTATCCCGTGGAGGAGGTGAGTTGGAACCAATGTCAGGAGTTCATCACCAAATTGAACCAAATCACCGGCGAGACCTTCCGTCTGCCCACCGAGGCCGAGTGGGAGTATGCCGCTCGTGGCGGCAACAAGAGCAAGGGCTATAAGTGGGCCGGCAGCAACACCTCCGACGATGTGGCCTGGTGCGTGGACAACAGCGGCGGCCATACCCACGCCGTGGCCACCAAGGCCCCGAACGAGTTGGGGCTTTATGACATGAGTGGCAATGTGTGGGAACCATGCCAAGACTGGTGGGGCGGCTACTCCTCGACTGCTGTGGTGAACCCCACAGGTCCCGATACCGGCACATTCAAGGTGATACGTGGCGGATGCTATAACGACAGCGACGACTGGGCACGTGTGTCGCACCGCCAGGGGTGGACACCCACAAGCTCCAGCCGCTATGCCGGACTGCGTTTGGCCAAATGATTAAGATGCTACGTTTTCCGATATTCTGTTATCCCGTCGTTGAATGCCATGATTGAGATTCGCGACTTCAAGGTCGATGCTGGCGACTACCAGCGCGTGATGTGGCGGCTGTTCTTCGGCCGCCATTGGCCGTGGTTTGCGCTGCCTGTGGCGGCGTGTGGCGGCGTGGCTGCTTTGCAGAGCGATGTGCGATGGCTGCTGGCGGCGCTGATGCTGTTGTGCTTGGTGTTCCCTATGGTGCTGGTGTTGGTTTATATCAACTATGCCCTCACGCTCGAGGTGCGGTGGTCGCTCATGGAGAAAACGGCCGTCTTCGACAATCAGGGCATACATCTCACGTTCACCGACCAGCGCATGAAGCCGCGCACGATAGGGTGGGGCGACATCGCCAGCGCAACGCGCGACCGGCGCGCGCTCTACTTCCACCTGCGCGTGAGGCGGTTCAACTTCTTTGTGTTGCCGCTCGATGCACTCGCGAGGCAGGGAATCCACGAGGACGATGTTATCGATCTGGCCAAGCAGCACCTTGCGGAATAAACTTATTGTCATGCTTTTGTCATTACGATAGTCCTGAAATACTGACATCGTGTCAGTGATTGTGCCGCGCAATGCGTGGCACTTTTCTTTTGGCACGGCTTTTGCAATAATTGTTGCGGCTGCCAATGGGCGGCTCAAACCAACATGATTAAATAACAAATTAAAATCATACAACTATGGGAAAGATTATTGGTATTGATCTTGGAACCACCAACTCGTGTGTTTCAGTTCTCGAGGGTAAAAACCCTGTCGTGATTCCGAACAGCGAAGGCCGCAACACCACCCCCTCGGTGGTGGCGTTTAAGGACGGTGGCGATGGCGAGCGCATCGTGGGCGACCCCGCTAAGCGTCAGGCCATCATGAACCCCACTGGCACCGTGTTCTCCATCAAGCGATTCATGGGCGAGACGTTCGACCGTGTGACCAAGGATGTGGAGCGCATGCCCTACAAGGTGGTGAACAACGGCAACAACCAGCCCCGCGTGGAGATTGGCGGTCGCCAGTACACGCCGCAAGAAATCTCGGCCATGATTCTGCAAAAGATGAAGAAGACCGCCGAGGACTACCTGGGCACCACCGTCGATGAGGCTGTGATCACTGTGCCTGCCTACTTCAACGATGCCCAGCGCAAGGCCACCAAAGAAGCTGGCGAGATTGCCGGCTTGAAGGTGCAGCGCATCGTCAACGAGCCCACAGCAGCCGCACTGGCCTACGGACTCGACAAGGATGCCAGCGACAAGCGCATCGCCGTGTTCGACCTTGGCGGCGGCACGTTCGATATCTCCATCCTGGAGCTGGGCGATGGCGTGTTTGAGGTGAAATCGACCAACGGCGACACCC
>JAFYCU010000209.1 GCA_017545095.1 Muribaculaceae bacterium | reverse complement strand
GGAGGCACAAGCCTGGTGCAGGGACAGGAATAATAGGCAAACGGGAGTCAATTGGCAGTTCAAGGTGGATGACGCCAGAATCAAGCTAAAGCACCTATATCCTGAAATCGAATTAAAGAATTAGACGTTACACAATACTAGAATCAGACGAATCAGTTCTAATATTAGACAATTACCAAAACGTTGAGCCAAGTAGCTTAATAAATGTTGAAATGTTCCTACCCGAATGGGTTGTTCGTCTAACGATTGGTAACTGCATTTATTGGAGCCTCTATTCTGAATTGAACAGAAATTTCAAGATTACAAATCATGCGTAATGACCTTTATACTATAGAGGCATATAACTTACAGTTGCCAAGCTGTAAGTTAATTTAAAGATTAATAATTTTCTTACTTCACTGTGTCAACCACTGTAGTATCAACCATAACGGTATCTACAATGACAGAGTCAGAATCATTATTAACAACAGTCTTGTCAGCATTGCCTGTGCAAGAAACAAAGGCCATACCAAACATAACGGCCATCAATAAAACTAACCAAGATGCAGGTCATTGAAGACCTGAGCGCCGCAACGATAAACGCCGGCGTGGAACAGGCCGTGGACGGCGGGACGGCTGTGACGGCGGACAATGCCGGAGGCCACAGGCGGCTGTCGCAGGTGGTCGATGACCCTGACATTCAAACCATACCGGGAGAGGACGCGGCCAAGGTGCTGCCATGGGTGCATGTGGCCATAGGCAACGCAAAAAACTACTCGACTACATGTATCATGGCGTGAAGGGAAAGTACCTGCAACGGTATCTCGATGAGTTCTGCTACAAGTTCAACAGAAAGTACTTTGGTGACAGGCTTTTTGACAGGCTCATGGTTTGCGCCGTCAGCTACAGACCCACATTCGAACACCAGCTATACAAATCAAAGATAATAACAGGCCTTTCGGGCGATTGCGGATAACCTGATCATAAAAAAGATGCCTTTTTTTGCAAAACGGAAGAATTGTCGTAAATTTGCCGTGTGATTGATGTGTGATTAGTCACCAGAAGTCCAAATTGTTGATTGTTATGAAATATCCCATTGGCATACAGACGTTTTCGGAAATTATCGAGGAGGGTTACGTCTATGTTGACAAGACTGCTATGGTTTATCGTCTTGCCAACAGCGGCAAGTCCTTTTTCCTGAGTCGTCCGCGTCGGTTTGGCAAATCGTTGTTGCTCTCAACCCTCGAGGCCTACTTCTTGGGGCGCAGTGAATTGTTCGGTGGTTTGGCCTTGGAAAAGCTGGAGACAGCGTGGAATAAATATCCCGTGTTGCGGCTCGACTTGAACAACGGCAACTATCGCGAAAGTTCAATCGGACTGATGGATTTGCTTAACAGCCAGATGCTTGAGTGGGAAAAGCAGTACCAAATCGAACAACAAGCGCAGCAACCTGGGCCGCGCTTCAGGCATATCCTCAAGAGCATTCACACGCTCACGGGCAAGCGTGTGGTCGTTCTCATCGATGAGTACGACAAACCCATCATTTCCAATGTGGAACACGGCAAGGCCGATTTGCAGGAAGAGATGAGGGCTATTCTCAAAGGCTTTTACGGCACGCTTAAGTCATGTGACGAGCATATCCGCTTTGCCATGCTAACCGGTGTGAGCCGTTTTTCGAAAATGAGCGTGTTCAGCGATTTGAACAACCTCATCGACATCAGTATGCGCGACGACTACAGCGAGATTTGCGGCATCAGTGAGCGCGAACTTCACCACTATTTCGATACCGACGTGCAGCGGTTGGCCGACAAATACAGCATGTCTAAGCAGAAGGCCTACGATGAGTTACAGCGTATGTATGATGGCTATCGCTTCAGTGAAATGGGGGAACAGCTCTACAATCCTTGGAGCATTTTCAACTCGCTCGATGAATTGAAATTCGGCATCAGCTGGTCGCTTGGCGGCACGCCCACCTTTCTGATTAAGATGCTGCGTGACAGGCAGCTCGACCTCACCGTGCTGGACCATCACATCGTGGCTACCGAGAAAGACCTGAGCACGCTCGACAATAACGACAACACCATTGCCGCCCTTTATCAGACGGGTTATCTCACCATCAAGGACTTTGACACACACCGTCGGCGCTTTATCTTGGGCATTCCTAACGAGGAAGTGAGCGAGACGCTCACGGCCGACATCTTGCCCGTGTATACGCGCATTCACACCGATGAGGTGACTGCCATCGCCGACCGCATTTACACCAGTGCGCAGAATGGAGACGTTGATGGCATGATGGAAATCCTCAAGGGAATCATCGCGTCGGCACCAATGGAGAGTGGCGATGAGCGTGTGCTGGAGCTCAACTACCGCAATCTGATAGCCGTGGCGTTTAAAATCAGCGGTTTGGCGATGCACATCGAGCAGCCCACCTGCAAGGGTCGTATCGACTTGGCTCTTGAGACTGTCAAGCGTGTTTATATCTTCGAGTTTAAGCGCAGCACGCTGGCAGCTGCTGAGCGTCAGATGGAGAGCCGCCGCTATGCCGAAGCCTATGCTGCCGATTCGCGACCAACGGTGCTTGTGGCCGTGCGGCTCGACGATGCTATCCGCAACATTGCCGATTGGGCCGTTGTGGAGCGGTGAGCTATGAGCCTTGCGGTGGAGAATAGCTATTGCTTGGTGAGGTAATACACCTGCTGGTGGCCTTCGCTGGGTGTGTGGCGCAGTTCGGCGTGCTTACCGGTGGTGGTGATGGTGTAGGTGGCTTGCTGGGGCATGAGGCTCACGTCGTAGTTGTGGGCATCGAAGGCGATGGTCATGGTGCCGCTCTCTTCGGCCCAGTTGCCGTAGCTCTCGCCGCCGTTGTGCAGTGTGTCGGTGTAGCGCAGGCACACCACCGAACGCTGGAATTGCAGGTAGTAGGCCGTGCCGTGACCCAACGGGTCCAACTCGCTCTTTTGCCCGTCGACGGTCACCGAGTCGATGGCCCAGGTGCCGAACCATATGCCTATGTCACCGCCATTGCGCGTGCAGCTGGTCGATGCCAACCACAAGGCGATGCACACAATGCACAATGCACTGGATTTAATGCTCAAAGCATAGTGCCGCAATGCGCAGCTCAATAGTCGCATTTTGCTTCTTGCTTCTTGCTTCTTAATTCTTGGGCCTTTGGGATGGGGTTTCATATTTCAAGGGGATTATAGGGAACGATGGGAACTTTGTGGTAGCTTGGTAAACCCCTCCTAAGGAGGGGTATGGGGAGGCCATGAGCTCGTCATTTCTGGGTCAGTGTGAAGTTGCCGTGGTAGGTGATGTTGAGCAGTGCGCCCACGTTGTTGCCGAAGAGCTTGCCGCGGTCGAGGGCCAGCTGTGCGGTACATTCCAGCCCTGGCACGTTGGCGGGTGTGTAGGTGGCCTCGACCATGAGCGAGGTGGCATCGATGTGGGGGATGGACTGCTCCAGGGTGCCCCACGAGCGCCGCCAGCTGGCCTTGGCGCGGTAGCTGAGCTGTGGCGACAGCTGGCCGCGAAGGGCGAAGTGCACGCCGCGCAGCACCGTGTGGTCGAAGTGCAGGTGACCGTCGCGGTTGTAGAGCGGACTGCGCGTCATGGGCGTTCCGATGGCCATACCACGATTGTGGTAGCCATTGTAGGCATAGTTGTTATAATAGTTGTCCATGCCGGTCACCGGTGTGGTGATGGTGGTGTTCTCGTGGTCGGCCGGTGCCCAGTGGATGGGGCCGCCTTGGTTGGTGAGGTCGAGGTATTCCACCACAGCGCCAGTCACCCAGCCGGGTTGTGCCGCCCGCCATTCCACGCCCCACAGGCCGTCGAAGCCGTTGCGCAGCCCGATGCCCGACCCGTCTTCCCACGGCTTCTGGCAATAGGCCCGCAGGTGTGTGCCGCCGCGCAGGCGGTAGTCGAGCAACAAGTCCCAAGAGCCTAAATGATTGCCCTCGAAGAACACCTTGTCGCCCACGTGCGACCCGCCATGACCGGGTATCAAAGCCTTGAGAAATGCCTCGGCATTGGCTTTCTGCTCCACGCGATTGGTGGCCGTGCCGTTCACATAGGTCACGTTGGTGCCGCCGAACTGGCAGGCCGCCTGCATACCTATGGTCACCACGAGCGGCTTCTGGGGATGCGAGCGAAAGTATAGGTTCTTGTAGTTCATCCACCAGCCGGTGGTGAGGAAATGGTTGTAGTAGTTGTAGTGGTGCTCCAGCCATTGGTTGTCGCCGGGCTTGTAGTAACCCACCTCGCCGTTCACCTGCAGCCAGCCATGGGTGAACGGCACGGTTTGGAAATTGACAAACCCTCCGCTTACGCCCACCATGGGCCGTGCGTTGCCGCTGCGTGTGAGGTCGCCGCTAGTGAGGTCATCGTTGAGCAGCGGCGACCCTGCGTGCTTGGCCCCCAAAGTGAGCCGCACGCCGCGCCACTTGCCCTCGGCCCAAGCCTGTTGCACCCATGCGCGTGCCGGATGCTCGTTGTGGGTGGTCGATAGCGGCGAGGTCAACGATGAATGCATTTGGTCATATTTGCTGTAGGCGGCACTTGAGGCCCATCCGCCCCACAGTTCCATGCCGGCTCCCCAGCTCAGGCGTTGTGTGGTGTCGAGTTCGTGGGCAATGCCTGCGTGAAGCAGGGTGGAGTGCTGCTGCGTGACGGTGCCACCGCGCAGCGACGCTATGTGGTAGGGAGCCAGCGCACCGCTACCGCTGTTCACGGTAGCTCCAGCCTGCCAGTGCACATCCACCTGTCCCGCAGCTGCCATCCACAGCATCAAGCCAGCTGCCACAGCCGCGAAACGATATTTCAGTAAATTTCTCATCGATACATTTTTTTTGCAAAATTAGTGCAAACCGAGCGCAAAACAAGCAAGCTCGCTTGCTTTTTTGCCGAGGTGCAGCCTAATTTCGCGATTTCAGCGCAAAATTAGTGCAAGTCGAGCGCAAAACAAGCAAGCGAGCTTGCTTTTTTTCCGAGGCGAAGCCTAATTTCGACCGCAATGCGGTCAACATAGTGCAAGTCGAGCGAAAAACAAGCAAGCTGCTTGCTTTTTTTCCGAGGCGGAGCCTAATTTCGACCGCATATGCGGTCAACATAGTGCAAGCCGAGCGAAAAAGCAAATTTATTGGCGGTTTTTCAGGAGAATGAGCTGCGTGCTGTATTCTCTGTTGAAACGAAGTTGAGGAGTGTACCGAGATACTCCTCAACTTCTTGTGCGGGTTATTGCTTTGGCCATCAGCCGCACCGGGGTGCGGCTCTACATGATTCGGTAACACGGCCAGCATTTGTGCAGGCCATCAGCCGCACCGGGTCTACATGATTCGGTAACGCGGCCCGCATTTGTGCAGGCCATCAGCCGCACCGGGTACGGCTGATGGCTCTTGGGGTTATTGAGCCAGAACCAGATTGATGAGGGCGTTCACGTCCTCGATGTCGGTAGTTCCGTCGCCGTTGATGTCGGGATTGCCGGCGAGGGTGCTGGGGCTGGTGAACTCGAGAATCACGTTGATGAGGGCGTTGATGTCTTCCACATCCACGGTGCCGTCGCCATTCAGGTCACCCAGAATGCCATCGGGCGTGCTGGTAATCTTGATGGCATCGATGAGTATGGCAGCGTGCGTGACGATGCCTCCCGTGAACTCAA
Organism: Muribaculaceae bacterium; assembly: GCA_017545095.1. The sequence goes on along the minus strand of JAFYCU010000209.1, from coordinate 16,495 downwards.
GCTGGATGTCCTTGCCGGTGAATGCGCTCAGATCCCATTCGGCAGTTTCCCAAGTGAAATCGCTTGCTGTGCCGCTCATGGTGAGCGTGGCCAGCGTGGTGGTGGCGCCGTCGCAGAGCACCTTCACGGCCAGCGTGTTGTTGTCGTTCTGCAGGGTGGCGTAGCTCAGGGCGAGCTTCGGGTCGTCGCCGCTGATGTGGATGCGGCCCGAGGTCATCGTGCCCGTCTGCTCTGGGGCCGAACCCAGGATGTAGTAGTAGGTGCCGTCGTCGTCACACGCGGGCATCTCATTATCGGCTACACCCACTTCCCAGGCGAGGTCGCCGCTCGATATCCAAGCGTAGCGCATTTCGCCGGTGGTAGTGGTCTCGTAGAACGGCAACTGGTAGGGCTTGCCCATGAGCAGGTAGGGCGTGAAGGCTGCCCAGGCGCTGTGATAGTTGCCGTACTGAGCGGCGACGTAGTAGCGCACAAACTGCTGTGGGTCGTTGTCGTAGTCGATGGCCTGGAAGGTGAGCTGCGTGTCGGTGAGGTTCTCGCCCACAGGTCGCTCGTCTTCGTTATAGACGCTGTAGGAGAGCTTGCTGGTGTCGAGTGCAGCACCGTCGATGTTGGTGGTGACGGCGTTCCAGGTCATGGTCACCTCGCCGGGGTTGGCGGTGGTGGCCAGGGCAGCTGCGCTCACGTCGGCCGGCGGGCGCACGCCCACGTAGGCGGTGACTTTGCCCGGGATACCAGCGGAGCCGTTCAGGCCGTAGGGAACGGCCACGAACTCGTAGCTGCCGTCACGCGGCAGTTCGATGGTGGTGTCGTAGGTCTCGCGCAGTGCGGGACTTTGCCAAGTGTACACGAGGATGTCGTTGGCCAGCAGCTCCACGCGGTCGTAGCCATCGAGGGCCTTGCGCTGCGTGTTCCAGCCCGAGGTCTTCAGGTGCACCTCGGCTTGTAGCAATCCGTCGGCAGCGGGCGTGACAGCAAACTCCATCGGGTAGTAGGGCGCATTGGCGTCGATGCCCTCGCTCACCTCAATGCCCAGGCAGCCGAACCAGAAGCCGCCCTGGCTGATGCCGTGCAGGCCGATGTAGTAAGTGCCCGTGCTGGGTGCGGTGAACACAATCCGCTCCTCGCGCGGGGATTGGTTGCCGGTGAGCAGCGTGGTGGCCCCTTTCAGCTGGGTGGTCATGGCTGCCGCCGTGGGCGATGTGCCCATCTTCACCTCGTAGCGCTCGGTGTAGTTGTCGTATTCGTACATCGTGAACAAGGTGTAGGTGGCTATGTAGGTCTTCCCACCCTCGAGGTAGAGACCCGGCGTGATGGCCCAGTCATCGGTCTCGGGTACCACACCCTGCAACTGCTCCCAGAAGCTGAGTTCGCGGTTGTTCTTGGGCACATAGATGCCGTGGTGTCCGCGCAGGTCGCAGTTCACGGCATATTTCCAAGCGTAATTATCATTGTTGGCGTTGATGTAGGTAAGCTCGTTGGCGCGGTCCTCGGTCTCGAAGTGGTTGCTGTAGGGCAGGGTGAACTGTCCCGTGGCCAGATAGTTGGAGCGTGCGACGGGGCTCAGTGCGTTGCCCACGCGGGCGGTGACGGTGTAGAAGTAGTTCTCACGGCCGCCAGTAGGAATAGCCTCGGTGAACGAGTTGGCGGTCAATCCGTTGGCCACCTGCACCTCATCGGGGAAGCGCACCACGTCGTAGGTCACGTCGGCCATGTCGACAGCATCCCAGGTCACGCGGAAGTTGTTGCCGCTCTTGGCTAGGGTGACGTTGGCGGGTGCGGGCACGGCAGCGTCGCCGATGGTGACGGTCTGGCGCACGATTTTGCTCTCGCCCTGGTCGTTGGTCAGTGCCACGGCGATGATGTACTGTCCGCCGTGGTTCACAGTCACGGGCACGCTCACGTTGCTGCCGTAGTTGGCTTCACCGGTCATGGTGGCCACACCGTCCACGTAGATGGTGTAGGTGGCGGCACCCTGGCCCATGTTGCCGTTGGCCAGCGGGCGCGGCACGACAAAGTTCACGGCACAGTCCAGGCCGTCGGAGGCAATTTGCACGTTGGCGGGTGCCTGGGGTACGCCGTCGCTCAGTTGCGGCAACATCCACATGGCGCTCCACTCGTCGCCGTTGGGGAAGGTGTAGATTTTCGTGGCGGTGCAGGTCTCGATGTCGATGGCGTAGAGTGCCGACTCGTACTGGTTGCACGTGTTAAAGTAGTACACGCCCGTGAACGGGTCGATGCAGCCGCTGCACGCGTAGGCCGAGGTCACGCCCGTGTTGCCGACCTTGCGCAGCGTGCCGTTGGTCATGTTCACCTCGTAGAGGATGCCCGTCTTGCGGTCGATGCCCCACATGCGGTGCTGCTTGTCGATGACCATGCCGCTGAGCGACACGCTCATCTCGGCAATGCCCGTGGTGCGGAACGTGGTCAGGTCGAGCGTGCCGAAGATGTCCTTGTTCAGGCCGTTGTTGCTGAAGTCGCCGTAGATGATGCCCGTGTAACGGTCATACACCATCGACCAGCCCGTGGAACTGGGATAGCCAGGGTTAATATACGCTTCGAGTTGTCCGGTTTCGAGGTTGAACAGGTAGTGCTGCACTCGTGGCGAGGATGTCACCTCGTAGTCGTCGCCGAGGCTCAGGCCGCGCTCCACGTGCGAGAGCCACAAGCGGCCTTCGATGAAGCACACGCCTCGACTGGTGTAGAACATGTCGCCCAGGTAGAGGGGGAACGAGGTGGGCTCAGTGTTGCCCATCACATAGACACCGGCGCGATTGTAGTCGCTCCAGATGTTGCTGTACACGCGGTTGCCGTAAATCAGGCCGGTGGGCCGATAGTCGCCAACGCGCTGCGACTGGCGTTTGCCGACGGGGTTGGGTGGCAGCTTGCCGTCGATGGTGCGGATGTCGAGGGCTTCGATCTGGGCCGAAGTTACCCCGCCGTTGGGAGTGTTGACTTTGCTCGTGAGCCGCTGGGCTACCATAGCAGTGGAGGTCATGCCCAGCAGGGTGAAAAGGATAAGTAGTCGTTTCATCATGATGAATGGTTTTTAAGAGATTGTCATTTTTCGGTGCAAATTTACTGCAAATAGTTGGGATGGGCAACGTTTTGGCGAAAGATTTTTCATATGCCGAGTCGATGTCACAATCTAATGGCAATGTGATTCCACGTCCACGAGAACACCATCAGGCAACTCAAACGACATATCAAACTACTTTTACGAATCAATAATGGAATTGCATTGAATAATTGAGGAGCATAGGAAAAACTCCTATGCTCCTCAATTTCTTAGCGTTATCGTGACTACTGATGGGCTTATTGTGCCAGCACGATGTTGATGAGGGCGTTCACATCCTCGATGTCGGTAGCTCCGTCACCATTGATGTCGGTATCGCCGACAAGGGTGTTGGGGTTGGTGAACTCAAGAATCACGTTGATGAGGGCGTTGATGTCCTCCACATCCACAGCGCCATCGCCATTCAGGTCACCGAGAATGCCGTCGGGCGTGCTGGTGACTTGGATGTTGTCGATAATCACGGCGGCATGCGAAACGATGGTGCCCGTGATTACAAGCTGGATGTTCTTGTCGGCATAAGCACTGAGGTCATACTCGACAGATTTCCACGTGAAGTTGCTTGTGTTGCCCGTGAGGGTGACGGTGCCCAGCGTGGTGGTGCTGCCGTCGCAAATCACCTTCACCGTGAGGGTGTTGGTGCAGTTCTGCAGGGTGGCATAGTCAAGCGAGAGTTTCGGGTCGATGCCACTGATGTGGATACGTCCCGAAGTCATCGTACCCGTCTGGTCGGCTGCAGAGCCAACGATGTAGTAGAAGGTACCGTCGCCGTCCTGCGACTGGATTTCCTCGCTTTCACCCATCACCTCCCAGGCGATGTCGCCTGAGTACAACCAAGCATAGCGCGGGGCATAGTAGGGCGTGGTCTCATGGAACGGGAGTTCATAAGGCTTACCAATCAGCAAGTAGGGTGTGTAGGCTGCCTGTGCGCTGTAGAACGTGTTGAAGTGCGAGGTGACGTAGAAGCGCACAAACTGCTGCGGGTCGTTGTCGTAATCCAGTGCTTGAATGTTGAGGCTGGTCTCGCTCATGTCACGTACAATGGCGTACTCATCTGCGTCATACACGGTGTAGGTGACCTTGCTCTGGTCGATGGTGGTGCCGTCGATATTGGTGGTGACGGGGTTCCAACTCATGTTCACCACGCCAGGAACGTTGGTCTCGACGAGTTGGGCGTTGGTCACGTTGCTCGGCGGGCGCACGCCGATGTAGGCGGTCTCGGAGCGGGGGATGCCGGCAACACCGTCGCTGCCGTAGGGCAGCACGGTAAACTCATAGTTGCCGTCGCGCGGCACGGTCACGGTGGTGGTGACGGTGGCACCCGGCGTGGGGTTGTCCCAGGTGTGGATGAGTTGCCCGTTGGCGCGCAACTCCGCACGTCCCAGCGAACCAATGTTCTGCTTGAGCGTGTTCCAACTCGACAGCCCAACGCTCACATCGGCTGTCAGCGAGCCGTCGCTGGCGGGCGTGATGGTCATGCTCTTAGGCTGGTTGGGGGCACTGCTGGGCACACCTTCGGCCACATCAATGCCCAAGCAACCGAACCAGAAGCCAGGATTGCTGATGCCGTGCAGGCCGATATAGTAGGTGCCGGTGCCAGGAGCGGCAAACACAAAGGTGATGGTGAGCGGGTGCACGTTGTCGTTGCTCAGGGTGTAGGCCGACTGGATGGTAGTGGTCATGCCTGCCACGGTGGGTGAGGTACCCATCTTCACTTCAAAGCGCTCGCGATAGTCCTCCATGTCGGCGTAAGTGCCGAAGAGCTTGTAGGTTATAGCGTAGGACTTGCCAGCCTCGAGAGGCAGGCCAGGAGTGATAGCCCAGTCATCGCTGGGTGGTTGGGTAGCACTCCACCCCGAACCTTGACGGTCGGGCTTGGGCAGGTAGATGCCATGGCTGCCACGCAGGTCGCAGTTAACGGCGTAGGTCCACACCTTGTTGTCGTTATTGGCGTTGATGTAGGTCAACTCGTTGGCGCGGTCCTTGGTCTCGAAGTGGTTGCTGTAGGGCAGGCCAAACGAGCCGGTGGCCACATAGTTGGAGCGCGTGCTGGCACTCTGAGCGTTGCCCACGTGTGCGGTGACGGCGTAGAAGTAGTTGGTGTGCGTTCCGTTGGGAACAGCCTCGGTGAAGGAGGTGGTGGTCAGTCCGGTAGCCACCTGCACATCACCGGGGAAGCGTGCCACGCTGTAGGTCACGCCAGCAGCATCTACGGCATCCCAAGTCACGTTAAAGTTATTTCCACTCTGGGTGAGTGTGACGGTGGCGGGAGCGGGCACGGCAGCGTCACCAATGGTGACCGTCTGGCGAACGATTTCGCTCTCGCCTTGGTCATTTTTCAAGGCAATGGCGATGATGTACTGGCCGCCGTGTTCCATGGTGAGGGGCACGCCCACGTTGCTGCCGTAGTTGGCTTCACCAGTGGTCACAGCATCACCATTCACATAGACGGTGTAGGTGGCCTGGGTTCCCATCTCGGGCTGGCCGTTGGCAAGCTTGTTCGGCATCTTGAAGCTCACTGCGCAGTCTAGTCCGTCAGAATCGATTTGCACGTTGGTGGGAGCGGCCGGTACGGCATCGCTCAGAGCCGTCATCATCCACATCGACGACCACTCGTCGTTGGTGGGAATGCTGTAAACCAGCGTGGCAGTGCAAGTCTCGGTGTCGATGGCATAGAGCGACGACTCGTAGAGGTTGCATGTGTGGTAGTAGAACACGCCAGTAATCGGGTCGATGCAGCCAGCGTTCATGTAGGCCGATGTCACACCGATGTTTCCGGCGTTGCGCAGGGTGCCGTTGGTCATGTCGATTTCATAGAGTGTGCCCGACTTGCGCTCGACACCCCACATGCGGTGGTTGTTGTCGATGACCACGGCGGTGAGCATCACATCCAGCTCGGCAATCGGGGTGCGAATGCCCGTGTTCGGATCCAGCGTACCGAAGATGTTGCCGTTGAGGGTGTTGTTGCTAAAGCAGCCGATGATGGTGCCTGTGTAGCGGTCATAGGCAAAGCCAGGACCCGTTGCGCTGGGATAGCCGGGATTGATGTAGTTCTCAATCTCGCCAGTAAACACGTTGAACACATAGTGCGACACGCGGTTGTTGGTCGTCACGGTGTTGTCGTCGCCGATGCTGAAGCCTTGCTCCACATGCGAAATCCAGAGTTTGCCCTCGAAATAGACCACGCCGCGGGTGGTGTTGAAGAGGTCGCCCTCGTAGATGGAAGCCGAGACTGGCTCATCGGGACTGAGCGCATACAGACCCACACGTGAGTAGTCGCTCCACACATTGGAGTAGATGCGCGTGCCATAGATGTAGCCCGAGGGCTTGTAGGCTGCCACACGTTGCGCATGGCGCTTGCCGACAACCACGGGCGGCAGCTGGCCGTTGATGGTGCGGAAGTCCACACCCTCGATTTGCGCCGAGGTGGCCGCCGATTCGGCCTGTGTGGCTACCGTGCTCTTGAGCAGCTGCGCCTGAGTGGCGGTGGCTGTCATGCCCAGAAAAGTGAGCAAAAAGAACAGTTTTTTCATAAAATAGTGAATTAATTGATTAGTGGTGTGTGCGCGTGGGCGCACACACCTGGATTAAAAAATAGTTATTGAGTAAGAATCAAATTGATGAGCGTGTTCACGTCCTCGATGTCGGTGGTGCCATCGCCATTCACATCGGCCTTTCCGCTTAGGCTGCTGGCAGGGATGATTTCGAGGATGACGTTGATGAGTGCGTTCACATCCTCCACGTCGATGTTGCCATCGCCGTTCACGTCGCCTACGAGGCCACCGGTGCTGGTGACCTGAATGTTGTCGATGATCACGGCGGCGTGGGAAGCCACGGTGCCGGTGATTTCGAGCTGGATATCCATGTCGGCGTAGGCACTGAGGTCCCATTCAGCCGACTTCCAGACGAAGTCGTTGGACGTGCCGTTGAGCGTGATGGTGCCGAGCGTGGTGGTGACACCGTTGCACAGCACTTTCACGGTCAGCGTGTTGGTGCAGCCCTGTAGGGTGGCATAGTCGAGCGAGAGCTTGGGGTCGCTGCCGCTGATGTGGATGCGTCCCGAAGTCATGGTGCCCGTTTGGTTCTCGGTTGAGCCAAACAGGTAGTAATAGGTGCCGTCGCCATCCTGTGCGGGGATGTCTTCGTCCTCAGCACCCACGTTCCAGCCGAGGTCACCCGACATGAGCCATGCGTAGCGCATGATGCCTGTGGGTGCAGTCTCATGGAACGGCAGTTCATAAGGTTTGCCTATGAGCAGATAGGGTGTGTAGGCGGCTTTTCCGCTGAAATAGTCGTGGAAATGGCCAGTGACGTAGTAACGCACAAACTGCTGCGGGTCGTTGTCGTAGTCGATGGCCTGGAAGGTGAGCTGCGGGTCGGCCACATCCTCACCCAGCAACTGCTCATTGGCATTGTAAACGTTGTAGGTTACCTGTGCACTGTTGATGGTTGCGCCGTCGGCATTCTTGGTGATGGGTGTCCAGGTCATGTTCACCTCGCCGGGGTTGTCGGTGGTGGTAATATTGGCACTGGCTATGTCGGCTGGCGGTCGCACACCCACGTAAGCGGTAACCTTGCGCGAAATGCCGCGCGTGCCACTGATGCCGTAGGGCACAGCCTCGAAGTTATAGCTGCCGTCGCGTGGCAGGGTAACGGTGGCGGTGATGGTTGAGCGTGCCACGGGGCTTGGCCAGGTGTGGACGAGCTTGCCGTTGGCGTAAAGCTCCATGCGGTCGTAGCCTCCCTCGAGGTCGCGGCGCTGCACGTTCCAGCCCGATGGACTCACTGCCACATCGGCTGTGAGGTCGCCATCGGCATTGGGGATCGCCGTGAGGTCCATCGGGAAGTAGGGAGCACTGCTGTCGTAGCCCTCACTCACATCGATGCCCAGACAGCCGAACCAATAGCCACCTTGGCTGATGCCGTGCAGGCCAATGTAGTAGACACCATCGGCAGGTACGGCGAACACGATTTGGTCTTCGCGTGGATTGAGGTTGCCGGTGAGGATGTTGGTGGGCGACTTCAGCACCTGTGTCATTGCGGCCACGGTGGGTGAGGTACCCATTTTGACCTCGTAGCGTTCCAGATATTCGGTGGTATTATACAAACTGAAAAGTTTGAAGGTGACCGTGTAGATTTTTCCAGCCTCGAATGGAAGGCCTGGCGTGACCGCCCAATCGTCGGTCTCGGGCACAATGCCTTGCATTTCCTCCCAGAACGAGACCGATCGTCCGTTCATCGGCACATAGATGCCTTGGTTGCCGTGCAGGTCGCAGTTCACGGCATATTTCCAGAAATAGGCGTCGTTGTTGGCATTGATGAAGGTGAGTTCGGCGGCACGGTCCTGTGTCTCGAAGTGGTTGCTATACGGCAATCCAAACGAACCAGTGGCCAGATAATTGGAGCGTGCAACATGGCTTTGTGCATTGCCCACACGAGCGGTGATGGTGTAGAAATAGTTGGTGCGAAATCCGTTAGGAACGGGTTCAGTGAAGGTGGTGGCGGTCAGCCCGGTGGCCACCTGCACCTCGTCAGGATAGCGTGTCACATCGTAGGTCACCCCGCTCACGGCCACGGCATCCCAAGTGAGTTGGAAATTGTTGCCACTCTTGGCGAGGGTGACGTTGGCCGGTGCGGACACGGCGGCATCGCCCACGGTGACGGTCTGCCGCACCACCTCGCTCTCTCCCTGGTCGTTGGTCAGTGCCACGGCGATAATGAACTGTCCGCCATGTTCCATGGTCAATGGCACGCCCACGTTGCTGCCATAATTGGCTACTCCAGTGACCACGGCCACACCGTCCACATAGATGGTGTAGGTGGCCTGAGTGCCCATTTCGGGTTGTCCGTTGGCGAGCTTGTTCGGCATTTTGAAACTCACAGCACCCTCTAGTCCGTCAAACACCACTTGAACGTTCTTCGGTGCTTCAGGCACCGCATTGCTCAGTTGTGGAAGCATCCACATCGATGCCCATTCGTCGTTGTTGGGGAAAACGTATACTGCCGTGGCATTGGCCGTTTCGGTGTCGATGGCGTAGAGTGTAGACTCATAATAGTTGCACGAGTTGTAGTAGTACACGCCGGTGATGGGGTCCAGGCAGCCGCTGTTGGCATAGTTCGAGGTGACACCGGTGTTGCCCACCTTGCGCAGGATGCCGTTAGTCATGTCAATTTCATAGAGCACACCCGTCTTGCGGTCGATGCCCCACATGCGGTGGTTGTTGTCGATGACCATACCGCGTAGTTCCACGTCCAGCTCGGCGATGACGGTGGAGCGGCCGGTTGTCAGGTCGAGCGTGCCAAAGAAATTGTCGTGGCTTGTGCCATCATCAAAGCATCCGTAGATGATGCCCGTGTAGCGGTCGTAGACCATCGCGGTGGCAACGGAGCTGGGATAGCCTGGGTTGATGCTCATCTCGATTTCGCTTGTGTAGAGATTGAACAGAAAGTGCGAAATGCTATTGTTGCTGACGGTGCCATCGTCGGTTATAACGATTCCTATAGACTTGTGTGTGAGCCACAGACGTCCGTCGATGTAGCATACGCCATTGGAGGTGTTGAACAAGGTACCCTCGTAGATGGAGCCTATGGCGGGCGTTTCGGTGTCGAGCAGATAGAGGCCTGAGCGCGAGTAGTCGCTCCACACGTTGGAGTAGATGCGTGTGCCGTAGATGAGGCCCGAAGGCTTGTAGGCTGCCATGCGGTGGGCCTGCCGGGGACCGATGACCACCGGAGGCAACTGGCCGTTGATGGTGCGGAAGTCCACACCCTCGACCTGCACCGAGGTAGCCGCCGAATTGGCGGGTGGCGAAGCCTTGCTCTTGAGCAGCTGCGCCTGGCTGGCGGTGGCTGTGATGCCCAGCAGGGTGAGCAGTAAGAATAGTTTTTTCATAAATAATAGGAATTGATTATTGGGTGGGAACGTTCTCGCGCTCCCACCCGAGTTTGAATGTTGGTTATTGCGTAAGAATCAGGTTGATAAGTGTGTTCACGTCCTCGATGTCGGTGATGCCATCATCGTTTACGTCGGCTTTTCCACTCAGGCTGCCTGTGTCGGTGATTTCGAGGATGACGTTGATGAGCGCGTTCACATCCTCCACGTCGACGGTGCCGTCGCCGTTCACATCACCCGGCAAGGTGTCGGGAGTGCTGGTGATCTTGACCCCATCCACAAAGATGCTCACATGGGTCCACAGGGTGCCCAGCAGCTGCACCTGGATGGTCTTGCCCTGCCACTCGTTGAGGTTGAAGCTCAGGTGCTGCCAAGTCCAGTCATCGGTTCCGTTCTCAAACATTGCCACGGTGCGCAGTGTGGTGCCCACGCCATCGCACAGCACGTTCACCGAGAGCAGGTTGCTGTCGTTTTTCAGTGCCATGTAGTCGAGTTCCAGTGTGATGTCGCGGCCGGTGAGGTGGATTTTGCCCGAGGTGATGTGCCCCTGGTCCTCCTGATACTCGCCTCGCATCCAGAAGAACGAGCCGTCGCCGTCGCTCGACTTGATGTCGCTGGCATCTTTCTGGAGTCGCCACAGCGCGTTGCCGCCGGTAATCCAGAAGTAGTTGAGTTCGTCGCCGTTGCTGGTCTCGTAGAATGGCAGCTCGTAGGGCTTGCCAACCAGCAGGTAGGGGGTGAAGGCGGTAGTGTAGGTGTAGCGTGTGCCGTAGCGCGCACCCACGTAGTAGCGCACCATGGTCTGCGGTGCGTCGGGTGCGGTGACCCGGAAAGTGCAAGTGGTGTCGCCGGGCACCTCGTGGAGCACCTGGCCGTCGGTGTCGTAAATCAGGTAGGTGACCTGTGCCGGGTCGATGGCTGAGCCGTCGGTGGCGGTGCGCACGGCGGGCCACGTGAGGGTGACCTCGCCGGGGCTGCTCTCGATGCCGGTCACCGAGGGCACATCGGCTGGAGCCTTGGCACCCACAAAAGCCGAGGCCTTGCCGGTGGTGCCGTGGTCGGTGGCGGTGTGGTAGGCCACTGTCTCAAACTCGTAGGTGCCCATCCGCTCCACGGGCACTTGCGTGGTGAGCGTGGCTCCGGGTGCGGGGTTTTGCCAGGTGTGAACCACCTCCTCGTCGATTATCACGTCGATGTGGTCGATGGCGCTGAGTGTGCCGCCGTTGAGCGTTGTGGTGGGCGCGGTGACGGCCACGGTGGCCTCCAGCGCACCAGCATCGTCGGGTGTGACGGCGATGGCGGGGGCTGTCGGGGCGTTGGGGAAGTAGCCTTCCGACACATGGATTTCATACACGCACAGCCAGAAGCCGCCGGCCGACATGCAGTGCAGACCGATGTAGTAGGTGCCGTCGGCGTTGACGGTGAACGACTGCGAGTAGTCGGTGCGCCCCACGGGCAACACGCTGCCTGGCACGGTGCTGCGCGGGATGATGGTTTGCGTCATTGCACCCACGGTGGGTGCGGTGCCAATCTTCACCTCGTAAATCTCGTCGCTGCCCTTGGTCGACATGTTGTAGGTGACGGTATAGACCTTGCCTTTCTCCATCTTCAGGCCGGGGGTGACGGCCCAGTCATCGGTCTCCGGCTCAATGCCTTGCATCTGCTCCCAGAAGGTGAGTTCGCGGGCGTTGTAGGGCATGTAGATGCCGTGAGTGCCTCGGTAGTCGAGACTGGGGGCAAAGAGCCAGACATAGTCATCGTTGTTGGCGTTGATGTAGGTGAGCTCGTTCACGCGGTCGGTGTTCTCGAAGCAGTTGTCGTAGGGCAGAGCGAGCGAGGCGGTACCAATCTTTTCGGTGTAGGCCTCCTCGGTGAGTCGTCCGTCTACGTGTGCGCGTACGCCATAGTAATGCTGTCCGGCGGGCGGCACCTCGCGGTAGTAGGCCGATGTGAGTCCGGTGGCCACCACGGTGGCCTCGGGGTAGCGGGTCACGTCGTAGGTGACGTTCTCGCCCGAATAGGCATCCCAGTAGATGCGCACGGCTCCGGTGTCGGTGAACGTGCGGGTGTAGATTCCGGTGGGTGCGGGCAGGTTCTCGCCGCCCACCTGTATGGCGGGGGTGAGAGCGACGCTGCTCTCGCCCTGGTCGTTGGTCAGAGCCACGGCAAAGATGGTCTTGCCGTTCGACGGCGCGGCGACGGTCTCGGTGACAGTGGTGCCGTAGGTCACCTGCCGCTGCGACACGGCTTCACCGTTCACATACACCGTGGCAGTGGCCTGTCCGATGCCAGGCGAGCCATCGGCAAGCAGCGTGGGAACCTTGTAGGTGAGCGTGCCCTCCAGGGCCTCGCCCTCGAAGGAGGCGGTGAGGTTTTGCGGCTTTGAGGGCACTCCGCTGCTTAGGGCGGTGGGCATCCACATATAGACGTACTCGTCGTTGCAGGGGAATTCTTTAACCAGGGTTGCCTGCGCGGTGGCGAGATCGATGGTGTAGAGTGCCGAGTTGTTGCGGTTGGCAATGGTATAGTAGTAGGTGTCGGTCAGCGGGTCGATGCAGCCGGCATTGATGTATTCCGATTTCAGGCCGGTCTTTCCACGCTGGGTGAGGCCGCCGGTGGCCATGTTCACCTCGTAAAGGATGCCGGTGAGGTGGTTGATGCCCCACATGCGGTGCTGGCTGTCGATGGCTAGACCGGTGAGCGCACAGGGCAGGGAACCCAGTGCGGTGCGCACGCCGGTGAGCGGGTCCACGGTGCCGAACACGTAGCCCATGTTGTCATCGCTGACAAACGAGCCGTAGATGATGCCGGTGTAGCGGTCGCATACCATTGAGCGTGCCACGGCATTGGCGTAACCGGGATCGATGGTGCGCAGCAAGTTGCCGGTGTTCAAGTCAAAGACGTAGTGGTAGATGTACTTGGGACTCAGGATTGCCGCCTGATAGACGCTGGTGAGCCACAGCTGACCGTTGAAATAGCACATGCCCTTGCTGCCGTTGAGGATGTCAGCAAGCATATAGGGCTGGCTCTGTTCGCCGTCGGTGGTGAGCACATAGATGCCGTTGCGTGAGTAGTCGCTCCATGTGCTGGCGTAGGTTTTGTTGGCAAAGATGTATCCTGCCGAGGTGGTGGCCGGGGCGGCCTGCCGGCGCGGCGTGGCATCGCGGTTCACGCCAATCAGGCTGGAGCCGTCGATGGTGCGGGAACCTTCCACATTGAGCAGCATGGCCTCGTTGCTGGGTTGTGTGCTGCGAGGGAGTAATTGTCCGCTTGCTGCTGTCGATAGCAGAGCGGCAGCAATCAGCGACATGGTGTATCGAGCGTTCATAGGCGGGTTTATCTAATTGATAATCGATAATGGGTAATTGATAATGGTTGATGGGTTGTAGGCAATGATAATAGGGTGGAAAATCAATGTTGAAAAGAGAGCCGGGAGGCTTTGTTTGCCTCTCGGCTCTCCGATAAAGAGATGCTTATTTCACAATCTTGGTGGTGGTGACGGAGCCATCGGTGTGGCGAACGACCACAATGTTCAGCCCGTCGAACGGCTTGTTGGCGGTGAGTCCGGCAGCGTTGACGTAGGTAACGCTCTGCACGGTGGCGGCATTGATGTCGGCCACGGCAGTGACAATATCTTCGCTCACCGAACCACCCACGGGTGCGATGATGTAGTTGCTCGAGCTGTTCATGTCACCAGCCACGACACGGCGTGGAGCCTCCCCGGGATCATCGGGTTCGGGCTGCTCAGGATCATCGACCACAGGCTCCTCCCAGGCTGCTTTCAGGCGCACAATCGCGGTGAGGAGCACTTTTTTGTTGATGAAGCTGTCGTTCTCGAGGGCATCGCCAATGAAGGTGTTGTCGATGGTGAGCCGCTGGCCAGGATCATCAATGTTGGCATAGGCACGCAACTCGCCGTTGTAGTAGTAACCTGCCACGGTGGCGAGGCAGTTGCCAGGCAGATAGTCGATGAGCTGGGTCATGTCGATGCTCTCAGGAATCACCTCCTCGTTCCTCTCGCCAGCCTGCGGGGTCTTGGTGAGGGTGATTACGGGGTTGGTGTCGTAATCGGTGATGACACCGCGAATGCCCTTGACGCTCGTGGCGAAGCCCAGGGCCTCTCGTGCGGTCTCGTCGAAGTTGGTGCCAATCCAGTTGCCGTTGTTGTCGGTTAGGATGGCGGTGCCGTCCTCTTCCACGTCGGCAATGAGCAGCTCATCGCTGATGAGCACCTCTTCCTCGGTGGAGGAGCCGAGAGCCTGCGACAGCGTCATCTCGGTCACGTTCGAAATCTCCTCGATGGTGCCGAAACGCCAATAGTAGGTGGTGGTGCCGCTGTAAGTTGATCTGGCGTTATAGTAGGCATCGTGGCATCCCTCGGGTACGTAGAGCGTGGCCGAGTTGATGAAGCCCTTGAACGGAGCGAAAGAAGCATCGGCGGGGTTCCACACCGGCGGCGTGGTGGATAGGCTGGTCACGTCCTCAACGGTAGTCACTTGGTTGAGTATGTTGTTGGCCATTTCCTGCACACCGGCACCCAGGGTCAGGTGTTTGAGGTTGGTGCAGCCGCTCATGGCCGACATGGGAATGATATGCACGTTGGGGATGACAATGGTCTCGGCACTGATGCGAGCGAGTGCAAAGGCATCAAGGGTGGTCACGGTGGAAGGCAACACCAACTCGGTGATGCCACCCATGCCACGGATGGCGTAAGAGGCAATGCTCTCCAGACCCTCGGGGAGGGTCAGGCTGGTGACGCTCGTTCCGGCACTGAAGCCCGAACCTCCGGCACCGAAAGCGTAGTTGCCGATACGAACCACTTGGTAGGTGCGGTTTTTGTGAGTCACGGTGGCGGGAATCACAATGTCGCCGCTGTAGCAGGTGATGTCGGCATTGGTTCCGGCGATGGAGTTGGTCACCTCCACGGTGAGGTCATCGTGGCTGAGCACGTTGTAGTAGATACCGTCCTCCAGGAAGAAATCTTCGCCCTTCACGTTGGCGGTCACGGTCACGTTGGCGGTCAAGCCGTTGGGCGTGGTGGCGGTGATGACCACGGTGTAGGGCTGGTCATCGTCGCTGGCGAGCGGTGCGGTGCGGGTCACCAGACCATTCTCATCCACAGTGGCGATAGTCTCGTCGGCACTGGACCAAGTGGCGAAGCGGTCGGTGGTGTTCTCAGGCGTGTAGTTCACCGTGAGTTGCACGGTGCTGCCGGCCTCGGCGGTGAGCACGGGGTCGGTGGGCGTGATGTCGATGGCGGTGGGCAGCACGGTCTCGAGCACTTGAGCGGTGACGGTGACGGTCTGCGTCACACCGCTGGTTGCGGTGGCAGTGATGTCGACGGTGAATGGCACATCATTGTTATAAAGCGGGGCCACACGGGTCACCAAGCCGTTGGCATCAACGGTGGCAACGGTCTCGTCGGCACTGCTCCAAGTGATGGTCTTGTCGAGTGCGTTCTCGGGCAGCGGAGTGGCCGTGAGCTGCACGGTGGCACCGTCCTCGGCGGCGAGCACGGGGTTCTCAGGCTCAATGGTGATGCTGGCCACGGGAATGTTGGCGAGCACCTCGGCGGTGACGGTCACGGTCTGCGTCACGCCGCTGGCTGCGGTGGCGGTGATGGCCACAGTAAAGGGCTGGTCGCCATCGTTGACCAGCGGTGCGGTACGGGTCACCAAGCCGTTGGCATCAACGGTGGCGACGGCCTCGTTGGCACTGCTCCAGGTGATGGTCTTGTCGAGTGCGTTCTCGGGCAATGGGGTGGCCGTGAGTTGCACGGTGGCGCCAGCTTCGGCTGCGAGCACGGGATTCTCGGGCGAGATGGTGATGCTGGACACGGGGATGTTGGCGAGCACCTCGGCAGTGACGGTCACCGTGGCGTAAACGTCGTTGGCGCCGGTGGCGGTGATGGTCACGGTGTAAGGCTGGTCGCCAGTGTTGGTGAGCGGTGCGGTGCGGGTCACCAGACCGGTGTTGCTCACCGTGGCAATGCTTGCATCGCTGGTGGTCCACACGATGGTCTTGTCGGTGGCATCCTCAGGCAATACCGTAGCAGCGAGTTGCACGGTGGCACCTTCCTCGGCTGCGAGAACGGGGTTCGCGGGAGCGATGGTGATGCTCTCCACGTCAACTACGCCGCCGGGAGGATCCAGCGCCACGTAAGTACCGAACTTGTTCCACAGTGTCACCGAACCATTGCCGATGTTCTTCTTGGTTTTATAAGCATCGGTGGTGCCGTAAGGAATGTAGAGGGTAGCCTGCGCTTGGATGATGTTACTGATGGGTTTGGCAGCTGGAGGACTGATAGTTCCAATGGGTATATTAGCATTCCACCCCACAACATCCTCATAAAGCATATAGACTTTGGTTAGGGCATTGCAGTTACGGGTCATGTGATAGGATGCCCAATGAACCCCTTCGCCCAGTTTTAGCGTGGTGAGCGAAGTGCAACCGTCGACCAAATAGTTGGGCAGCGTTTCCACATTGGGGATTTCCAGTTCGAGCAGGCCAGTCATGCTGGCAAAGCAGCT
>JAFYCU010000208.1 GCA_017545095.1 Muribaculaceae bacterium | reverse complement strand
TCCTCAACTTGAACCAAGACCCAAGCATCAACGCACAGGCCGACCTGAACGGCGACGGCAAGGTTGATGTGGATGACCTGAACATGGTGATCAACATCGTGCTGCAAGGGTGATTAACGTCTGGTTTCAGAGCCAAAAGAGCCGCTGCACGGGTGCAGCGGCTCTTCATTTATGCGATGTGGGGTCGTTTGGGGAGACCCTACGGGATTTGGGAAAGCCATTTCATAGTTATCGCGATGCTGTACAACGTGCGTTAGCCAGCTTGGTTCTCGGTTCTTGGCTCTTGGTTCTCTTAAATCAATGAGCGAGCTTTGATCTCAAGGTATTTGTTGATGAGATTAATCGAGAGTTGGTCGGGTGTGGTGAGCAGGCTGAGGATGCCGTTTTGGCGCAGGATGGTGACGATGAGTCGTCGCTCATAGTCGAACTTCTCGGCAATCACATGCTGGTAATGGTCGCGTGTGTTGCGCGGTGGTGTGGCAATGAATTGCTTGAGTTCCACATCGTCGAAGAACACCACGAGCAGTCGGTGCCGCTGTGCCAGCTGGCGCAGGTAAGGCAGCTGGCGCTTGAGGCTATTCAAGCCGGTGAAGTTGGTGTAGAGGATGAGCAGGCTGCGCTTGCCAATGAGTCGGTTCACCCCGGCGCACAACGCCGAGTAGTCGCTCTCGTCAAACTCCGTCTCCTGCCCGTAGAGCGTTTCGAGGATGTTCTGCATGTGCCCTCCGCGCCGTTCGGCAGGCACAAAGTCGTCGGGGCCGGTGTCGAAGGTGAGCAGTCCGGCACGGTCTTCCTTGCGGATGGCCACATAGGAAATCACCAGCGACGCATTGATGGCATAGTCGAGCAGTGTCATGCCCTTGAAAGCCTGCTGCATCACGCGTCCCTTGTCGATGACACTGAACACCTGCTGCGACCGCTCGTCGGTGTAGACGTTGACCATGAGCTGCGCCCGGCGGGCACTGGCTTTCCAGTTGATGGTGCGATAGTCGTCGCCTTGTACATAGTCTTTGATTTGCTCAAACTCGGTATTGTTGCCGGCGCGGCGTATGCGCTTGATGCCCAACTCGGTGAGGTTGTTGCTCATGGCCAGCAGTTCATACTCGTTGAGCATGAGATAGCTCGGATACACGGCCACATCGCTTGGCTCGCCCAGCGAGTAACGCCGCTCGACGAGTCCCAAGGCGGTGCGTGCAAACACCTGCAACTGGCCAAAGCTGTAAACCCCACGGCGTGTGGGTCGCAGGCGATAACGGATGTCGGCCCCGGCCACCGCAGGCAGCTTGGCATCGAAGCCCACGTCGCGGCGCTGGAAGATGTGCGGAATCTCGTCGATCACATGCACACGCACGGCAAAGGGATAGGTACTGTCGACACGCACCACAACCTCGTTGTCGTCGCCATTGGAAAACCGCTCGGCGCAATGCCGCTCGGCGGTGATGCCGCGCCAGTGCCACAACAGAGCCACATCGACCAGCATCACCAGCGCAAACAGTGCCACCAGCACCTTGCCCACGGTGAACAATGGCGGCCAAGCCTGACCGGCTATCAGCACAAGCACCACTGCCAAAATGGCATAGTAGAATCGATTGCGTAGAAACATATGAGAGAGGTAAGGGCTAGTGTGACTAGTTTCACTAGTTTTACTAGTTAGACTAGTTTTACTAGCTTTGCTAGCTATTGGTTCCTATTTCGTCATGCGTTATTTCGGCACTTCCACCTTGTCGATTAGCGTTTGCACCAGTTTGGTCACTGTGTGTCCTTGCATCTCGGCCTCGGCGTTGAGCATGATGCGGTGCTGCAACACACTGGGGGTGACGGTTTTGATGTCGTCGGGCGTGACAAAGTCACGTCCCTGAAGCAGCGCATAGGCTTTGGAGCATTGCAGCATGGCCACTGCAGCACGCGGCGATGCGCCCAGGTAAACGGCTCGGCTGGTGCGAGTTTGCTGCACGATTTGCGCGATGTAGCGCAGCAGTGAACTGTCGACGAGCACCAGATGCATCATGCGCCGCAGCTGCAACAGCTGGTTGCGTGTGATGATGGGCTGGATGCCGTCGAGCTTGGCATGGCGCACGTTGGTTTGGTGGCGTTGCAGGATTTCCACCTCCTCGTCCTCGCTGGGATAACCCATCACCACCTTGAGCAAGAAACGGTCGAGCTGTGCCTCTGGAAGTTTGTAGGTGCCTTCCTGCTCCACGGGATTCTGCGTGGCGATGATAGTATAGAGGTCGCCCATGCGGTGGGTGGTGCCGTCGATGCTCACCTGCCGCTCCTCCATCACCTCGAACAGTGCCGCCTGCGTCTTGGCCGGGGCACGGTTGATTTCATCGACAAGCACCACATCAGCAAAGACGGGTCCCTGATGGAAGTCAAACTCGCTGGTCTTCATGTTGAACACGGTGGTGCCGAGCACATCGCTGGGCATGAGGTCGGGGGTGAACTGAATGCGGCTGAAGCGTGCGTCGACCAAGCGTGCCGTCATGCGTGCAAGCAGGGTCTTGGCCACACCAGGCACACCCTCGAGCAGCACATGGCCATCGGCAAGGATGGCGGTAAGAATGAGGTCGACAGCCTGATGCTGTCCTACGATAACACTTGCGATGCGCTCGCGCAGTTGCTCGATTTGGGCCGAGAACTGTCCCAAGTCGATGCGGGATTGGTTGATTGTTTCTTCCATTGCTTTATTTCGTTTTATTTTTCTGATTTCTGTTATGGGGTGCGCTGGGGAGCTTACATTCTTCACTCTGTTCACAATCGTGCCGCCAAATCATTCATGATGCCGATGAGGTGCTTGAGCTGGTCGTTGCTCAGGGTGTCGGCCTGCAGGGCGGTGTGGAGCAGTGTCACCTGGTCGCGCAGTTCCTCGGGCTTGGTGGCGGTGAGTTGCGCCAGGGTCTCCAGCTCGGTGTCGAGGTGGTCGTGATCATCGATGTCCACCATCACCTCGCGCCGCAGCTGCTCGGTGAAGTACTGGTATTTCTTCTTGAGCAAATCGGCATTGTCGTGCCGCTCATAGTAGAGCGTGCCAATGTGATTCACCATGAGCATGGTCTGGTTATCAGGTTCCTTGACCACGGGTATCACGCGCTGCCTGCGCCTGGCGGTAAAGAACAGGAACAGCAACAGGGCCATCACGGTGAGGTAGAGCGCCCATCGCAGGGGCGGGTTGTCGAGCAGGTAACGCAACGGCGACTGCGAACCCAGCTTTTCCTCACCTTCGTCACCAGCATAGCGCAGACTGTTGTCGATGCGCACAATGGGCCTATGGCCCGCCTGCGAGAGGATGCGCATGCCCAGCTCACGCATCTGCGGGTCAAGGATGCCGTAGTTGGTAAACAGGTGCGGAATGGTGGTGACGATGAGCTTGCCGCGCCCCACAGGGCAGCACACTGCCAGCACATCGTGGTGGCGCTGCACCGCTGTTGGCTTGGGGTCTGCTTCATCAACGACGGCTGGCTCGTACTCAGCTCCATCGTGCATACTTTCGAAGTCTTTCTGGTAATCGAAATTGTAGCTGTTGACTACCAGTTTTTTACAGCCTTTCACCTTGCAATCAACGGCCTTGTTGGCCCACACCACGTTGAAGATGTAGTTGCGCTTTTTGTAGCCGTTGCCGCCCACCCAGGTGATGGTGTCGTGGTCGCCATCGCCAAGCAGTTTCTTTGGTTCATACCAATACTCGGCCGTAATACCATATCGTGGCGTGAATCCTGTACCCACACCAAATGCCTCTTCAAAATCATTACCATCAATCTCGCCCACGGCCAGCACCACATTGTGCCCAAGGTTGAGCAGCCGCTTGATGTCGTCCACATCATTGTTGGCATAGTATTCGTTTTTGAGCAGCAAATAGGTGGTGAGCGCGTTCTGCCTGGCTCGTGCAAGGCCAAAGAACGAGGTGTCGGCCACGGAATAGCCCGCCAAGGCCGAGGCAGCCATCACCGAGTCGAACACCGCACAGCCAAAGGGCTGCTCGTCGTAATGCTCAAAGGTGGTGTGCCACTTAAAGCGCTTGGGCATCTGCATCTGCGCCAGCACCATCACCACAAACAGCACGACCACAAGAATCAAGAACACTTTATTGGCTTTCATGACGGCTCACCTCCTTTCTCCTCGTTGGCATTGGTCGTGGGGATGAGTGCAACAATCTGTTGCTGCCATTGCTCCATGTTGCGACATAAGGCCTCGGTGGCCTCAAAGTTGCCGTAGCGCACGCGCAGGAAAGCATTGGTGAGCGCACGCAGGTGCTCGTTGGGCAACTCGCGGGTGTACTGCGACGGGGTTTTGAACGGCCGCCAGTCGATGAGTGCGCCATCGGCGAGGCGCTTGAGCGTTTGCAGATAGAGCAGTCGGCACACCTCGCGCAGGTTGCCGCGCTGGCGTGCCTCGGCCAGACGCGCGTCGAAATCGATCTCGTGGATGTTGTCGAGCGTCACGTCATAGTCGAGCGAGTCGTCATCGTCGCTGCTGCCAAACAGGGAGACGCGCGACTTGTAGAGCCACCAGGCCACACCCAGAAGCAGCACAATAGCAGCTATCCAGCAAAACACATTAATCCACGATTGAACCGTGTGCTCGGTGGTCGCGCCATAGCTGCGGCTGAAAAGCTCTTCTATCCATTGGAAAAAACGCTCCAAATAGTTGGTTTCCTCGTTCACCAGCTCGCGGTTGTAGTCATAGGCCGCCTGGCGGGTGAACTCGCGCACGAGCGATTCGCTCACGGCGATGGTGTCGGTGAGTTGTTGTGCCATGGTGATTACAGATTTTCAAAATTTTCGATTTCGGCCTCGATGTTCACCTGCTCGGTGTCGGAGGCCACACTGGAGTAGTGCAGCGTGAAAGCGATGGTAAACAACCCCAGCCCCACATAACTGAACAGGCACTGCACGATGGTGGTGACATAGAAAACGATTTGCATTACCACTTTCCAAGTGTAGTCCGAGCCTTCGCTGCCAAGCGTGTTGATCGACACGCCCGCCACCGTCCAGGGAATGGTGACCACATTTTGCATGATAAACGCTGTGAGCCACATAATGAATGCGAGCCCCACAAGCTGCCCCCAGGCCGAATAGCCCAACTTGAAAGCGCGCTTCACCGCAGTGAAAAACGAACACCCCTCAAGCACATAGACAGGCGACACGAGCCACAGCGGCAATATGGCCGCCATAAACACCAGCACAAGAAAGGGGATAAAGAAAAAGGCCGCACCGGTGACCATCACACCTGGCACAACCACTACAGCGATAAGCAGCCACGCGGGCACACACTTGACGAAAGCCCTGGCGAGCGGCTGGCGCAGGGCTGTGAGCGTGACGCCCGCCATGCCATCGTCGTGCAGGTCGTGCCACTGCAGCAGTGTAATCATCAGCGCCGTGATGGCCGACACACCCATGAGCGTGAACACACCGGCCACCACCGCCGACCACACGGGGAAGGCGGTATCGTTGAACAACGAGGCAAACAAATTGTTCACGCCCAGGCCCTGCACGATGCTGATGGGCACCATCACATAGGCCGTGAGGCGCAGCATGGGGCGCCAGTTGTCGCGGATGATAGCGAATGTGGCACTCACCTTCTCACTCATGTTGCGCACGGCATAGAGCGCAATCTTATTCGGCCGCTTGCGATGATGCTTGCTCATGATTCTTGCGATTTACCCAAATGGGGAGAAAAACATAATAGGCAATCACCGCCACCGCCGAGGCAATCACCAGCAGCCACCGCAAGGCATCGGGGGCCTCGGTGTGGCAGGTGACAAACGACTCGAAAAACGCCGCCACAATGGTGAACGGCATCACGCTGATGATGATTTTCAACGCCCGTCGCGCCCCGCGCACAAACGAACGCATGCGGCTGTAGGTGCCCGGGAACAGCCACCCGCAGCCCAGTACGAAGCCCGCCCCGCCGCTGATGGCTATCGTGGAAATCTCGATGGTGCCATGCTGCATCACGGCCAGGAACGACTCGTCGAACACCCCATACAGGGCGAAAAACGAGGTGAACGTGCCCACCATCACGCCGTTTTTCAATATGATATAAAGTGTGCCGATGGGCGTGAACAAGCCCATCCCAAACGAAAGGACATCCACCTGCAGGTTGTTGAGCATAATGCTGAAAAACATATCCACTTGCCTGTCGTCGTCGAACACACCCGTGGGACGCCCATTCTCGATGTTGCGGATGGTCATCTCCACATAGTCATCGCCCAGAATGAGGCGCGAGAACTCGCCGTCGCCAAGGGTGGAGTACACGCCGATGCCGATAAACAGCACCAACGCCACCAGTGCCGCCAGCATCTCGCGGCGGCTGTCGTAGACGGCCTGCGGCACCTCGCGGGTCCAGAAGGTGAGCAGCCGCGACCAGTTCTCTCGACGACCGCGATACACCTCGTTGTGGAACGCCAGTGTGAGGTTGTTCAAATAGGTGGTGACGCGCGACTCGGGGTAATAGGTCTGCGCAAACGCCAGGTCGGCCGTGAGGTCGGTATACATGTCGGCAAGCTCGTCGGGCGACTCGCTCGCTGCCATGTCGGCAATGCGCTCATATTCTTTCCATTTGCGCAGATTCTGACGGATAAATATCGCTTCTTTCATGGGTTAAGTAGTGATGAGTCAAGAGTCATGAGTGGTGAGTAAGCAAGCGGCACAATGTGGGACTTAAGGCTCGGGGCTTGGTTCTTGGTTCTCGGTTCTTGGAGCTTGGCTTTTCGCAAGGCGGCCTTGCGACCTTTAGACTGATTGTGCTCTCCGGTCTTGGTTCTCGTATCCTATATATCTCGTTGCTGAAAAAGTAACCTGCAAATGTAGTATTTTTTTCGCTCATAACGCGAAGTTTCGACATTTTTTAGTAATTTTGACGGCTGAAATACTCTGCACCATGACTAACGACTATATCTTCACGCTCGAGATTGGCGTGCGCGACTACGAGCTCGACAGCGAGGGCATCGTGAACAACGCCGTGTATCTGCACTATCTGGAACACACCCGCCACGCGTTTTGCAAGCAGGCGGGCTACACCTTTGCACAGATGCAGGCCGACGGCTTTGTGCCCGTGGTGAACCGCATCGAGGTGGACTATAAGACCCCGTTGCGCAGCGGCGACGTGATGCTCAGCCGCCTGTGGGTGGAAGCCCGAGGCGTGCGCTTTGTGTTTCACCAAGACATCTTCAACCGCTCGACCGAAGCTCTGGCCGTGCGCGCCGTGGTGAGCATTGTGTGCCTTGAGAACGGACAGTTGGGACGCGGCGAGCAGCTGCGGAAGGCTTTCGCCAAATACCTTGCCACGCCATGAACAACGCCTTGCTCTTCCGCATCGCCTTTGCCTCGGTGCGAGGCATGGGCATTGACCTGGCACACAAAATCCTCGATGTGCTGCCCGACGAGGAGGCTTTCTTCGCCATACCCGAGCGCGAGCTGCGCCAGCTCACCGGCAGCAGCGCACGCATGTGCGGAGCGGCCTACCGGCGGTCGCTGCTCGAAAGGGCCGAGCGCGAAATCATGTTCATCGAGCAAAAAAACATACGCGCCACCTACTACACCGACCCGGACTATCCCCGGCGTCTAGCCGAGGCCAACGATGCGCCGCTGATGCTCTACAGCACGGGCGACTGCGACCTGAACGCCCCACACATAGTGAGCATCGTGGGCACGCGCCATGCTACAGCCTATGGCATCTCGTTCACCGACGCCCTCGTGCATGACCTGGGAGCCGCTGTGCCCGGCGTGGTGGTGGTGAGCGGACTGGCCTACGGCATCGACATTGCCGCGCACCGTGCCTCGCTCAAGCACCAGGTGCCCACCGTGGCCGTGCTGGCCCAGGGACTGAACAAAATCTACCCTGCGCTGCACCGCCGCGATGCAGCCGAAATCGTGCACCGCCATGGAGCCGTGGTCACCGACTATCAGAGCCAAGACGACATTCACAAGGGCAACTTTCTGGCCCGCAACCGCATCATCGCCGCGCTGAGCGACTGCACCATTGTGGTGGAGAGTGCCCCCAGCGGCGGTGCATTGGTCACCGCCAGCCTGGCACAGAGCTACAACCGCGACGTGATGGCCGTGCCGGGACGCGTGGGCGACGAATTCTCGCGTGGATGCAACAAGCTCATTGGCAGCAACCGCGCCCTGAGCATCACCAGTGCTCAGGATGTGGTCGAGGCCATGCGCTGGCAATCGGCCTTGCCCTCGCCCACCCCGCCCACACAGTGCGAGCTCTTCCCCACCCTCACTGCCGACGAACAAGCTGTGGTGGACGCGTTGAGGCAACACGGCGACATGCACGCCAGCCAGCTGGCCGATGTGCTCGGCAAGCCTGTCTATAAGCTCATGAGCATCCTCGTCGACCTCGACTGCCAGGGCATCATCAACACCCTGCCCGGCTGCCACTACGCACTGCGCTGACTGCCGCCTACCGCGACGCGGCTACAACTTCCCTCAATTTGGTGTTACGGCAAAATAATGCCGACTTTTTTGCGTTATAACCTATATGGATTTATCAATCGTGATCGTGAACTACCGTGTGCGGTACTTTCTGGAACAGACACTGCGCTCGGTTATGGAAGCTGTGCAGGGCCTTAAGGCCGAGGTGATTGTTGTGGATAATGCCTCGGACGACGGCTCGTTGGAATATGTGCGCGAGCGGCTGCCGCAGTGCATCTATGTGGAAAACCGCGAGAACGTGGGCTTTTCGCGTGCCAACAACATCGGCATACGCATGGCACGCGGCGAATACACCCTTATTCTCAACCCCGACACCATCATCTGCCGCCAGGCAATCGACGACTGTCTGGCATGGATGCGCAGCCACGAGCGTTGCGCGGCCATCGGTGCACACATGGTCGACGGCAACGGCGTGTTCCTGCCCGAGAGCAAACGCGCCTTCCCCACCCCGTGGGTGTCGTTCTGCAAGATTTTCGGCCTGTCGTCGCTGTTCCCGCGCTCGCGCTGGTTCGCCAAATACCACCTGCGCTACCTGAGCGAGGACGAGCCGCACCGCATCGACATCCTCTCGGGCGCGTTCATGTTCTGCCGCACGGCACCGCTTCAGCAAGCCGGCGGCTTCGACGAGGACTTTTTCATGTATGGCGAGGACATTGACCTGAGCTACCGCCTGGTGCAAGCTGGAGGCGAGAACTGGTATGTGCCCACCACCATAATCCACTACAAGGGCGAGAGCACCAAGAAGGACTCG
>JAFYCU010000207.1 GCA_017545095.1 Muribaculaceae bacterium | reverse complement strand
TGCTATTTTTTTTACTGTGCAAATTTTTTGTGATTTTTTTTGTGTGTGGGTTTTTTGTAGGGGATTTTGGGGCCACGGATTTTGGGGCCACGGCACTGCCGTGGCACGGGGGACCTGGCTTGCTGGGATGCTTGCTGGGTGGCTGCGATGGCATCGCAGCATGGGGGACAGCTGTGGCTGGGACTGGGGGACTGCTGTGGCTGGGACTGGGGCGGTGCTGTGGCACATGGGGGCTGCGGCTGGCTTGCTGGGTGGCTGGCTGGGGCTGCGGCAGTGCCGCAGCACAGGGGACTTGGCTTGGGTGATTGCTTGCTTGGGGATTTTTTGGTTTTTTGGTTTTTTGTTTTGTGATGTGAAAAATGATTGCTAAATTTGCATTTTGGATGATGTTATGACACCTGAGATTGAATGTTATGACACCTGAGATTGAATGTTATGACACCTGATATTGAATGTTATGACACCTGACATTGAATGTTGTGACATGGGATGGATGGTGTGGCGACTTGATTTAGTGATATGATGACTTTGACACAACTTGTGGGTCGTGAGCGTACGCGTCGCGAGTTTGAGGCGCTGAAGCATGAGCATCCGTTGCAGCAGTTGTTTTGGGAGTGCACGTTGCGCTGCAATCTGCATTGCCGTCACTGCGGCAGCGACTGCTTGAGTGTGAGCGAGGTGCCGGACATGCCTCTGGAGGACTTCATCCGTGTGCTTGACGACGTGGCGCAACACATCGACCCGGCGACGGTGATGGTGTCGACGGTGGGCGGTGAGCCGCTTATGCGTCGCGACATTGCGGAGTGTGGGCGTGCGATCACGTCGCGTGGCTTCAAGTGGGGCATGGTGACTAATGGTTACATGCTCGACGAGGAGATGCTCGGGCGTCTGATGGATGCTGGTCTGGACAGCATTTCGGTGGATCTGGACGGTGTGAGGAGCGACCATAACTGGCTACGCTGCAGCGACGAGAGTTACGACCGTGCCATGCGCGCCATCGGGCTGCTGAGTCGTGAGCCGCGGCTGTTGTGGGACGTGATTACTTGTGTGCATGGCCGCAACATCGACCGTCTGGTGCAGACCAAGCGGGAACTTATCGACGCCGGGGTGAAACAATGGCGTTGCTTTACGATAATACCGATGGGTCGTGCCAAGCGCATCGCCGAACTTCAACTGAGCGACAGCCAGTTTGTGGATTTGCTGAATTTTATCGTGAGCACTCGCCGCGAGGGGCTCATCAAGTTGGAATATGCCTGCGAGGGCTATCTTGGGGCCTACGAGGGCCTGGTTCGCGACCATTTCTTTCACTGCGACGCGGGCCTGACGGTGGCCAGTGTGCGCATCGACGGCTCGATTTCGGGCTGCCTGAGCATCCGCAGCGACTATCATCAGGGTAATATCTACGCCGGCGACAGCCTGTGGCAGGTGTGGCAGGAGCGCTTTGCCCCCTATCGCGACCGCGAGTGGATGCGCACCGGGCCGTGCGCCGAGTGCGACGTGTTTGACTACTGCCAAGGCAACGGCATGCATCTGCGCGACGGCGACGGCCAGTTGATGCTGTGCCACTTGGCCCGGCTTCGCAACGTGACGTTATAACGAAAATCAGTACCGAAAAGTTATGGATAAGAAAAAGAAACAATTGCTTAAGGCCGGTGCCGTGGTTGCCGCCGGATTGGCGGGAACGGCCCTGGTTACTGGTGCGGTCACTGGGCATCGCGCCAGCGCTCCCACGGTCATCACGGCGGCCGACGCTGTGGTGATTAATGGCGAGGAAATCAGTTACGACCAGTTGCTGGCTTCGGTGTCGCCCCGTCGTACCCCTGTGGGCCAGCACAAGAAGATGTACGGCCCGCCGCGAGACCCGAATGTCGGGCGGCCTCGCGAGCCGATAAAACTTGTATATGGTCCGCCTCCAGTGCAGCCGCCTCGTGTCGAGATTGACACTACTTCTTTGGTAGCGGTCGACAGCGTTCTCGTTGAGACACGTGTCATTGCCACTGTGGCTCAGATGCTCGGCATCAACACTGAGGTGATTACTCGCAAGAGCAATTTCACTCGTGACCTTGGCGCCGACTCGCTTGACATGGTAGAGGTGATTATTGCCTTGGAGAAGGAGTGGGGCGTGACATTCCGCGACGAGGCTCTCAACAGCATCCAGACCGTTGGTGACGTGATTGACTACATCTATGCCGCCATACGCAGCGAGGAATAGATTTTTGATGCGTAATTCTTGATGTGTAAGAGGTTCCTGCCTTCTTTGGAGGTGGGCCTACAGCAATGGGGAGTTTTTCGAAAAAAATGTGAAGAAAAATGATTTTTTCTTGGTGAGTTGAAATATTGTGATTAAATTTGCGCATTGTAAAGTTCTGTAAATGAATTTTTGCGAAATAATAAGTAGATTGAGTTTATAATCATATGTTTAACTAAAAAACTAATTTTATGAAGAAGTTTTTACTTTGCGCTGCATTTGCAGCAACTATGTTTAGCATGAGTGCTCAGGAGATCACTATCGAGAAATTGTGGGGTCTCGAAGAAGTTCCTACAGTAGCTGATTGCCGTCAGGGTGTTGGTTTGAACGGCAAGTTCTACATCAACGACAAGGCCAATCAGAAGGTTCTTGTTTATGGTGAGAATGGCCTAGAGGACCAAGAGTTTGAAGGAGGCGCTAACTGCGGCATCAACATTGACCAGGCTGGCAACATTATCGTGAGCCTCGCCACATTCCCCAATGCTTATTGGACAATGGACAACGAGACCGCTATGATTCGCGTCATCAACCCCGTATCTGGTGAAGTTACCGACCTGCCTCTGGCAAGCGAAGCCAATCATCCTGGACGTCTTGATGTTCTCGGCCGTGCATTTGGTGACCTTATGGGCGACGGTGAACTCTACCTGCCCTACTCTGTGACCTCTGTTACTCAAGGCGAAACATTCAACGGTACGATTTGCCGCCACGCCTTTTCAGACGGTGATTTGTTAGTTGATGACAGCTATGCTCCCATACTGTCCCCCACGCCTAATGTCGACAACATGACTATTGTTAGTGCAGTGGTAGACGCTGATGGCAATGACGCTGTTTTCTACTATCAGCGCGGTGCCAATCCTTACCTGTACTACTGGAACGGCGACAACCTGGAAGGTGAGCAGATTGCAATTCCCACAACTGATAACGGTATGATTCGTTGCAACCAACATGGAGCTGACTTCTTCGGCTTCAACGGCAAGAACTATGTAGTTTATCCTCTGGGTGCAGCTAACAATGCTTACTTCGATGGTTTTGCCATTCTCGAGGTTGGTGCAGATGCTCCTCTCTTTGTAAAGGAGCCCACCATCGCTGTTGCTGCCAATGGTTACCAAGCTAACTGGCTGAATGCTGAGGTAACCGATCAAGGCGTGATGATTTATCAATACGCTCCCGGCAAGAGCATGGAGGTTTACAAGATGAGCTTGCCCACTACCGGCGTGAGCAGCATCGCTGCTGAGAAGACCGTTGCTGGTGTGAAGTATGTGAACGTTGCTGGCCAAGTTAGCAACGTGCCCTTCGAAGGTGTTAACATGGTTGTTACCAGCTACACCGACGGCAGCAAGAGCACCGTTAAGGTTGTTAAGTAAGTAATTTCTTACGACACAAAAAAAGTGAGGGTGTGTCATAATTCTGTTATGGCTCATCCTCTTTGTTAATCAACCGTCTGAGAATGCAATATTTTTCAGGCGGCTGATTTTTCTGTGTTTTGCCAAAATATTCGATTCTCAGGGAGTAAAAAATGAACTGTGGCGGC
>JAFYCU010000206.1 GCA_017545095.1 Muribaculaceae bacterium | reverse complement strand
TTGCTCAAGCGACTTGCGCTGACTGTCAGTCAGTTCAATTCTAAGTTTCCTGTACCTTGCCATAATTCTCATTATAAAACAACGGCAAAGGTACAAAAAATATTCCACAAATTAAAGTTTTTGATGTAACATAATACTAGAAATTCTAGAAATTCCAGTCAATATAGACGTTATAGAAACCGAGAAATCCTTAAATATTGTCATTTTTGGCGATTTGAAATTTCAAATTTTAATACTTGCAACTGCCGCTCATCGCCCAACAGCAGGGCGATGGCGGCAGTTTGAACATCGTGGAACATCGCAACAACTAAATGTTTAGAAGTGTTTCACGGGCTTGCACAGGGTTATGATTATGCGTAATTTTGCACCGCAAAACAGCGAAATAGGACACTTCGCACGCAGATTTTCGGTGTGAATCCTGCCCGACGAGAGGGCTTTCCTGCTCGCACAAAATAATCATTTATGACTTTTAGCAACATCACCAAGAAATTCGTAACAACACTCGCCATTAGTTTAACACTCACCTTGGGCGCCGTTTCGGCTCACAGCCAGGAACTCGCAGCCCGCAAGCACGGCACCATCCGTGAGCAGGTGGAGCAATCGGCCATCCACCAGCACCAGAATCAATTTCGAATTCAGGACATCCTCAATTATGCTTACCAGTTCCGTGGCGTGCCCTATCGTCATGGAGCCGCTTCGCCGCGTGCCTTCGACTGCTCAGGGTTCACGAGCTATGTGTTCAAGCGTTTCGGCATCCAGCTCGACCGCCGCTCGGTGGCGCAGATCAACGATGGCCGCCGCGTGTCGCGCAGCGACCTCAAGCCGGGCGACCTGGTGTTCTTCAACGGTCGCGCCGTGAACAACCGCATTGGCCATGTGGGCATCGTCACCGAGGTTGACGGCAACGGCTACGGTTTCCGTTTCATCCACGCCGCTGTGCACACGGGCATCACCGTGAGCCATTCGAGCGAGTCCTACTACAGCCGCCGCTACATGGGAGCCTGCCGCGTGGTGGAATAAGCCAGAACGCACCCTGCACCAGCGGGCGATAACGATAAACGAGAACGGGCTTCGCGACACATCATCACGAAGCCCGTTCTCTCGTTTTTCACCTTTTTCTTGTCATTCACCAAGCACCTTGGTGACCTCGGCGATGCTCTTCACATCAGTGCTGCCGTCGCGTTCCACCCACACGCGGCCAATCTTCGCATCCACTTTCTTCACGGTGTAACCGCTGCGGTAGCCGTCGACAAACGTTGCCATCACCTTGTCGCCCTTCTTGAGCTTTTCGTTGAACGGAACCAGACGGCAATCCTTTTTGTCATACACCTTCAAATGGTCGCTCCATCCCAGCACGAGCAGTTTGCCGTCGTGTTCGCAGACGAGCGTGGTGGCCAGCCATTCGCCGCCATCGCGTGCGGCGACCTGCGCACCGGGTGCCCATTCGCCATCGCGCAGAACGATGAAGCTGCCGGGCTTGAGCTGCTGGTCGGCCTCGCGTTGGGCGAAGCCGGGGTTCTTCTCATCGCCGTAGTTCATGTCCAGGTAGTCCACCTTGGGTTCGGCGGGGTTGCTGGCATCGGTGACGATGGCGCGTTGCAGTCCGCTGCCCTCCTGCCACCAAGTGAGCACGATGTCGCCCTTCTTGGCACGGGCATTAGGGTCGAGCGGAATAATCAGCGCATTGGGCATCTCAGTGCCATTCACCGGGGTGACGCTCTCCCCCACCTCGCCGAGCTTGCCACTGTAGAAAATCAGTGTGCTCTCGGTCAAATCCTTGCCCTCCTTCACAGCCGATGGATAGAAGGTGTAGCAACTCAGTGCCCACTGTCCGGGAGAGGCCTCCAGCGGAACGGCCTGCGGGAAATTCCACGGCCAGGCATCACCCTCGGCCGCAATGGCCAGGGAAGCCGGCATCAATACCGCCAAAAGCGGCAAAAGAATCTTTTTCATAATTATTTTGTTTTTAGAAGTGACGAGTGATGAAGTGATGAGTAATCAAGCTCGTGGTCCCCTCAATCCCCTAAGGGGGGCTTTTCTCAGCGGGAAGCTCGGTTCTTGGTTTTCGCAAGGCGGTGCCTTGCGACCTGCGGACTGATTGTGCTCTTGGGTCTCGGGGCTTGGTTCTCGGGGCTCGACTACTTTGGTCCGCAGCCACGGGTGGGCGGGCCATATTCATCGCCCTCGAGCTGCCAGCAGTTGAGCTGACGCACCATCTCGGGGTCGCCGATGTGGTCGGCGGGATGATAAATCACGCAGTTCTCTACGTTGATGGGGGTACTGGAGGCGAAAACCATGGAAGTGCGATTGTTGAGGTAGAAGCGGCAATCGGTGAACAGCACCTCGTCGCAGCCAAACACATCAACCAGGTCATATTCTCGGTTGCGGAAAAAGTCGCATTCCTCAAAGGTGATTTCGTGACTGTGCCGGAGTTCCATGATGCCATAGGTGCAGTCGTGAATGTTACTTCCACGCATATACACCGCCTCGCTTTTGTTGCAGGTCAGGCCATAGGTGCCGCAGCCGTAGAGGTCGCAGTCGGTGATGCTGATGTTGCTGCTCAGCTCCACACCCACTACTCCGCCCTCGCAGTAGCCTCCCTCGGTGTGACCCATAATCAGGTTGCTCAGACACACATTGTCGCAACCCACGAGATTGAAAACATAAGCCCGGCGGGGTTCCACCACGATTTTCGCTCCACGGCGGCCGTGAATGTAGAGGTTGTGGATGTTGATGAGCGAAAGCTGGCTGCCATCGGAGCAAAACTCGCTCATCACAATAGGGCCATGCTCCTCTCCCACAAATTTTGTCGCCACCAGATATTTGTGCATTTTGAACCCCGGACTGCTGAAGAAGTCGAAATTGTCGAGCACACGGCTCAGGTTGATTTCCACCCCTTTCTCGATAATGATTTCGCGGTCGGATCCCAGAGCGCGAATAAACTCCTCGACGTTGTGAACCGTGTAACGCGGCAGGTTGGCCAGCACACCTCCCAAAGGCTGCGGGTCGACGGCTTCGGCATCGGGGTCGCCGTCGTCCACATCGTGGAGGGCGAGGCTGCGGCGCCAGCGTTGCGTTATCTCGTTTTGGATGAGGAGGTAATTCAGGCGTTCCACCTCGGTGAGCGACTTGCCTTCCATGGCGCGGGCCTGTTTGACGAGCTCGCTGGTGTCCCAAATGTTCACCAAGTCGCAGTTCATCACCCATCCCTTGGCCAAGTCGGCCAGCGGTTGCTGCTCGGCCCACCGCTGCGCATCGAGGCACTCGTCGGGCGTAGCGGCCGTCTGCACCAGCGTGGCAGCCACCAGCACACAGGTGTCGCCATCAACCAAGACCTCAATCACCTGATTGCCATTCACTTGAGCGCAAGCCACACGCGCACCCCACTCCACACCATAGGGCGAGTTGTGCGTGACCGATGTGGGCGAAAGCATATACATGCCTGGGACATCATCCTCGCCGTAGTTGTCAAGGAGCAACTCACACACCTGGCCATGCGCATCCGCGCCCACCAGGCAGATGCGGCCATAACGTTGCTCTGCCTCGAAGTGCATCGAGCCATCAAAATAGTGTGTGCCGGGCACAATCACATCGCCAGCCGAAGCGGTCATGCACACGGCCATCCACACCAGCAGAGAGATAAGAATACGTTTCATAACATCGGCTCTTAATGGTTATCGCCGCAAAAGTACGAAAAAAAACAACACTCCTATTATTTTCCCGAAAAAAATTTCGTTTCCGTTCATGGTGTTGTGAGGGTAAACGTCACCGTCTGACGAATGTCGGCACTCGATGCGCCGATGTGCAGACGGAAATCTCCAGGCTCGGCCACCCAGCCCGGCTTGCGCTCATCGTAGTGGGCCAAGTCGCTGGCTGTGAGGGTGAAGGTGGCCTGTGCCGTCTGTCCGGGCAGCAAGTCGAGTTTCGCGAATCCCTTGAGTTCCTTGCGCGGGCGGTCCACACTGCACACCACATCCTCCACATAGAGCTGCACCACCACCTTGCCTGCCACGGCTCCCACATTGGTCACCGGCACCGTGAGCGTGAGTGTGCCGTCCGGGGCCAGCTGCGTGGCCGACAGCTTGGGGGTGCCGTAGGCGAACGACGTGTAGCTCAGCCCGTGGCCAAAGGGGAATAGCACGGGCTGCTGCTTGGCCTCGAACCAGCGGTAGCCCACATAAATGCCCTCGTCGTAGGTCACCTCCTGCTTGTTGCCGGGAAAACACCCCAGCGCATGGGGCGCATATTGGTCGAGCGAATAACCGAGCGTGAAGGGCAGTTTGCCCGAGGGATTCACCTGCCCGAGCAGCACATCGGCCAGCGCGTGGCCGCCCTCCATGCCGTTGAGCCAGGCCCACACCACAGTCGGGGCGCACACCGATGGCGCGACCAAATCGACGGGCGAGCCGGCCACCACCACCACGATGGTGCGCGGATTGGCGCGGCACACCGCCTGAATGAGCGCCGCTTGACCATAAGGCAGCGCATAATCGTCGCGGTCCACATTCTCGGCATCGTAATAATGGTTGAGACCGCAGCACACGATGGCCACATCGCTCTGCTGTGCCACCGCCACGGCCTGCGCCACCAGGCTGTCGGCCTGCGCCTTGTGCACCACGCTGTCGCGCGGCACGGCCTCGTAGCCTTGCGCAAAACGGAGCTCAACATCGGTCGCGGCCAATCGGTCGCGTAATCCCTGCAGCGGTGTCACCTCGTAGGGGGTTTTGATTTCGCTGCTCATGCCTCCGAAGCTGTGCTGTCGCGTGGCATTGTCGCCAATCACCGCCACCGAGCGCAGAGCCGTGCTATTGAGCGGCAGCAGGTCGCCCCGGTTCTGCAACAGAACGATAGCCTCGGCAGCCTCGCGGTAGGCTTCACGCTGATGCTCGGCCGTGTTGATGCTTCCGGGGCCAAACCGCCGCTGCTTGCCAATCATGCGCGTGCGGTACATCACGCGCAGCACACGGCGCACCTTGTCGTCGACCACGCTCATGGGTACCTCGCCGGCACGCACCGCTTGCAGCAACGCACGCGAGAAGAACCACTCGTCGTAGTGCCCGGCCCAAGTGCCCATCTCCACATCCAGTCCGTTCATCGCCGAAGCCACGGTGGATTGCGCTGCCCCCCAGTCGCTCATATACACACCCTCGAAGCCCCATTCGCCCTTGAGGATGTCGCGCACCAGCGGCGCGTTCTCGGCGCAGAAGGTACCGTTCACCTGGTTGTAGCCGCTCATCACGCACAGGCTGCCGCCCTGCGTCACAGCGGCCTTGAAAGCGGGCAGATATATCTCGTGTAACGCTCGGGCCGTGACCTGCGAACTGTTCTCCAGCCTCCAGCGTTCCTGGTTGTTGGCCGCAAAATGCTTCACGCATGCCGCCACATCCCTGCTCTGCAAGCCCGTGATATAGCTGGCCGCGATTTGTCCGGCCAAATAAGGGTCTTCGCTCAGATATTCAAAATTGCGACCGCACAGTGGGCTGCGAATGATGTTCACCCCCGGACCCAGCAACACATCCTTGCCCCGCCAGCGTGCCTCCTCGCCCAGCGTCTCGCCGCGCGAGCGACACAAATCGAGGTTCCACGTGGCCGCAATCGCCGTCCCTGTGGGCAGATAGGTGGCCGAATCGGTGGTCCAACCCGCATATTGCCAGTTGTGACGGTTAAACTCGGCCCGCACACCGTGAGGCCCGTCGCTCATCGCCCACTCCGGGATTCCCAAACGCGGTATGCCACCCACATAGAATGTGGAATTGCCATGCAGCAGCGTCACCTTCTCCTCAAGTGTCATCTTCGACAGCAGCGTGTTGATGTAGCGTTCCTCGGCACTCTTAGCATCACGCCCCTGAGCACCCACCAGCCACATCACACCGCACAACAACAAAAACAAGCGTTTCATCATCTACATTTTAATCGTTCATCCTGCAAAATTAGTGCAAGCCGAGCGACAACGCAAATTTATTCGCAGTTTTTCCTAACCCCAGCTGACAGCAACCTTGCCGAGGTAAGGCGAGACGCAGCCTCGCCGGGTAAAGCTCGAAAAAGGCTAAAGACCATAGCCCTAGATGGGCACATTAAACTTAGGACGCGGTCTCACGTCTAAATACAGAAAAATTCAAAAACCGACTGTGATGAAACAATTCTACATCTTTAACCGCCTGAGGATGCTTGCTCTGGTTTGTCTGGCAATGCTGTTGCCGTTGAAGGCTCATGCTCGCACCTACACGAACGAAACACTGAATTACCAAATTGTGTATCAGTGGGGCATGGTGTGGAAGCACACCGGCGATGCTACGCTGAGCATCAGCCGCAACGGTGACGGCTACAAGGCCATGCTCGCGGGTCGCACGCGGTCGTGGGCCGACAAAGTGTATCCCGTCCGCGACACGCTCAAGTGCACCATGCGCAGCGACATGGCTCCGCTGCTATATGAAAAACTCACGCACGAGAAGAACTACAATGCCCGCGACGTGCTGCAGTTCAGCTATAACTACAGCCACACCAGCGCCAAAGCCACCCGCTACCGCACCAGCGGCAACACCACCACCACGCTCAGTGCAAAATGCCAGGCCTATGACATGCTCAGCGTGTTCTATATGCTACGCAACATCGAGTTCGCAAGCATGACGAAAGGCAAGACGCAAACCACCGTCATCTTCTCGGGCAAAGAAAAAGAGTATCTCACCATCCGTTATCAAGGATTGGAGAACGTGAAGCTGCGCGATGGCAGCAAATACAAAGCCTACCACATCACCTTCAAGTTCACTCAAGAAGGCGGCAAAAAATCGAGCGACGACATTGATGCATGGCTGTCGGCCGATGCCAACCGCATCCCGCTGCTGATTGTTGGCAAGCTGCCTGTGGGCCAAGTGAAATGCTACTACACTAAGTGACTTTCCCTAGATGCCACAAGACACGAATCGGTAGAGCCGATGCTCACGCACAACGGCTCTACCGATTCGTTTTTGCCTGTTCCTCGGCTTGGCCCAACGCGGGGGCGGGTGTCAGCTGTTGCCAGCGTCTTTCACACCTGCCAGCTCTGGGTCGATGAGGATGCGGCCGCAATACTCACACACGATGATTTTCTTGCGCATCTTGATCTCCATCTGACGTTGGGGCGGGATGCGGTTGAAGCAACCACCGCAGGCATTGCGCTGCACATACACCACGCCCAGACCGTTGCGGGCATTCTTGCGGATGCGCTTGAATGCTGTGAGCAGGCGCGAGTCGATTTTGTTCTCGAGGCGTTTGGCCTTCTCACGCAGCTTTTCTTCGTCCATGCGCGTTTCCGACACGATTTCGTCGAGCTCGCTCTTTTTCTCGGCCAGCACGTGCTCGTTGTCATCGAGCTGCTCCTGTGTCTGCGCTATCGAGACCTTGATGGTTTCGATTTTCTGACCGGCTTCGCGGATTTTTTTCTCGGCCAGCTCAATGTTGAGCTTCTGGTACTCAATCTCCTTGGTCAGGTAGTCATACTCGCGATTGTTGCGCACGTTGTCCTGGTCCTTGGTGTACTTTTCGATGAGTTGCTCCGCTTTCTCGAGCTTTTGTTTCTCGTCGTCCATCTCTCGCTTGAGGTTGGCGATTTCCTCGTTGTAGTTGGCCTTGCGCGTGTTCAGGCGCGCAATCTCATCGTCCAGATCCTCGACCTCGAGCGGCAGCTCGCCGCGAAGCGTCTTGATGCGGTCAATCTCGGTGAGCGTCGTTTGCAGGTTGTAAAGATGTTTCAGACGTTCTTCTACCGTCAATTCTTTCTCTTGTTTAGCCATATTGGGTTAGATATAATTGATGGGATTTCGTTCTAGTTTGGCAAAAGCGACTGCAAAGGTAGGCTTTTTTCTTTGAATAATGTCGAAAAAAATCTCTTTTGTGAATTGTTCACTCTCGTAGTGCCCCATATCGGCAAGCACGATTTCGTGCTCATGCCCCTGAAAGTCGTGGTACTTCATGTCGCCGGTGATGAAGATGTGCGCCCCGGCCTGAATGGCCTGGTCGATGAGGAACGAGCCGGCGCCACCGCACAGGGCCACACGGGTGACCAGCGTTTCGGCGTTGCCGCTGAAGCGCACGGTGGGCACGCCGAAGAGCGTCTTCACGCGGTTGAGCAGCTCGCCGGCAGGGGTGGTGGCTATTGTGCCTATCACGCCCGACCCATAGCACTGCGATGCACCGTCCTCGCAGGCAATGCGGTGCACATCCAGCACCTCCACATCGATCATTCCCAATTTCTGAGCCATCTTGAACGACACGCCGTCGGCCGGGGTGTTGTCCATGTTGGTGTGTGCGCTATAGACGGTGATGTCGTGCTTGATAGCCTTGGCCACCATGCGCTCCACCGCCGTGTGGCCGGCAATCTTCTTCAGGCCGTGGAAAATGAGCGGGTGATGCGACACCACCACGTTGTGGTGCAACGCGATGGCCTCGTCGAGAACCGCATCGGTGACATCGGTGCACAGCAGCACTCCCGTGACCTCGGCTTCAGCATCGCCCACCTGAATGCCAGCGTTGTCGTACGACTCCTGGTAACGCAGCGGGGCCAGCTCTTCGATAGCCGAAAATATCTCCTGCGCTTTCATGCCGGCGGTTTAGTTCTTGAGCAGTTTCACGCGCTGGGTGTCGACGTTCAGATACAGCTCATCGAGTTGCTCCTGTGCAATTTCGCTGGGTGCATCGAGCATCACGTCGCGTCCGCTGTTGTTCTTGGGGAAGGCGATGCAGTCGCGAATGCTGTCGAGCCCTGCCATGATCGACACAAAACGATCGAGACCAAAGGCCAGACCGGCATGGGGCGGTGCGCCATACTTGAAGGCGTTGATCAGGAAGCCGAACTGAGCCATGGCCTTCTCGGGGGGGAAGCCCAGGATTTCAAACATCTTCTCCTGCAACTTGCCGTCGTGGATACGCAGGCTGCCGCCACCCACCTCGATACCATTGCACACGAAGTCGTAGGCCACGGCGCGCACCTGCTCGGGATGCTCGTCGAGCAAGGGGATGTCGTCGGGATTGGGCATGGTGAACGGGTGGTGCGTGGCCATCAGG
>JAFYCU010000205.1 GCA_017545095.1 Muribaculaceae bacterium | reverse complement strand
AGTGTGGGTGATGGGCGATGCATGTTGGGCTTACACATGTGCTGGCCGGATGGCCGAGTGGGGTGATACACATCGTGAACGGGGAAATTGCATCGGGGGAGCCGCATCGTGATGCGGCTCTACATGCTTCATCACTCAAAACCTTCACTCAAAACCTTCATCACTCAAAATTTCGGAAGAAGCTTATAATTTGTATTTAATTTGTTGACTGTTCAATCCGTTGTCTTTAGTTGTCTGATTGCGCCAGCCAGCTTGATTCTCGCTTCTCGCGTCTCGCGTCTTACTTATAATTTGTATTTAATTTGTTGACTGTCCAAGCCGTTGTCTTTAATTGTCTTCCATTGTCCTTAATTGTCTGATTGCGGCAGTGAATTGATAATTGACAATGGATAATGCAGTGGATGGGATGAAAATTAAGGTCGGGAATTGAGGAATGAAGGAAATTTGCTTGAGCGTGCTGAGGCGAGGATTCCTTCATTCCTTAATTCCTGATTAGAATTACGTGATTGCCCCGCTCTTGAGGAGCGCGTCGATGGCTGGCAGGGCGTGGTGAGCGGTGAGGTCGACCTGTGTGGGGGTTACGGTGACCCAGCCGCGCTCAAGCCAGTAGAAGTCGGTGGTGGTGTCGTCGGGGTTATCGCTCACGTAATGTCCCTGCAGCCAGTAATAGTCCTGGCCGTGCGGGTCCACGCGGTGGTCATATTCCCGCTCCCAATGCCCCATGGCGGTGGTGGTGACTTTCACGCCCTGGTAGTGGCTGCCCTCGCGGGGGAAGTTCACGTTCAGGCACACCTCGCGCAGTGCTTCGCGGTGGGCGAGGGCTTGGGCGGTGATGCGCCGGATGTAGGGCACACAGGGGGCGAAGTCGATGTCGCGGGTGATGGCCCCATGCGAGAACGCCACCGCCGGCAGATGGCGCAGCACGGCTTCGAGCACCACGCCCACCGTGCCGCTGTAGATGGCGCTGATGCCGGCATTGTAGCCGTGGTTGATGCCCGACAGCACCAGATCGGGGCGACGGCCGCCAAGCAGCTGGTCCAAGGCGAGCTTCATGCAGTCGGTGGGTGTGCCGCCCACCTGCCACACCGTAAGGCCAGGCTCCTCGCTCACCTTCACGGCACGCAGCGGAGTGATGATGGTGATGGCACTCGACATGCCACTCTGGTGGTGCTCAGGGGCCACCACCACCACGTCGCCCAGCTCGCGGGCGATGGATATCAGGGTGTGGATGCCAGGGTAGTGAAGCCCGTCATCGTTGCTGATCAATATCAAGGGGCGGTTATCAGTCATTGCATAATCATAGATTTTCAAGCGCAAAGATAATGACTTTTTTTCAATTTGCGAGACACTTCAGCTAAAAAGTTGTCGGATTTGTGAGATGCTTTGCAGTAAAACCACATCAATTTGTGAGTTGGTTCTCTCCATTTTTTAGGCACAACCATAGTCGGTAGTTGCCTTTATTTGTGTGTGTCGCAAGAAATGACTAACTTTGCAGGCTGAAACCAAATAGAATTGAAAATAATATGGATAGAAAAGTGAGAGTGCGCTTCGCACCGTCGCCCACGGGGCCTCTGCACATTGGCGGCGTGCGCACCGCATTGTATAACTATTTGTATGCCCGCCAGCATGGCGGCACGATGATTCTGCGCATCGAGGACACCGACTCCACACGCTTTGTGCCCGGAGCCGAGGACTATATCAACGAGGCCCTGCACTGGCTGGGCATCAGCATCGACGAGGGTGTGCGCGAAGGTGGCGACTACGGCCCCTACAAGCAAAGCGAACGCCGCGACATTTATCGCCAATATGTGCACCAGCTGCTCAACGACGGCAAAGCTTATATCGCGTTCGACACCCCCGAGGAGCTGGAAGCCAAACGCAAGGAAGTGGCCAATTTCCAGTATGATGCCTCCACGCGCATGCACATGCGCAACTCGCTGAGCCTTTCACCCACCGAGGTGCAGGCTCTGCTCGATGCCGGCACCAAGCATGTGGTGCGTTTCAAAATCGACCCCGACCATCTGGTGACGGTCGACGACCTGATTCGCGGCCGCGTGACCGTGAACAGCAACGTGCTCGACGACAAGGTGCTCTACAAAAGCGCCGACGACCTGCCCACTTATCACCTGGCCAACATCGTCGACGACCACCTGATGGAGGTGTCGCACGTGATTCGCGGCGAGGAGTGGCTGCCCAGCGCTCCGCTGCACGTGCTGCTCTACCAAGCCCTGGGATGGGCCGACACGATGCCGCAGTTTGTGCACCTGCCGCTGCTGCTCAAGCCCGACGGCAAGGGCAAGCTCAGCAAGCGCGATGGCGACCGGCTGGGATTCCCCGTGTTCCCCCTCGAGTGGCACGACCCGCAGAGTGGCGAGGTGTCGAGCGGTTACCGCGAGCGGGGCTATCTGCCGCAGGCCGTGGTCAACTTCCTGGCTCTGCTGGGATGGAACCCCGGCGACGACCGCGAGCTGTTCTCGATGCAGGAACTCATCAAGGAATTCTCCTTTGAGCACTGCTCGAAAAAGGGCGCCAAGTTCGACTTCGAAAAGGGCAAGTGGTTCAACCACGAGTATCTGATGAATATGGCCGATGAAGAGCTGGCAAAAGTGTTCAAGCCTGTGCTAGCTAGCCACGTCGATGCCAGTGCGTTTGCCGACAACTACATCGCCCGCGCCGTGGGCTTGGTGAAAAGCCGCGTGAACTTTGTGGGCGAGTTGTGGGACCAGGCCGCGTTCTTCTTCCGTGCACCGGAACAATATGCCGAGAAGGATATCCGCAAACGCTGGAAAGATGACACACCGGCCATCATGCGCGACCTCATCGAGGTGCTGCGCGCCATCGACGACTTCTCGAGCAAGAACTGCGAAGACATCGTGCTGGCTTGGATCAAGGAGCACGACTATCACCTGGGCAATGTGATGAACGCCTTCCGCCTCACCGTGGTGGGCGAGTGCAAGGGGCCACACATGTTCGACATCACCGAGCTGCTGGGCAAACCCGAAACCATCGCACGCATCGAGCGTGGTATCGAAGCCATTGGTAATGCATAATTTAATGCACAATGCACAATTGGCTTAGCGCGATGGGCGGCATTTTAAGTAACGCATTGCAGAATTGTGCATTGTGCATTATGCATTGTGCATTATGTTACGCATTGTGCATTGGTTTAACGCTATCGGCGCAAGAGGTGGTGTGGCGTGTCGATTTCGCCTCGGTGGTGAACAACCGCGAGGGCGGTGATGCGTTGCGACCCGACCAAACGTTCATCTTCACCCGCCTAGCTCCCGAGGTGGGGGTGACCATCGATGGCGGGCGCAACAGCCTGATGGCGGGCGCGGCATGGTATCAGCCGCTCAACGACGGCCTCACGGGCTACAAGGTGCTGCCCACGCTCTATTACCGCTATGAAGGAGCCAACGGCGTTAGCGCCGCGCTGGGGTGGTTCCCGCGCACGTTGCTCCACGAACGCCTGCCGCGATACCTGTGGAGCGACTCGCTCGACTACTGCACGCCCAATGTGCGCGGGGCATTGCTGCACTACAGCCACCACAACCGTGGCTGGGTGCAGGCCGTGATTGACTGGCGGCAGATGCAGACCACCACGCAGCGCGAGGCGTTCTACGTGCTGCTCAGCGGAGCAGTACCCATGGCAGGACCGCTGTGGCTCAAGGGACACATCTACTACAACCATCTGGCTAAACGCAAGCACGCTCCCGAGGGCGAGGGCGTGAACGACGATGGCTCCATCAACCCCATGCTGGCACTGCACCTGCACCCGGGCAGCGTGCGCCTGGGCATCGAAGCCGGGGCCATCGTGCAGCTACAGCGCACACGCGCCGAGGGCAAGTGGCACACACCGGCTGCTTTCGTGGCCAACGTCAACGCACGATGGCGGTGGCTCGAGGTGGACGAGAGCGTGACCGCTGGCAAAGACCTGTTCCCGCTCTACGGCCAGTTTGGCAACCAGCTGAACCTGGGCGACCCATATTACTGCAGCAAGTTCTACAGCCGCACCGACGTGCGGGCGCACCTGGTGCAGAACCACCATGTGGACGTGAGCGCCGTGCTCACCTATCACGCCACCGACCGCATCACCGGGTTCTGGCAGCAACTCAGCTGCCGCTACTACTTGGGTGGCACGGGCCGCAAAGCCCAGACCAAGTCCACGGTGCTCGAGCCGCTGTTTTGAACGCTCGTTTTTCTCATTACTCATCCACACGCAATGATGAACACCCTCTATAACTTCGGCATCAAGGCCTATCGCGCCGCCGTTCGCCTGGCTTCGGTCAAGAACCGCAAGGCACGGCTCATGCTCCAAGGCCAGGCCCGCACCTTCGATGTGCTGCGCGAGCGGCTGTCACCCGCAGGCGGCTGCATCTGGATTCACGCCTCGTCGCTGGGCGAATTTGAGCAGGGACGGCCACTGATCGAGATGATTCGCCAGCGGCAGCCCGATGCCCGCATCTTGCTCACCTTCTTCTCCCCCTCGGGCTATGAGGTGCGCAAGGGCTACGACCAGGTGGATGCCGTGTGCTACCTGCCATTCGACCTCACCGGCAACGTGCGCTGCTTTCTCGACCTGGTGAAGCCGTCGATGGCCATCTTTGTGAAATATGAGTTCTGGGGCAACTACCTGAACGAGCTGAAGCATCGTGGAGTGCCCACCTACATCATTTCGAGCATCTTCCGCCCAGGGCAGGTGTTCTTCCGTCCCTGGGGAGGCATGTTTCGCAAGATGCTGCACTGTTTCGACCTCCTGTTTGTGCAGAACGAGCAGTCGCGTGAGTTGCTGGCCAGCATCGGTGTCGATCACGTGCTGGTGGCGGGCGACACGCGTTTCGACCGTGTGGCGCATGTGCGCGAGCGCGCACGCCAGTTCCCCACCATCGACCGCTTTGTGGAGAACGCTCCCTTCACGCTGGTGGTGGGCAGCAGCTGGGAACCCGACGAAGACATCGTGCTGCCCTACTTCAACGCGCATCCGGGCATGAAGCTGATTATCGCCCCGCATGAGTTCGACCGCGACCGCCTGCTGGCCATCATGAGCCGCATCGAGCGGCGCACGGCACTGTTTTCGCAGGCCCGTGCCGACCAAATGGCCGACACCCACTGCCTGGTCATCGACAGCTTCGGCCTGCTGTCGTCGCTCTACCGCTATGGACAGGCGGCCTATGTGGGCGGCGGCTTTGGCGCGGGCATTCACAACATCAACGAGGCCGCCGTCTATGGCATTCCCGTCATCTTCGGCCCGCACTACGAGAAATTCCAGGAGGCTCGCGACCTGGTGGCGGCGCAAGGGGCCTTTAGCATCCAGACCGCACAACAATTCACCGAACAACTCGACCGCTTGGTT
Source organism: Muribaculaceae bacterium (assembly GCA_017545095.1). Next base: position 1,601 of record JAFYCU010000205.1, on the reverse strand, counting down.
GCCGACCCCGACCACCTGCACCGCACCGGCAACATCGCCGGCAACTACATCCAAAGCCACCTCGGAGCCACACAGCGCATCTACGACACCATCTTCAAGAATTAAGGAATTAAAGTTTTGCAAGTAGTATGAATAGACGCGAGATGTCTGAAATTCAAGTAAATAGCTCCCCCTCTAAGATAGAGGGGGCAGGGGGGAGTATGACGATTTCGTCAAAGATTCACTCAAGATTGCATTGTCCTTGTTGGGACATACTCCCCCTAACCCCCTCTAACTTAGAGGGGGAGCTGTCGCTGCTATTTCCGAAACTTGAATTAAGGGATTAAATATTCCTTCGTCGTCTGAACGCCGCGCCAGCCAGCTCGCATCTTGCATCTCGTATCTCGCCTCTTTTTCATTGTCTGATACTTGCGTCGGCTGGCTTGATTCTTGCATCTTGTTTGATGGCTGATTTGAGCTTGAATCGGGTGGGTAAAGATAAAAAATCGGGCAAATATTTGGCTGTGTGGCCAACTTTCTCTAAATTTGCACTTTGAATTGAAATGAAACAGATGAAAAAAACGTTATGGGTGGCCGTTGCCTTGCTGGCAATGAGCCTGATTTCGTGTGATGGCGCTGGCCATGGCAGCAAGCCAGTGCACGACTCGCTGCCTGCCGAGCTTACGGGTGACTACAACCGTGATGCCGAGGCTATTGCGCAACGCAGCATTGAGCTGTCGGACAAGATGCTCAACGGCACCGACACCGAGGACGAGACACAGCAGCTGCAGCAACGCATCGATGCCGCGAAAAGATACTACGAGGCACGGGACCTGCGCGACGACTTCATGATCGTACTCAACGAGAAGATGACGCAGGGCGTGACCGAACTGGCAAGCAAGGTGAAACAGAATAACGCCGATAAGGACAATAACGTGACAAACAATAATTCTGCAAAATAACAACGAAACTACGATACAATGAACATACTGGAACTGAGCGAACAAGAGATTGTGCGTCGTGGCAGCCTGGCGGCCATGCGCGAGATGGGCATCAACCCCTATCCGGCCGAGGAGTTTGTGGTGGATGCCTATAGCGACGACATCCGCGAGCAATTCAGCGACGATGCCCCCGAGCAGCGGCAAGTGCGCATCGCCGGGCGAATCATGAGCCGCCGTATCATGGGCAAAGCCTCTTTCATGGAGCTGCAGGACTCGCATGGGCGCGTGCAGGTGTACATCAGCCGCGACGACCTGTGCCCCGGTGAGGACAAAGACCTCTACAACGTGGTGTTCAAGAAGTTGCTAGACATGGGCGACTTTGTGGGCATCACCGGCTTTGTGTTCCGCACGCAGACGGGCGAAATCAGTGTGCACGCACAGTCGCTCAAGGTGCTCAGCAAGTCGCTGCGCCCCCTGCCGGTGGTGAAGGTGAAGGACGGTCAGGTGTATGATGCCTTCGACGACCCCGAGCTGCGCTACCGCCAGCGTTATGTGGACCTGATTGTGAACGAGGGCGTGAAGGAGACCTTCCTCAAGCGCGCCACCGTGATCAATACCATGCGCCTGGTGCTCGACGATACCGGATACACCGAGGTGGAACCTCCCACGCTGCAAAGCATT
>JAFYCU010000017.1 GCA_017545095.1 Muribaculaceae bacterium | reverse complement strand
TGCGGTGTCGACGAGCTTCTGCTTGCCGGTGAAGAACGGGTGAGAGGTGTTGGTGATCTCGAGCTTAACCAGGGGATAAGTGGTACCGTCGATTTCGATGGTCTCCTTGGTGTTCACAGTGCTGCGAGTGATGAAAACCTCCTCGTTAGACATGTCCTTGAAAGCAACCTCGCGATAGTTGCTGGGATGGATATCCTTCTTCATTTTCTTGATATATCTTTAAATGTTAAACTTACAATTTTGTGGCGGTGGTAAACGCCTCTTTGTTGTAATGGCGCGCAAAGGTACAACAATATTCTGAACTGGGAAAATTTTTCCGCTCTTTTTTTGGAAATCAATGGTTTTTCCAGAACGAGGGCGCGAAAATGACCAGCACGGTGAAGATTTCGAGACGCCCCATAAGCATCAGTCCTGACAGAATCCATTTGACCAACGGCGGCAGGATGCTCCATGACATGGTGGGCCCGATTTCCAGTCCCAAGGTGGGCCCCACGTTGCTGCCGCAACTCAGGGCAATGGTGATGGAGTTGGTGCTGTCCACTCCGGCCAGAATCATGATGAAATAGGCGGTGAAACACAGGGTGATATAGGCGATGAAGAAGGCCAGCAGCGTGATTTGGCTGGGGGTGTGGACCATGGAGTTGTTGACCTTGACGGGTAGCAGCGCTTTGGGGTGAACCATGCGGCGAACCTCGTTGCGCAGGATTTTGAGTGCGATGACACCGCGCACGCACTTGAAACCGCTGGCCGTGCTGCCGGCGCATCCGCCAAAGAACATACACAGGCTCAGTACCACCCAGGTGATGTGATGCCACTGGGCGGCATCCTCGTTGAACATGCCCGTTGTGGTGATGAATGACACCACCTGGAACAGCGCGTAGCGGATGGCGTCGCCCACGGTGTAATGATTGTACCGCAGCAGGAAATAGACGATGACCACAGTCGCCGTCAACGTCAGTGCCGCATAGAAACGGAACTCGGCGTTCTTGAACAATTGCTTGACCTTGCCCTGGAACAGGCTGGCATACAGGAGAGCGAAGCTCATGCCCGAGAGGAACATGAATACAATCGCGGTGTAGTCGATGGCTGCATTGTTGAAGTAACGCGTGCTGGCATCATGGGTCGCAAAGCCGCCTGTCGCTGTCACGGTCATGGAGTAGTTCACGGCATCAAACGGACTCATGCCGAAGGCGAAGAAACACCCGGCACACACGACCGTCAACAGTAGGTAAACACCCAGCAGGGCCTTGGCGCTGGTGGTGAGTCGAGGATGCAGTTTGCTCTTGATGGGGCCAGTGGCCTCAGCGGCAAATACCCTGATGGAGCCACCCACCATCGACGGGAGGATGGCGATGGTGAAGAACACGATGCCCAAGCCTCCAATCCACTGGGTCAATGAGCGCCAGAAGAGCAACCCGTGGGGCAAACCCTCCACCTGGTCGATAATGGTAGCGCCTGTTGTCGTCAGCCCCGACATCGTCTCAAAGAAAGCGTCGGTCACGCTGTGGATATAGCCTCCAAGCAGAAAAGGCAGCATGCCGAAGGCGGTGAACGCCACCCACACGACAGAGACCAGCAGATAGGCGTCACGTCGGCTCAAGGCGTTTGTCGCGTGCCGGCCCAGCAGCCTCAACACCAACCCGATTACCGCTGTGGCGAGCACCGCTATGGCAAAGGCCATGATGTCACTCTCCTGGTAGCACACAGCCAGCAGGAGCCCCAATGACATGAAAGCCCCCTCGGCCCAGAGCAGGGTTCCCAGAATCTTGGATAAGAGTTTCCAGTTGATCATATCGGGCTAGATGAAGTATTTCTCGATGCGGCTGATGTCGATGCCGTGGCAGAAGACCACAACGATGTCACCGGCTTCAATCATGGTGCTGCCGTTGATGAGCAGACCCTTGCCATTGCGCACCAGACCGCCCAATTCGGCCTCAGGCGGCAAACCCAGGTCACGCACTTTGTTGCGTGTGATGCGTGAGCCTTGCCGTGCTGTGAACTCGGCGACATCGGCATTGACGGTCATCAGGTTGCGGATGTTGCGCACATCACCGTTGAGCAGTATTTGGTAAATGTGGCTGGCGGTCAGCGCCTGCTTGTTGATGATGGTGCCGATATCG
>JAFYCU010000204.1 GCA_017545095.1 Muribaculaceae bacterium | reverse complement strand
GCTGAACTCGCCTACCAGCGGATTGGCTGTGATGCCGCTGAAGCCATCGCTCCCACCGCACTTCAGGCCCACACGGAGCTCGCTCAGCGGACAGGTCTGGCGCTTGTCCTGACGGGCAATGGCATAGAGTTCGCGAAGCACGCGCATACCCTCTTCCACCTCGTCGCCTTCTACGCGCTGGGTTACCAGCAGGCGGATGCGGTCCTTGTCGTAGTCGCCAAGCATGGCCATGAAGTCTTCCGGCTGGGTGTTCTCGCATCCGAGTGACAACACGAGCACGGCACCGGCATTGGGATGGAGCACGATGTCGCGGAGCACCTTGCGCGTGTTCTCGTGGTCTTCGCTCAGCTGAGAGCAGCCGTAGTTGTGGTGCCAGGCGTGCACGGCGTCAATGCCCTCGAGGCCCGTCTCCTTCTCCAGCTGGGAGGCCAGACGCTCGGCAATGCCGTTGACGCATCCCACCGTGGGAACAATCCACACCTCGTTGCGAATGCCCACCTCGCCGTTCTTGCGCACATAGCCGTTGAACGTCCTGCCTTCGTGCGGGATGGCCAGCTCTTCGTCCACGGGATTGTATTCGTATGTGAGCTTTCCCGAGAGATTGGTCTTCAGGTTGTTCTCGTTCACCCATTCGCCCATCTTCAGGTCCTGGCGGGCATGACCGATGGGGTAGCCGTATTTGATGATGTCCTTGCCCTCGGGCGTGTCCACGATGAGCACCTTGTGGCCCACGGGAGTGTCCTGCTGGATGGTGATGGACTTGCCGTCCACTTCGATGCTCTCACCCTTCTTGAAGGGACGCAGACATACCACCACCGAGTCGGCAGGGTTGATCTTGATGAATGATGATTGTTTCATAGATTGTCCTCTTTTTTAATTGTTTGTTCGTTTATAAAAAATCGTTTTGTTCGCTTTGATGGGAAATGGTTGCCACTTCTGTAACTTCTGTAAACTCCTAAAGCTTTCAGAGCTGTGTGCGGCGGTAGAAGTCCACGTTCTCCTTGGTGAGCAGCTCTATGGGCATGTAGTTCACTGGCTCCACCTCTTTCTTGAGCACGATGGCCTTGAACAGGGTGTCTACGCAGTTGTAGCCTTGCATGTAGGCGTGCTGGGCGATGAGAAACGAGATGCTGCCCTGGCGGAGGCAGGCCTCGTTCTTGCCCACCATGTCGTAGCCCATGATTTGTATGTCCTTGCGGTTTGTGCGCAAGAGGAAGTCGCCCACGATGTGGGCCTTCGAGCACATTGTCATGCAGTGGTGCACCTGTGGATGCTCGGCAAAGAACTGCTCCAGTATGCCGTCGTAGTTGCTCCTGTCTTCTTCCATGGGCAGCTGCAGGTCGGCAATCTTCACGTGGGGATAGTGGGCCTGCATGTAGTTGCGGAATCCCACCTCGCGGTTGTCCTGCTGCTTTGATGCCACCTTGCCGTTCTTGGTGAGCTTCATGAGCATGATTTCCTTCTCGTCGTGGGCCAGCAGCATCAGCATCTTTGCCGCGAAGTATCCGCTCGAGAAAGAGTCCTGGCCGTAGAACGTCAGTGGCTTCAGGTCGGGGATGTAGGAGTCTAATAATATAAAAGGTATATCGCGCGCATGTAGCTGTTCGGTAAACACCTGCGTGGTTTCAATGTCGCTTGGCACCACGATGGCCCCGTTGGGACTGGCGTCGAGCACCTCCTGGAAAGTGTTGCTGAAGGTCTCCGCGTCGAAGCGCTTGTAGTAGGCTATCTTCACCTGGATGTTGAAGTCGCGCCTCATCTCGCATGCCTGCATCGCACCCTCTTCTATCTCTTCCCAGTAAGCCTCGCTCTCGTGCTTGGGCATGATGAGATAAAATGTGTAACGCTTGTTGTAAGCCAATGCACTCGCGTACATGTTTGGCTGGTAATTGATTTCCTTGAGAACCTTTTCGACCTTTTCGCGTGCCGATTTCGATACGTTCGGACGGTTGTGAAGAATCCTGTCCACCGTGCCTACCGACACGCCCGACTTCTCGGCAATGTCTTTGATTCTAACTTTTTGCGCCATTGTGCTTTCTGTGTTTTGTTGTTATGAAATCTATATTGTTTGCGAACACATTTCTTAATTTTGATTGCAAAAGTAGTAATAAAAGTTGAATTGTGCGAACACACAACAACTTTTTTTCGAAAAAAGCCATTTATTTCATAAATTATTTGTAAATTTGCACCGGAAAGAGTACTTTTGTGCTCGCAAACAGACAAAAGGAATTAATCTATAACGACAAATTTAAAAAGAAAGAATTATGGCAAAAATCGTAACATTGGGCGAAATTATGCTTCGTCTGTCGCCTCAGGGCAACGATCGTTTCATTCAGAGCGAGTCATTCCGCATCATTCCAGGAGGAGGAGAAGCCAACGTGGCTATCTCTGTGGCCAACTATGGGCATGAGGCCTATTTTGTTTCCAAGCTCCCCAAGCATGAAATCGGCCAGATTGCCGTGAATGCGCTTCGCCGGTATGGTGTCAACACCCAGTTCGTGGCTCGTGGTGGCGACCGCGTGGGTCTTTACTATGCTGAGACCGGTGCCTCCATGCGCCCGTCGAAGGTCATCTATGACCGTGCCCACAGCTCTATCGCCGAGGCTTCTCCTGAGGACTTCGACTTCGATGCCATCATGGAAGGCGCAGCCT
>JAFYCU010000203.1 GCA_017545095.1 Muribaculaceae bacterium | reverse complement strand
CCACCTTGTTCACGTTCTGGCCACCGGCACCACCGCTGCGGAAGGTGTCCCACGAGATTCTCGCCGGGTCAAGGGTGATTTCGATAGTGTCATCGACCAGCGGGGTTACAAAGACCGAGGCGAACGAGGTCATGCGCTTGCCCTGGGCGTTGTAGGGCGACACGCGCACCAGACGGTGCACGCCGTTCTCGCTCTTGAGGTAGCCGTAGGCGAAAGCCCCCTCGGCGCTGATGGTCACGCTCTTGATGCCGGCCTCGTCGCCCTCGACCATGTGCTCGATCGAGGTCTTGTAGCCGTGGCGCTCACACCAGCGCAGATACATGCGCATGAGCATCTGTGCCCAGTCCTGACTCTCGGTGCCGCCGGCACCGGAGTTGATTTTGATGATGGCGTCCATCTTGTCCTCGTCGTGGCTGAGCATGTTGCGTAGTTCGAGCTTCTCCACCTTGTCGATGGCGGTGGCGTAGAGCTCGTCGAGCTCGCTCTCTTCGATGAGCCCTTCTTTCACGAAGTCGAACCCGGTGGCCACCTCCTCGGCGGCATGGGTAACCTCGTCGCAGCTGTCGATCCAGAAGTGGAGGGTTTTGATTTTCTTCATCTGTGCCTCGGCGGCCTTTTGGTCGCTCCAGAAGTCGGGCACATGGGTGCGGAGTTCTTCCTCTTCGACTTCGATGCGCTTGTTGTCCACATCGAGGTATCGGCACAGGGCGGCACTGCGCTCCTGCAGGGCTTTGAGTTGTTCTTGGGTGATCACTTGTAGTTATGGGGTTTTAATGGGGTTCGATGGAGTGGGTTAGGTGGTTTTTTTCTTGCGGAAGTCGGCGGCATACATGGCGTCGATGAGGGGCGCGTAGCGCTTGTTGATGACTGCGCGGCGAATCTTGAGTGTGTTGGTGAGCTCGCCGGCCTCCATGGTGAACGGCCGTGGCAGCAGCACGAAACGCTTGATTTGCTCGTAGGCGGCCATGTTTTTCTGGTAGCCCTGTATGCGCTCTTCCATCATGCGGTGCACATCGGCGTTGTTGACGAGGTCCTCGATGCTTGAGAACTTGATTTTGCGTTTCTCGGCCCAGGCCTTGAGCTCGTCGAAATTGGGCACGATGAGCGCCGACACATATTTGCGTCCGTCGCCAATGATGGCCACCTGCTCAACAAACTTGTCTTGCCCGAGGGCGGTTTCAAGCATCTGCGGTGCGATGTACTTGCCGTTGCTGGTTTTGTAGAGGTCTTTGAGCCGCTCAGTGAGGATGATTTGCCCCTGTTCGTTGATCTCGCCGCAGTCGCCGGTGTGGAACCACCCGTCGGGGTCGAGCACGGCGGCCGTCTCCTCGGGCTTGTTGTAGTAGCCTTTCATCACCGTGGGGCCCTGCACCAGAATCTCGTTGTGCTCGCCAAGCCTAACGTTCAGGCTGGGAATGGGGAATCCCACGGAGCCCAGCGTCCAGCCCTCGTTTTCGAAGAAGCACACCGAGGCGTTGGTCTCGGTGAGGCCGTAGCCAATCATGATGTTGATGCCAACGGCGTGCAGGAATTCGGTGATGCCGGCGCTGAGCATGGCCCCGGCGGTGGGGAAGAAGTTGCCGTGCTCGATGCCGATGGCTGCACGCAGACGCGTGAACACCTTCTTGTCGAAGTATTCATATTGTTTCTCGATGAGCAACGGGGCTTTCTTGCCCAGCCGTGCATACTTGATGTTGCGCGTCTTTCCCACGGCGATGGCGCGCTTCACGAGCATGCGCAGCACCGGCGGGGCGGCCTCGAAATTGTCGTGGATGGCGGTATACACTTTCTCCCAGAACCGTGGCACGCTGCACATGATGGTGGGCTGCACCTCCTTGACCGTGCGCTGAATCTCGTGCGGGTCGTAGTTGATGGCCACACGAATGCCCACAGTCATGCACACCATGGTGAAGCCCAGCTCAAACACATGGCTGAACGGCAGGAAGCTCAGCGAGAGGTCGGTGTCGGGATGCAGGGGCAGCCGCTGCTGGTGGGCCCACATGGCGGCGTTGAAGTTGCTGTGGGTGAGCATCACCCCCTTGGGCACGCCGGTGGTGCCCGAGGTGTAGATCAGGTAGATGAGGTCGGTGTCCACGCCGTCGGCGCTGCGCTGCGCCACGGTGGCGGCGGTGTCGGCCTGGTGCTCGCGGCCCAGGTCCAGCAGTTGCTGCCAGGTGAGCACACGGTGGCTGGGCACCTGCTGCTTGATGGCAGGGTTGAGCGTGACCACATATTGCAGGGCGGGGCAGCGGTCGAGCAGCTGCACGGCGATGTCGTATTGTGTCTGGTCGCCGGCGAGCAGCATGGCGGCTCCCGAGTCATCGACAATGTAGGCCGCCTCGTCGAGGCTGCTGGTGGCGTAGATGGGCACCGGCACGGCACGGTTGCAGAAAGCGGCAAAGTGGGTGATGAGCACCTCGGGGCAGTTTTGCGTGAAGATGCACAGGCGGTCCTGCACAGCGATGCCCAGATGGCAAAGCGCCGAGGCCACCACGTCGACGTTGGTTTTGAATTGCCGCCACGACATCGACGTCCACTGCTGCGTGGTGTAGTCGCGGTAACGCAGTTGCTCACGGTCGCCAAAGCGGTCCACTTGCTGGGGAAGAAGTTCGACGAATTTATTCATGATGATGCTTTTTGAACAAATTATCCAATTTGCAAATTTAGCAAAAAAAAGCGAAACCAAGCCAATAGACGGAATGAAATCGAAAAATCGTTAACAACAATTCTAATTCGACCGAAAAGTTTTACTCAATTTAAAATGAAAGTGGTAATTTTGTGCTTTCAAAAGAATGTGTGAGATGCGACGATTGGTGCTATCATTAATATTTTTCATTTGGCTATTGTCTTTGCACGCTTCGGTGTCGGTACCCTACACCCATGGTGGTCCCTTGGCTCCCGACAGCAGCAATTTTGTTACGGCAAGTATGGTGATTTTTACGCCTGGCGACAATGTCTATGGTTCGCTTGGTCATTGTGCCATGCGCATGGAATGCCCCGTTCACGACTTGGACTATTGTTTCTCGCTTGAGACCGATGTGGCGGTGGCCGACTACATCAAGTTTTTCTCGGGACGTGCCCGTGCAGCGTTTTTTGCGGTGCCCACCGATGAGTTTATGCAATACTACCGCGACCATGGCCGTGGAGCGGTGCAATATGAGTTGAACCTCACGTTGCACGAAAAGCAGGAGCTGTGGCGCATGCTCGACGACGATATGGTGGCGGGCGCCCATCGCAAGTTCAACTTCATGGAGAACAACTGCACCTCATCGTTGCTGCTCATCCTCGAACAAGCTATCCTGCCCGCACGAATACAATTTGTGTGGCCCGATTGGTTTGGAGGAATCAATGGAGAGTCGTTGCGCCGCACGACGAAAAACAAACCCTGGACAATGTTTTGGTGTGTGGTGTTTAGTGGAACGGAAGCCGATGCCTACTGGCAAAAAGAGAACAAGGTGTCGCCCGAGACGTTGCCGCTGGTGCTGTCATCCTCATCGATTGTTGATGACAGTGGGCAGTCGCGTCCCGTGTTTTTGTCGCCACGCCCATTGCTGCGTGAGCAGGCTGTTCCGGATGGTCAGACTGTGACTCCGCTGCTATTGTTCGGCGCGTTGCTGGCTCTGTTGGTGCTGCTCACTGTGTTGGAATGGCGTTTGGGCGGAATGTGGTGCCAAGTGTGCCGCTGGGTGGATGTGGTGCTGTTTGTGTTGCAGTCTTTGGCAGGTGTGTTGCTGCTCTACATGACTGTGGTGTCGGGGTTGTTTGGTGTGCACTGGAACTGGTATCTGATTCCCTTCAATCCCGTGCCGCTGGTGATGTGGCTGTTGTTCAGGCATACACCTTGGTATCGCAAGCTCTTTGGCCTGTATGCCGTGGTGCTGGTGTGTTTTGTTTTGGCCACGCCGCTGAGCAGTCAGCTTGATGTGGAGCATCAGCTGCTGAGTGTTGCCCTTGCTGTGCGTTGCGCTGCACACTGCTGGTTTTCGCGTGGCTCAAAACCATCACACGGGTGATGGAGCATGCACCACGAATATCTGAGATAAATGTTGTGTTAAAAAATATTATTTTAAGGGCTTGAAGGTTATTATTTTATATGATTATCCGCAATCGCCCGAAAGACCTGTTGTTATCTTTGATCCGTATAGCTGGTGTTCAAATGTGGGTCTGTAGCTGACGGCGCAAACCATGAGCCTGTCAAAAAGCCTGTCACCAAAGTACTTTCTGTTGAACTTGT
>JAFYCU010000202.1 GCA_017545095.1 Muribaculaceae bacterium | reverse complement strand
TTGCGGTTGCGCATGTGGCTCTCCTCGATGTCCTTGCCCGGCTCGATGCGGTAGAGTTGGGTCATGAGGCCGTTCATGATGTATTTGTAGTACTCCGACTTATGGACCTCCATGTTTTCGAATATGCCGAGTTCCACGAGTTTGGGGTCGGCGAGGTAGTAGAGTGCGAACAGGTCGGCGCGAGCCTCCTCGAGTGTGGAGCCGTGGGCCTTGAGCGCGTCGGGGTCCACGCCCGGCAGCAGCTGGCCGCTGGCGTGTCCCAGGCACTCGTGCAGGTCGGTGTGCAGTTTGTCGGCCAGCGTGAGGTATTTGCGCATCAGGTCCACCTCCACGGGGCTGAAGGCAAACTCCTCGTTGAGTCCCGAACCATTGGCCACCTCGTCGTAGGCATCGGTGATGTTCTCGAGCGACACCGACTTCGAGCCGTGCTGGGCGCGAATCCAGTTGCTGTTGGGCAGGTTGATGCCGATGGGCGTGCTGGGGTAGCTGTCGCCGGCGAGGATGGCGGCGGTGATGACCTTGGCGCTCACGCCCGTGACCTGCTCTTTCTTGAAGCGGCTATCGACGGGCGAGTGGTCCTCGAACCACTGCGCGTTGCCGCTGATGATTTTCGACCGCTTCGAGGCGGCCTCGTTGCGGAAGTTGACGATGCTCTCCCACGAACCCGTCATGCCCAGCGGGTCACCGTAGCTCTCGATAAAGCCATTGATGAAATCGACCTGGCTCTTGGTGTCCTCGGCCCACAGGATGCTGTAGTCATCGAACGTGAGCAGCGACCCCGTGGTGTAGAACTCGATGAGCTTGGCGATGTAGTCGCGCTGCGCGCTAGTCTCGGCCACGCCCTGCGCCTTTTGCAGCCAGTAGATGATGTTCACGATGGCCTCGGAGTAGAGTCCGCCCACCTTGTAGGGCTTCTCCACCACGCGGCCGTTCTCCTTGACCACCTTGCAGTTCAGGCCGTAGGAGATGGGCGTGCTGTCGTTGGGGTTCTTCATGGTGGCGTAGAAGTCCTCCACCTCCTGCTGAGTGACTCCATCATAGAGGTTGGTGGCCGATGTCAGGATCAGGTCCTCGCCGTCGGCCTGGTTTACCTTCTTGGGCATGAACGTGGGGTCGAAGATCACCTTTTCGAGCGTCTTGCGCAGGCGCGCGGCCTTGTCGCACTTGCCCTCCTCGGTGCAACGGTCGCACGAGTTGATGGGCAGCTTGCTCAGCGGTAGCTTGTTGTACTCGGCCACGAAGAAGTCGATGCCGAACTGCGGCGTGAACTTGTCCATGCCGTAGTGGTGGTAAATGCCGTTGCCGAACCAAATCTGCTTCAGGTACAGCTCCAGCCCCTTGAAGTCGGCCGAGTTGCGGTCGCCCTGATAGTTGGTGTAGATTTGCTCCAGCACCTGACGCACCAGCAGGTTGTACTTGCCGTTCTGGTCGGTAAGGATGTCGCGCCCCTGCAGGGCCGCCTCGGTGAGGTAATAAACGAGTTTTTTCTGCTTGAGCGTGAGTTGCTCAAACTCCGGGACCTGGTAGCGCAGCACCTGGATGTCGGCGAAGCGGTCCACCACATAGTTGAAATTGCTTGTCTGTGCCATAGCGGTCGATGACAGTGCCACCAAAGCGGCGGCAAGGATTGTCGTTTTCATTCAGTTATTTGTTTGTTGAAGTAATTGTTTAGACATAAGAACATAAGCCCTTGACTGCGTTTGACATAAGAACATAAGAGCTACAAGCTACGAGCTACATGTGACGCAATGCGGCGAAACTGTGAACTATGAACTCTGAACTATTAAGCCACAAGTGACGCAATGCGTTGAAACAGTGAACAATGAACTACAAAGCCCTACATTCCCCACACGGTGATGTCGCGGCCGTCGTAGTGCTCGGTGTGGTGCCAGATGCGCTTGGTCCACGATAGCTTGCCTGTGCGGTCGAAGATGATGAGGTGCCCCTCGTCCACGTTGCCCACGTAGTCCATGTATTTGGCCGTCTGCTTCAGCCCGTCGGCAATCGTTTTCTTCATTCCGCCGCGCAGGATTTTCAGTTCCATCACCACGCGCTGCACGGGACCTCCGTAGCCGTCGGTGAGCGGTTTGCGGATGAGCAGGTCGGTGCGGCATCGGCCCAGGCCGTACTCGCGGTCGATGTACCCGCCGCCGTTGACCACCCGCTGCAGGAACGCCTGCAAGAGCAACTGCGGGCCTGCCTCGGCATAGTCAATTTGGCCAATCCACGAGTCGGCGTTCTGCCGGAAGAACTGCTGGAACTCGAGCAGGAGTTTCTCCATATTGATGCTGCCATCTTCGTTCAGGTAGCATTGCGGGTCCTGCAGGAGCGTGCGCTGCTTGTCCCACGTGAGTTCGCGCGGGATGATTTCGCGGTAGATGGCGTTGGCGATGCGCAGCGGCTTGCCCACCTCGCTCTTGATGAGGCCCAGGTCGATGACGTACTGGATATCGTCGGGCTTGATGCCGCTGCCGTCGGTGTTCTCGGCACTGGCGAGGATGGGCTGGATGACGCGTCGCACGCGCGGCTCGCGCAGCTTGTCGATGAGGATGTCGATGTGCGTGTCGCGGCGGTAGATGATGCGTTCCTGTGCGCGGTACATCATCTCGGGAGTGATCGCCACGCTACGGTCACGGTTCTCTTTCATTTCATTGGTTACCTCGTTGCCTAGTGCGTTCACGAGCCAGGGTTGTCCCTCGGTGGCCTGCCACACAAAGGGGAAGCACTCGTCCTCGAACCGTTGCCCTGTCTCGGCGGTGTGCTGGCTGTAAAGCTCGCGAATTTCATCAATGGTGAAATCGCCCAGACGCAGCGACTTGGCCTTGATGTTGAACGCCGAGCCGCCGGTGATGATTTCGCCGGTGGAGGTGTGTATGCGGTAGTCGCGCACGTCGCGCACCCCACACAGCACGATGCTCTGCGGAAAGCTTTCGGGACGACGGGCGTAACCAGCGCGCACTTGCCGTAGTACACTCACCAGCGAGTCGCCCACTAGCGAGTCTATCTCATCAATGAACAGCACCAATGGTTTGGGCAAGGCTTTCGACAGCTTGGTTAAGAATGCCGATAGCATTGTGCTCTCGTTCTCGTCCTGCACGTCGGCTCTCGCTTTACGAGGAATGTCATCGCCCACAATGTCGGCTGTTTCGGTGGCAATGACGTTCACCGTGCCGGCCACCACTGCGGCAACATTGTTGCGCGAGGCCTGCCCGCCCTCCACATGGGCATACACGGCAATGTAGTCGCCATGCTTGTTGAGGTAGTCGCGCAGGGCAAGCATGCACGAAGTTTTGCCCGTTTGCCGTGGCGCGTGAAGCACAAAATAACGCTTCTGTCGGATGAGTGTCAGCATTTCATCCAAATCAAAACGGCTCAAAGGGTCGAGTGTGTAGTTGTCTTCGGGAATATTCGGCCCGGCGGTGTTGAAAAAGCGTTCCATATTGTCGATTTCCAATTACTCGCTGCAAATTTACAAATAAATTCTCACATGACCAAAACGGAATGATATGTTCAGGCAATGTGGAGTCAATCGTTCAGTAAGACCCTCCAGGAGGAGTTTGGGGCTGCTCTGGGCCTTGGGGTTTTGGGGCTGTTTCCTCATCCATTGGCCAGTGAGTGGCGGGCATGGTGGTAGTCGGCGAGGAGTTCGTCGAATACTTCCTGCACGGTTTGGGTGGGTTTGCCCTTGAGCAGACTTGCCACTTGTCCTATTTCGAGCTCGCCATTGTCGAGGTCCCCCTCGAAGATTCCCAAGCGCGACTTTCCGGTGCCGATGATTTCGAGCAGCTGTTCGCTCGAGGCTCCGGCGTTCTCGGCCTGTTCGATGGCATCGAAGAACCCGCCACGCACCAGCCGTGTGGGCGAGAGTTTTCGCAACAGCAGCTTGGTGTCGCCCTCGTCGAGGTTGAGGCATCGCTGCTTGAAAGCCTCGTGAGCGCCGCTCTCGGCGGTGAGTGCGAAACGCGTGCCCATTTGTACCCCCTCGGCGCCGAGCACCTCGGTGGCGAGCCAGGCCTGTCCGGTGGCGATGCCTCCAGCGGCAATCAGCGGCAGCGTGGTGGCACGTCGCACAGCGGGAATCAGGCACAGCGTGGTGGTCTCCTCGCGGCCGTTGTGTCCGCCGGCCTCAAAGCCCTCGGCCACCACGGCATCCACTCCGGCGTCCTCGCACTTGCGTGCAAACGTGCTCGAGGCCACCACATGGGCCACCTTGATGCCGCGCTCATGGAGCCAGCCGGTCCATTTCTTGGGGCTGCCGGCACTGGTGAACACCACTGGCACACGTTCTTGGGCGATGACCTCCATGATGGCCGGAGCGTCGGGCTTCATCAGCGGCACGTTCACACCAAACGGCTTGCTCGTGGCCTCGCGGCACTTGACGATGTGCTCACGCAGCACCTCGGGAGTCATCGACCCGGCACCCAGCAGACCAAGGCCACCAGCCTCGCTCACGGCCGCAGCCAGCCGCCACCCGCTGCACCACACCATGCCGCCGGCAATGATGGGATACTCGATTCCAAATAGTTGTGATATACGGTTACTCATTTTAGGTTGGTATTTTAAAATAACTTGATATTGTCGGTGCATTAGACATTAGAGATCATAAGCCCTGGACATGGCAGGCCGTGTCTTATCCCTTATTCCCTTATTTAACTTAACCTCCTGTTGTTGTTCAACGCTTGCCGGGGTTTCCCTCGTACCAGTTGATGAATGCGCGGTTCACCATGCGGTTGCCGCCTGGGGTGGGGTAGTTGCCGCTGAAGTACCAGTCGCCGGGGGTGAGCGGGCATGCCTGGTGCAAACCGTCGAGTGTCTGGTAGATGATTTCCACCTGCGTGTGGATGTCCTTGTCGGTGAGCATGTCGGCGATTTTGTGCGACAGTTGCTCGTCGGTGAACGGTTCGTAGATGCGCGTCACGTGGTTCGCCATCTCCTCCTTGGGCATGCCCTCCTGGTCTTTGCACAGGCGGTAAACCTCGTCGATGATGTGTGCTTGATGTGTGTCGCGCAGGAGCTGCACGGCTGCGCGGAAGGCGCAGAACTCGTCGATGCGACTCATGTCGATGCCGTAGTGGTCGGGGTAGCGCACCTGAGGCGACGACGACACGATGATGATGCGCCGGGGGTGCAGGCGGTCGAGGATGCGCACGATGCTCTGCCGCAGCGTGGTGCCGCGCACAATGCTGTCGTCGATCACCACCAGGTTGTCGACGTGGTCGCGCACTTGGCCGTAGGTGATGTCATAGACGTGCGCCGCCAGCTCGTTGCGCTGGTTTCCCTCGGCGATGAACGTGCGCAGCTTGATGTCTTTGTTGGCGATTTTCTCGATGCGCGGCTTCTGGGCCAGGATGTCGTGCAGCTGCGATTCGTAGTCGTTGTCGGCCGGGTTTAGGAGCTTGATGGCCTGTACCTGTTGCTGTCTGATGTGTTCTTCCAAGCCTTCGATCATGCCCAGATAGGCCACCTCGGCGGTGTTGGGGATAAACGAGAAGATGGTGTGTTCCAGGTCGCCGTCCACGGCCTCTACGATGCGCGGAGCCAGGATGCGCCCCAGGGCTTTTCGCTCGCGGTAGATGTCGCTGTCGGTGCCACGCGAGAAGTAGATACGCTCAAACGAGCACCGGCGGTTGTCGAGCTGGGGCAGGATTTGCTGGGTGTGCAGCGAGGCATCGTTCTTGACGATGATGGCGCTGCCCGGAGTCACCTCAAGCACTTGGTTGCTGCCCACGTCCAGTGCTGTTTGAATGGCCGCCCGCTCGCTGGCGGCGACAAAAATGTCGTCGTCGCAGTAATACCATGCGGGCCTGATGCCGTGCGGGTCGCGCATCACAAACAGGTCGCCGCTGCCGGTGATGCCGCACATGGCGTAGCCGCCGTCCCACGTGGTGGCGGGGTGGGCGAGGATGCGCCTGAAGTCGAGGTTGTCCTCCATGCGCTGGGTGAGCGGCTCGCCGGTGAAACCCTGGTCGCGGAACAGGCGGTGCAGACGTTGGTTCTCGTTGTCGAGGGCCTCGCCAAGCTGTTCGAGCAGGATGATGGTGTCGCTCATCACGCGTGGGTGCTGCCCGCGGCTCACGATGTCGGCGAAAATCTCGTCCACGTTGGTCATATTAAAGTTGCCGCACAGCATCAGGTTGCGCGACTTCCAGTTGTTGCGCCGCAGGAACGGATGCACATATTTCATGCCGCTCTTGCCGGTGGTGCTGTAGCGCAGGTGACCCATATACAGCTCGCCCTCGAAGGGTGTGCGCGGCTCGCCGTTTACCAGTGCCTGGTGGATTTGGCTGCGTATGCTGCCGAAAATGGTGTCGATGGCACCCGTACCCAACGCACGCTCGCGATAGACGTATTCCTCGCCGGGCTGCGAGGTCATGCTCACGCAGCCCACGCCGGCTGCCTCCTGGCCGCGGTTGTGCTGCTTTTCCATGAGCAGATACAGCTTGTTGAGGCCATAAAGCGGCGTGCCGTATTTTTCCTTGTAATAACCGAGGGGCTTGCGTAGCCTGATCATGGCTATTCCGCATTCGTGCTTGAGTGGTTCCACGTGAGTAAACTGAAATTGGCGGTTGTGATGAATGTTGGTCGAGCGGCGCGGAACCATGGCCCGCATCGTTCGAGACTGCAAATTTACGTTTTTTTTCGCTGTTGGCCATCTTTGCGGGCCTAAAAAAATGGTTTGGCTTGAGGCTCGTTTGGCTTATTGGGCGATAATGCGTAATTTTGCGGCTGGAAAAATACATTTGAAAGATGAAACAGATACGATTCATCGTGTTGTTGCTGCTGGTGGCACTTGCTGTGGCATGCAATGTGAAGGAGAGTAAAGAAAAGCTGAAAGAGCACCTGCGCGATCGGCTTCAGCACCAGATGGAAAAGACCATCGATGCGCGTCTGAAACAGTTCATGGACGACCATTTGGAACATCCCGAAAGCTATCAGCCGTTGCAGACGCGTTTCTTGCCGCTGTCGTCGCAAGCCGAACTGTTCGACAAGGCGGTGTACATTTCGGCGCGCCAGCTGCGCCGAAGCGTCGAAAATTACAACTGGCTCGTGGACAACAAGCACGACGAGGTGGCCCGGCGTGTGCTCGAAACCGAGATTGAACCCAACATGGGCGTGATTGTGGAGCGTGTGAAGGCAATCCGGTCGCAGGAAGCCGAGTTTCTTGGTCTGCTCGTCGAGCACAAGTGCCGAGCCTTGGGCAACGAAGGCCATCAGGTCACGCGCACCTACACGTTTATCATCTATCCCGATGAGAAGATCTTGCTGCTCGACGAGTCGGCCAATGTGCGGCAGGTGGCACAGTTTCTCGACAGTGTGGTTGCCGGCAAAGTGCGGTTGCAGGGCGTGAAATAAAACGGCTCTGCAACGTGTGGTATGGGTGTTTTAGACTATAACTACGCCTACCCATACGATTCGTTATAGAGCCAATAAAAAACGAGGGAACCCTGATGGATTCCCTCGTTTCGTGACTCCTACAGGACTCAAACCTGTAACCTTTTGATCCGTAGTCAAACGCTCTATTCAATTGAGCTAAGGAGCCATTGCTTCTCGATTGCGGGTGCAAAATTACTGCCTTTATTTGATATGGCCAAATATTTAACGTTCTTTAATGTTTTTGGCTTGTTTCCGTGTTACTGTTGATTTCGCTGTAGTCGGGAATTTGCGGCAGAAAGGCATAGGTGTTGGTGGCATAGTCGATGCGGCAGCAGTAGTGGCTCATGCCGTTGCTCACCATCAGATATTGGGCATGGAACACCATATTGTAGCGCACCACCTGGTCGAAGGTGGCCTGCGTGACGGGCACGCTGGGGGCTTTGTACTCGATGATGACAAGGGGCTGACCCAGCGAGTCGGCCACCAGGGTGTCGCACCTACGCTTGATGCCGTTCTGCGTGAGCGACACCTCGTTGCCCATCAGCGCCTGAGGGTAGTGTCGCTCGGTGATGAGATAGCGTACAAAATGCTGCCGCACCCACTCCTCGGGCGTGAGCGACACATAGCGTTTGCGCAGGCTGTCGAAAATCTGCAGCTGACCTTCTTCGTTTTTTTTCACGCTAAATGCATATTCTGGCAGGTTAAGTCGCATTATTTTATTAATTTTGCACTGCGAAATTAGTAAATAAAAACGACACAAGCGCAAACTATGGCCGAGAAAAAAACTACGGTGACCTATACGAGCCTCCGCAACGAGGTGAACGGCGGCAAATTCCGCCCCATCTATGTGCTTCATGGCGAGGAGCCATACTACATCGATGCCTTGAGCAACCTGATTGTGGAGCGGGCGTTGAGCGAGGATGAACGCGACTTCAACCTCACGGTGTATTACGGCGACAGCGCCGATGTGCGCGAGGTGATTGCCACCTGCAAGCAGTTCCCGGCCTTTGCGCCGCGCCGCGTGGTGGTGCTGCGCGAGGCACAGTTGGTGGCCAAGCAGCCCGGCGGCGGGCACAAAGACGACCTGGACCTCTTCGAGGCTTATGCCGCCAACCCGCTCATGAGCACCGTGCTCGTGATTTGCCATAAGGGCGGGGCCATCAAGGCGAAGGCGTTTACCGATGAGCTGAAGAAGTCACACGAGGGGGGAGCCATGCCCGGGGTGGTGATGGACTCGCCCAAGGTGAGGTACGACCGCGACCTGCGGGCGTTGATAGCCAACTATGCCACCTCGATGGGTTGCAACATCGACACCAAGTCGGTGGTGATGCTCGCCGACTTCATCGGCAACGACCTGGCACGACTGTTTGGCGAGCTCGACAAGTTGAGCATCCTCGTGGGCGACACACATGCCATCACGCCCGAACTGATTGAGCGTAACGTGGGCATCAGCAAGGACTATAACAACTTTGAGCTTGAAGATGCCTTGATTTCGCACAATGCGGCCAAGGCCTACCGCATCATTGATTACTACGAGAAGAATCCTAAGAACAATCCCGTGCAGCCCACGTTGGCGATGCTGTTTGGCTTTTTCTCGAATGTGCTCATCGTGCAAACCAACCGCGACCAGTCGCAGGCGGCACTGATGGAAGCCACCGGCAAGGCATCGCCGTATCGGATGAAGAAATTCGTCGAGGCCTCACGCAGCTACTCCAAGCAGGGGGTGGTGAACATCATCCGATATGTGCGCGAGTGCGATGTGAAGAGCAAGGGCATCGGCTCGAGGCAAGACTCCTATGCCCTGTTGCGGGAACTGATCTATAAAATCCTGCATTCGTGACAGGTCTCACTAGTCTCACAAGTCCCACTGGCCTATCTCTCATCTAGTGTCTCGGTTTCTGAGCTATAGCCTGTACATATAGCCCAGGGTGACCATGATGGTCATGCCCGAGGAACTGGAGAAGGCATCTTTCTTGTGGTTTCTGAGCACATCGGCCAGGCCATAGTAGAAACGGCCTTCGAGGGTGAACGAGCTGCGTTGGCGCGAGAACACCTCGAGACCCACGCCGGCTGTGAGTCCGTAGTCGAAGCGGTTGTGCACTGGCAGCGTGAATTGCTCGATGCTGCGGTTGGCGCTGGCGAAGCCAGCCACCGTGGCGGCATCGGCATAGTCGAAATTGGAACTGGTGGATGAGCCAATCATCACACCCAGCTCCGGACCGGCGTTGAAGAAGCCGTGCACGCGGTTGCTGCCGAAATAGATGTGTGTGAGCAATGGTAGCTGCACATAGGTGAGTCGGCGGGTGTAGGCAAAGTCAAGTCCCTCGAAGTCCTCCTTCCATCCGCGCTGCTCCACATTCAGCTCGGCCATCAAGGCGAAGTGGTTTTCCTCCACATATCGGAACGTGGCCCCGAACGTGCAGCCAGGCAGAAAAGTCTGCGGCACGGTGGGGTTGAACTGCATGCGCGAGAGCACAAAGCCGGCTTTGCCACCCATCGAGAAGTGACCCTCGTAGTGCGTCTGTGCCAGGGCTGTGCATGCGGCGACAGCCAGCACAAGCAGTGAGCGGCAGCGGCGGGTGACGGTCATTTCACTTCGGTGATGATGGTGTGCGACGGCGTGAAGTGCACGATGTCGATGGCCTGGTTCACATAGCCGCCCTCGCTGCTCTCGCGCTCAAAGCGGAAGGGGGTCTGGATGCCCTTGTGCGTGTCGGGGCTGGCCAGCATGCCGGTGCTGTTGAGCGTTTTCACGATGAACATGGCGGTGTCGTAGCCCAGCAGACCCATGTTGGGGTAGGACACGAGCGTTTCGCCGCCAAACCACCGCTTGTAGAGCGCGTCGAAGTCGCGCGTGCGGTAGCCCTTGGCATTGAAGAATCGCGAGAACATATACGTGTCGACCGTCTGCAGGTCGTCTTGATAGTCCTTGAGGTAGAGCACATATTCGGGATAGCCGACGAGGGCCATGTCGCAGTCGAAGCGTTCGCTCTTGGCCTGCTTGAGGGCGCGCATCACCTTCTTGAGCACGTTTTTGCTGCTCGACGAGGGGATGAACACATAGCTGGTGCCGGGGTTCATCACACGCGACACGCGGTCGTAGCTCAGGTCGCCGGTCACCGTCAGGGTGGTGCTGGGCTGCCCTTTGGCCTGGATGTGCGCTTTGATGTCGGCAAAGATGTCCTTGTCTTCGGCGTCGGGGTCGTCGAGGAAGATCACCTCGTGTCCGTCAAAAGCCTTGTCGAACCAGCGCAGCACGTTCTCGGTGAAGTTCTTGGTGGGGGTGTTCACCTGATAGACGTAGGGGTTGTGGGCGTGGTCGTCGTTCTTAGTGGTGAAGCAGTTGAGCACGTCGATGCCGTTTTGTTTGCCGAAGTTGTTGATGCGCTCGAGCTGTTTGGGCTCGCTGGGGGCGATGATCACGTCGAGGGTGCGCATTTCGGGTCGCAGGAGCAGACTGTCGGTCACGTTCAGGTTGTGCTGGGTGTCATACACCTTCACGTTCACTTTGCGGTTGGTGTCGTGCTTGAGGCTGTCGAGGGCGATCAGGAAGCCCTTGTAGAAGTCGGTGTAGAGGTAAGCCTGCTTGGGCGGTGCGCTCTTGTGCAGCTGGAAGGGCAGGATGATGCCGATGTTGATGTCCTTGTTCATGCGCTCGGCGAGCATTTTCTCGTAGAGGGCGTCGAGCCGGGGCAGGTAGTAGGCCTCGAGGTCGGCCTGGCTCACGGTGGCCATGGTGCCGGTGCGGCGTTCCACGCGTGCCTCGGGCAGCACCATCATCTTGCCTTTCTTAGGCTTTTTGGTGTTGGGGTTGATGGTGAGCAGGTCGGCCATGCTCACGTTGCAGCGATGCGCCAGCGAGGCGTAGGTGTCGCCCTTCTCCACCTTGTAGGCTTGGAACACGGTCGTGGTTTTGTCGTAGGAGAACGGCATGGCCGAGCCGGGCACCACACGCAGGACCTCACCGGGCTGGTAGGCCGACGGGGCCAAGGCGGGGTTGCTGGCGAGGATGCCCTCCACCGAGGCGTTGTAGGTCTTGGCCACGGTGCACACGTTCTCGCCGGCTTGCAGCGTGTGGCTCACCGCCGGTTGCGTGGCCGAGACATCAAACACGTCGGGCACCTCGGGTTGGTAGCTCTGTCCCACGGCGGCCACGGGCACCAGTAGCAGCTGTTTCTTCTCCAGCTTGCCGCTGGCCCACGGGTTGTAGGTGAGCAGTAGTTCCTCGGGAAGCTCCACCTTGTGGGCAATGCCGTAGAGCGTTTCCTTGTTCTTGATTTCGTAGGTGTAGTATTGCTCTCCGGCAAATTGCTTGATGGTCATGCCCACTTGTGCATGAGCAGCCAGCGTTCCAATCAGTGCCAGCAACGAGCAGCATGTGATTCGTGAAAGGTTCATCTTCATTTGTTTGAGTGTATAAACTTCAAGTATTGCTTTAATACGCAGCCAAGCGCACTAAGCAATGCAGTCTGCAAAAGTATAAAAAAATATTGACACCACCACCACTCTTGGTCGGAAAATACGCGCTGCCGTTATTCGAGGCTTCATTCGCAGTTTCATTTTGCAGATGCGCCGAATTTTATCTACCTTTGCAGCATTGATTTAAAAACATGGCATTATGGCACATATTATAGGAATAGATGTTGGTGGCAGCACGACCAAGATTGTGGGTCTGCGCGATGGTGTGTTGCTGTCGCCGCTCATGGTCACCGCTGCCGACCCTGTGACCTCGTTGTTTGGGGCTTTCGGCAAGTATGTTTATGATAATAACATCGCCTTGACCGACATCGACCAGGTGATGCTCACGGGCGTGGGCAGTGCTGGCGTGGAAACCCCGATATACGGCCTACCCACAGCGCAAGCCGATGAGTTTGAGGCCGATGGCTTGGGTGCCCGCCACGACAGCGGCTTGGAACGGCTGGTGGTGGTGTCGATGGGCACAGGCACCACGCTGGTGCGTGTGGATGGCGACACGATAGCGCACATTGGTGGTCTGGGCGTGGGCGGCGGCACGTTGCAGGGGCTGTCGCAGCTGTTGCTGGGCACGAGCGATGTGCGCCGTGTGGTGGAACTGGCGGCACGGGGCGACGTTGAGCGGGTAAACCTGCTCATCAAGGACATCTGCGCCACCCATCTCGAGGGACTGCCGCTGCATGCCACGGCATCGCTCTTTGGCAAGGTTCGTCAGGGTGGAGTGGAAGCGTGCGACATAGCCAAGGGGTTGATATGCATGGTGCTGGAGACCATTGGGTCGTGTGCTGTGCTGTCGCAGTCGGCCGGTGGTATCAAGGACTTCGTGCTGATTGGCAACCTCACGCGTCTGCCTGAGTGCCGCGAGGTGTTCCCGATGATGGAAGACTTGTATGGTGTGCGATTCCATATCCCCGAACATGCGCAGTACTGCACTGCCTTGGGCGCGGCGTTGTCGGGATGCAGGGAATAACAAGTGAATAAGTTGCCAGGTGATGAATGGCGCAATGCAGTGTGGACGAGGCAGGCCGCGTCCCTACAGTTCTTGGACCAACGGTAGGCGGCAGCTCGGCAATGGCAAAATCCTGGCAAATCAAAATAAATTTTGTTTGCCGTTTTCTTGCCATTGCGCTCGCTTTGCACTACCTTTGCAGTTCCAAATGTGCGCGGCTGTGATTGAGCTGGATTGCGACAATCGCCGTGTGCTGTGAGGTACCTAAGCATAATGTTGAATATCTAAAAACTATAATCTTATGAGTCAGTGGTTTGAATGTAAAGTAAAATACGACAAAACGATGGAAACGGGTGCCATGAAGACCGTCACCGAGCCTTATCTGGTCGATGCCCTGTCGTTTACCGAAGCCGAGGCACGCATCACCGAGGAGATGCAGCCCTATATCTCGGGCGAGTTCACGGTGAGTGCCGTGCGACGCGTGAACCTGAGCGACATCTTCTATCACGAGGGCGGCGACCGGTGGTACAAGGTAAAGACCAATTTCATCACCATCGACGAGAAAACGGCCGTGGAGAAGAAGACTGCCTCGTTCCAGCTGGTGCAGGCCAGCGAGTTCAAGGAGGCCCTCGAGGTGTTTATGGAAGGCATGAAGGACAGCTTGGCCGACTTTGAGATTGCGTCCATTACCGAGACGATGCTCATGGACGTGTATGGTCCCAACCTGACGGAGACGCTCGCCGACAAAGCGGCGAAGAAAGCCGAGCAAGCATGATGATAGCCGAGAACATTCAGCGCATCCAGTCGCAGCTGCCAGCCGGTGTGCATCTGGTGGCGGTGTCGAAGTTCCACCCCGTGGAGGCTTTGATGGAGGCCTACCAGGCCGGTCAGCGGCTGTTTGGCGAGAACCGTGCACAGGAGCTGGCGGCGAAGGCTCCGCAGATGCCGACCGACGTGCAGTGGCACTTCATCGGACACCTGCAGACCAACAAGGTGCGCCCCGTGGTGCAGCACGCCACGATGATTCAGAGTGTGGACTCGGCGCGGCTGCTGCAGCTCATCAGCAAGGAGGCCGTGAAGGCCGGTCGCACCATCGATGTGCTGCTTCAGCTGCACGTGGCGCAGGAGGAGGCCAAGAGCGGGTTTCTGGTTGAGGAACTGCTCGGTGCGCTCACCGTGAACGAGCTGCAAGGACTTCCTGCCGTACGCATCCGTGGCTTGATGGCCATGGCGTCGCTCACCGACGACCGCGACCAAATTGCCCGCGAGTTCGCTCTGGTGAAGAGCACTTTCGACCTCGTGCGCGAAGAGTTTTTCGCCGATGATGCGGCCTTCGACACGCTGAGCATGGGCATGAGCGACGACTGGCCCATCGCCGTGGAGCACGGCAGCACCCACGTGCGCATCGGCACAGCCATCTTCGGACCCAGGCAATATTGAGTGCAAACCATCTATTCAAGCGGATTTTATCCTATAAGCTTCACAACCCGATAACTTATGAAGAAACTCTCTGCGCAGTTTATCGCGGGGATGCTGGTGTTGTGCGCGGCTCCCGGTTTGGCGCACAGCACCGTGCGCTCCGATGCACTGGAGGATGCGGCGTGGAATGCGTCGCAGTGGATTTCGGCTGCCGATGCCCCGGTGGCGCAGGGCCGCGCCGACAAGTCGTTTCGTGCCGCCGACGGCGCGAGCTGGTTCGTGGCCACGGTGACCAACAATCAGGCGGTGACCTCGGCACGGTGGATGACCACGGGGCTGGGTGTGTATCAGCTTTTCCTGAATGGCAACCCGGTGGGCGAAGAGGTGCTCAAACCGGGGTTCACACACTTTGCGAAGACCCGGCGGTCGTTCACCTACGATGTGACGGAGGCATTCCGGAAAAAGCGCGGAGAGCAGAACCAACTGGCAGTGCAGGTGACACCGGGTTGGTGGGCCGACAAGATTGTCACGCCAGGCGAATATGAGGGCATGGTAGGCCGGAAATGCGCTTTTCGCGGCGTGCTGGAGCTGACGCTCGCCGATGGCAGCAAGTGCCTCTTCGGCACCGACACCATCCACTGGAGAGCGGGCATCGCTGGCCCTGTGAAGCATGCGGGCATATTCGATGGCGAGGAGTTTGACGCACGCGTCAAACCGGGCTACGAAACACCCGAACTGCTGAAGATTCCCGAGGTGAACACGGAGTTTGCTGGTGAGATCCTGCCCAGCAACGGCGCGGAGGTCTATCTGCGACACGATCTCACTTTGCGGCCTGTAAAAGCCTACACCTGGGCCGGCGTGAGGAATGAGAAGATGTCGGACAAGAAAGAAGAGGTGGAACACGGCACCGTGGTGATTCGGCAGGAATTTGCTCCGGGCGAACTGATTATCGTGCATCCCGGTGAGACGCTGGTGGTGGACTTCGGGCAGAACTGTGCCGCTGTGCCGTCGTTCACGTTCCGGGCCAACGAAGGCACCAAGCTGACCTGTCTGCCATCGGAAATCCTGAACGATGGTAATGGTGCCGAGCGCCGTAACATGGACGGTCCCGAAGGCAGCGTACACCGCCGCAACCTCCGCATCCAGGACCACGGAATCCGCCTGGACTACACCTTCGGCAGCAGCGACTTTGTTGAATACCATCCCTGCTGCACGTTCTTTGGCTACCGTTACATCTCGGTGACCGCAACCGACGAGGTGCAGATTAAAAGCGTGGCTTCCATCCCCGTGAGCTCCATCACTCGGGAATTGGAGATAGGCACCATCACCACGGGCCACGACCTGGTGAACCGGCTCATCTCCAACACCCTTTGGGGACAGCGGTCGAACTACCTGTCGGTGCCCACCGACTGCCCGCAACGCGATGAGCGTCTGGGGTGGACTGCCGACACGCAGGTGTTTGCCGAGACAGGTACCTTTTTCGCCAACACCGACGGTTTTTTCCACAAATGGATGCGCGACATGCGCGACACGCAGAGCGAGCTGGGAGGGTTCCCAGGCGTGGCTCCTATCGCGCAGTATGGCGGCGATGACCGTAGCATGATGCGCCTGGGATGGGCCGATGCCGGCATCATCGTGCCCTGGACGGTATGGAAGCAGTTTGGCGACAATGCCATCATCGACGAGAACTGGCAGGCTATGGACCGCTACATGCAGCACGTCAACTCCAACAAATATGACCACAACGCCCTCAGTGCCGAGAATGCCAACTACCAGTGGGCCGACTGGCTGAGCTACGAAGCATTGGAGAGCTGCGGAGGAGGGGCTTTCGAGAACCGCACCCCACGGCCCGAGGCCGTCACCTACTGGAACTACCTGAGCGCGTGCTACTGGCAGCTCGACGCGGAGATGATGCGCGACATGGCGGCAGCCACGGGACGCGATGCAGCGGCTTATCAACGGATGGCCGACGAAGCCAAGGCCTATCTTCAGGAGCATTTCCTCGATGACAAGGGTAATTTCATCACCGCCATCCTCAACACCATGCAGACCCCGGCGCTCTTCGCCCTAAGAAACCACCTGGTGGAGGGCGACGCGAAACAAAACCTCATCGCCCGCCTGCGCCAGAACTTCGCCGATCATGGCGGCTGTCTGCAAACGGGGTTTCTGGGCACCAGCATCCTGATGGCTACGCTCACCGACAACGGCATGGCCGATGTGGCTTATGACCTGCTGTTCCAGCGCAAGAACCCCAGCTGGCTCTATTCGGTTGACAATGGAGCCACCACCATCTGGGAACGGTGGAACAGCTATATGAAAGACACAGGTATGGGACCCAACGGCATGAACAGTTTCAACCATTACGCCTACGGATGCGTGTGCCAGTGGCTATGGGAAACGGCCGCCGGCATCGCCGCCGACCCCGCACAGCCCGGCTTCCGGCACATCATCATGCGCCCCGTGCCCGACCGCCGGTTGGAGCATCTCGAGGCCACCTACCACTCGGCTGCTGGTTTAATCGAGAGCAGTTGGCGATACGACGGTGACCTGTGGACCTGGCAGTTCACCATCCCCGCAGGTTCCACCGCCACCGTTGTCATCCCCGGCGACACCAAACCCCAGGAATACCCCGCTGGATCCCACACCATCACCCGCTCAATCAAGTGAGGCGGCAATTCAAGCGGCAGGCTCCAGGTAATTCTAATTTTGCACATTGATAATACAAAAAACACATTAAAGCAAACCGATAAAATATGAAGAAACAAGTTCTTACACTGTTGTTGGCTGTGCTGCTGGCTGGGTCGGCAGTGGCCGAGGATTTCCGTGTGGGCATCCTGCGTTTTGATATCACCGGCCCGAACACCGTTGAGGGGGCTCCCGGCAACTATGCCGGCGTTGACGAGATCATCATTCCGTCCACGGTGACGCACAATGGTGTCACCTACACTGTGACGGCCATCGCTGCCGATGCTTTCCGGGAGTATTCCTAACTCAGTCACATCACCATCCCGGCCACGGTGACCAGCATTGGCGACGACGCGTTCTACTACCTCTTGCTCGAGTCGCTAACCACCTATGCCGACATCACCAATTGGCGCGCTTTTGGTCAGTGCACCATTGTCCACCGGCTCTACGTGGGCGACGGTGTGCGCCAGCTCAAGGGGCTGTATGTCCAACCCATGCTGATTTACTCCTTTGCCGAGACGCCGCCCGAGTGCGACGCGAACACGTTCAGATACTGCACCGCCGCAGTGCACGTGACCCAGCGCGGGTTCACCAACTACCTCACCGCGCCCTACTGGAGCAGCTTCGACAACATCGTGGCCGATGCCGGAGCCATGCCCACCTCGCTGGAGCTTAACGCGGACGAGGCCACGCTGGAGCTGGGCGGCACGGTGCAGCTCACGGCCACGTTGTCGCCGGCCTCCACAGTGCCCGTGCGCTGGGCGAGCAGCAACACCACCGTGGCCACCGTCGATGCCAACGGCCTGGTCTCCGCCGTGAAAGAGGGGCAGACCGTGATCACCGCCACCTGCATGGGTCTGCAGCAGTGCTGCGTGGTCACCGTGGTAGGGCAGGTTGTGACAGTGAGCCTGAGCGAGCACAGCCTGACGCTGAGTCGTAACGATATGGTTACCCTCACCGCCACCACCGCTCCCATCGAGGCCGAGGTCAACTGGATTACCACCGACAACAACGTGGCCATAGTGCGTGCCGCCGGCAACAAGGCCACCGTGATTGGCAACCGCCCCGGTGAGGCCCTGGTCATTGCCCGCACCGCCGGTGCCAACGACTGCCCCGACACCTGCCGCGTGACCGTGGAGCGCCCCCGTGGCGACGCCACCGCCGACGGCTTCACCGACGTGGACGACCTCAACGCCATCATTAACGTCATGCTCAACAAGGCTGGAGCCATCGAGGATGCAGACCGCCCCTACTACGACATCACCGGCGACGGCAATATCGACGTGGACGACATGAACAAGCTAATCAACATCATGCTGGGGGTGCCGGAACTGCTCGAAGGCGGGAAGCGATATACCGTGAATGGCGTGTCGTTCGTGATGGTGGCCGTGGAGGGCGGCACGTTCACGATGGGCGCGACCGCCGAGCAGGGCAGCGACCCCTACGACAGCGAGATGCCGGCTCACCAGGTGACGCTGAGCAGCTACAGCATCGGCGAGACGGAGGTGACGCAGGCCCTGTGGGTGGCGGTGATGGGTACCAACCCGAGCTATTTCAACGGCTATGGCAACGCTTACTACGGCAGCGAACACAGCGAGAACTATGGTACGAACCTGCAGCGTCCTGTGGAGTGGGTAAGCTGGGACAAGTGCCAGACGTTCATCACGAAGCTGAACCAGCTGACAGATGAGACTTTCCGCTTGCCGACGGAGGCGGAGTGGGAGTACGCGGCCCGTGGCGGGAACAAGAGCCGGGGCTACAAGTACGCCGGGAGCAACACCATCGGCGACGTGGCGTGGTACGATGTCAACGCCTACGATGTGGGCAGTAGCAGTCCGAACTACGGCACGCACACGGTTGCCACGAAGTCCCCGAACGAGCTGGGGTTGTACGACATGAGCGCGAACGTGTGGGAGTGGTGCCAGGACTGGTACGGCGGCTACAGCAGCGGTGCGCAGACGAACCCCACCGGCCCCACATCGGGCTCGTACCGGGTGTTCCGTGGGGGCAGTTGGAACAACAGCGCCAGGGACTGCCGCGTGTCGAGTCGCGGCAACTGGCCCGCCGACTTCCGCTACAACGCCCTGGGGCTTCGCCTCGCCCGTTAGTTTCCACTCTCCTCAAAAAAGAAAGAAAAAAAAAGAAAAGGCTGGCAGTGAGCAGAGCGGGAAGCGCAGGCCCGTCAGGGCCCGCCCCGCTCAGCGAGCAGCCAGCCGGCGGCGGTTCCTCGGAGAGGAACCCCAATCCGAAAGCCCCACATTGCCGCGCAGCGGCTATGTGGGGTGACGGAATCCCGAAAGACGATGCAACCTCGGAGAGGTTGCCTGTTGCGAAGATTTGGTTTAATTTGATATTGATTATGAGCATAGTTGTTGCCTATTACCATGCTGTTATCAGCACCCGTTATCGCCGCATGACCATTGACGAGCGATATAAGGGGGAATTATACGCCTATCTGTCGTGTATTCTCAAGAACCGTTCATGCACCCCGGTGGTCATCAATGGCGTGGGCGACCATATCCATTTGTTGTTCGGACAGAATCTACAAGTGGCGCTGTCCTGTGGCGCAATGCGGTTCTCGCATCTCGCATCTCGCTTCTTCCTCACTACCATCGCTTCAGCGTGGATTTGCGGCGGTCGCGCTCGGCGTAGCCCTGGCGGTAGGTTTCCATGTTCTGTGGGATGAGCGTTTGGCAATAGCCTGTGCCCTGGCTGTTGTAGAGTTTTTTGAGGTCGATGTAGCGTTTGCCGTTGCCACGCTTGTTGTGAAACACCTCGGCTTCGCGTTTTCCCACCAGGTCGCACTGCACCGAGTGGCGGTCGGCCGTGGTGCCGCGCAATGCCTTGGGCACGCCATTCTCGCCGGTCCAGCACACAAAGGTGTCGGCACAGGGCGGGTAGCCCAGCGCAATCCACATCATCGTCAGCTTGGGGTCCTCGCCGGGCTGCACACCCTCCACAACCACCGAGGCCGTGCTGATGGCGCGGGGGATGAAGTCCTGGTCCACCACCCACTGTTCGCTGTAGGTGTAATCGCGGTTGTTCACGCTGTGGTAGAACGTGCGCGAGATCACCTCGGTGAACAGGCTGGGGGTGATGTTGCGCTCGGCGATGTAGGGTGCCAGCAGGTGTTGCTCGTTGGCATGGCGAATGTAGCCCTGCCCCTCGTCGGGGCGGCCGCTCACCGAGTAGTTGGTGCGCGTGAGGATGCCCGACGGCTCGTCGGCCAGGTCATATTTGGTATAGGTGTAGTTGCCCGTCTCGAAATAGGCCCCGTTGCCGTAGGCGTCGATCACGCCGAAGTTGGCCTCCACGCCCAGCGGCTTGGGCAGCTGTTGCAGCACGCGCTCGAAGTCGTCGACGGTGGTGCACCGCTCCAGGGCGAAGCGCATCACCACGCCCTCGCGGTCCATAACGCTCTCGGGCACGTTGTCGCGGTTGAGGTTGTAGGAGGCGGTGTTCATGATGGCGAAGCCTCGCTCGTTGAATCCGAGCCATGCGGCCGAGTCCTTGGTGTCGCGTGCGTCGAACAGTGCGACGAACTCCAGCAGTCCGTCATGCGCCTTGACGCGCTCGACCCGGTTGTTCTGGTCGCCGGTGTCGCGGTTTTTCCACAGCAGCGGTCGCCCCGTGGCCGACAGGCGCGCGCTCACAATGGCCGACGTGCAGGCCTCAACAGCCACCACAGCCAGCAGCAAGCACGCGAGAAGGAAAAGTCGTTTCATAGGAATTGTCAAGCTTATTTACGTCGTCGTCGCCAGAGCCGCATCAGCGGCCGGGCCACCTTCCAGCCCAGCAGCATGTAGTCGGTGGCCTTGAGACCCGAGATGGTGTTGTCGTTGAACAGCAGTCCGCGCACGCCGTTGTCGTTCACTCGCGTGCGCATGTTGTCCATCACATGGTTGATGCGCTCGCGGCCCACCTCGCGTTTCACGAGGGCCATCATGCGCTTCATGCGCAGTTCGTCGAGGGTCATTCCTGGCCACTCCTCGGGATTGTTCTGGGCCGGAGTGGCAGCAGGTGTGGTGGGGGTGTTATTCATTGTCGTTGGGCGTTAGCAGCAGTTTGGTCAAAAATCGGGTGATGGGATTCACAATCAGCGTTTTCCGCATCGCCACCACAGCGGCGATGGCAATCATGAGCAGCGCGGCCACAATCAGGTTGCCGCTCCACTCGTTGCCCGTCCAAGCCGCAATGGTCATCACCAAGGTCGAGGCCAGGTAGAAGAGCACGAAAGCGCCCAGAATGGCGACCACCGCCACAAAGGCCATGGTCGACAGCAACACGGCCAGTTTCTCCACCGCCGTGAGCTTGCTGTAGTTCAGCTCCAGCTTCAAGAAGCGTTTGCCCTCTTCGTAGAGCTGCCTGTAGTCAATCGAATTGTTATCCATAATGGGAACGGTAGTTTAGGTGTGGCGAAAGAGTATCAAAAATCTGCAAGAATTGGAATAAAGCCCAGAAATAGGAATAATTATCTCTTGATATATTGACAGATAATCAACAAATTGCGGTTATCATACTCCCCTCAACCCCCTCTATCTTCTTAGAGGGGGAGCTGACTTTTGACACACCCTCCATGTAGCACACAGCTCAAAGCGGCTGTAGCCGTCGCGATAGCTAAGCCCGCATCGTTGGTTAGTCAGTTCGGGTGGTGTGCTATCGGGGGGAGCCGCATGTTGATGTGGCTCCCCCCAGATGGCATCACTCCTCAATCTGGGCACTGATTTGACGCACCAGGCGTTCCACCTCGTCGTCGCTAAAGTCGATGCCCTTCTTCCTGAGCATGTCCTTGATGCGCGAGCGCAGATCCGACCCCTTTTCGGGAGCGAACAGCAGGGCAGCGGCGCAGCCCACAACAGCTCCGCCCAGGAATGCGTAAAGAATACCTAATTGTTTCATCGTCAATCGGTTTTAGTCGTTAAACTCATCGGCGATCTCGCTGGCGAGCTCGTCCAGTTTCTTACCTTTCAGGTTCACGCCCTTTTCGCGGAGCAGCTCAGCGATGCGCGTGCGCGTGTCGCTACCTTTCTCGGGAGCAAAAAGCAGTCCAACGGCAGCACCGGCAATGGCGCCGCCCACAACAGCCAGAATGATGTTCAGTGGTTTCATCTCTCTCATCGGTTTATCATTAAATAAATAAGTGAGTAATTCGTTTCGTTTAGGCACTTTGCAATTATCGTGCCATTCGTTGTGCCAAAATTATTGAATATTTCCGACATGGCCAAGACAATCAATAATAATTTTAAAAAAATTAGTATTTGGCGTGCCATTTTTTCCACATCGGGCGATAAATGTGTAACTTTGCCAGCTTTTTTCTGACACCGCATTCACGCATGGACACGAAACAAATCATCATCAAGGGCGCTCGCGTCAACAACCTCAAGAACATCGATGTTGCCGTTCCTCGCGGCCGGCTTGTTGTGGTCACCGGCCTGTCGGGGTCGGGCAAGTCGTCGTTGGCCTTTGACACGCTCTATGCCGAGGGTCAGCGCCGCTATGTGGAGAGCCTGTCGTCGTATGCCCGTCAGTTCCTAGGCCGCATGGCCAAGCCCGAGTGTGACTTCATTCGCGGCCTGCCGCCCGCCATCGCCATCGAGCAGAAGGTGAACACGCGCAACTCGCGCAGCACCGTGGGCACGTCGACCGAGATTTACGATTATCTGCGGTTGCTCTTCTCGCGTGTGGGCAAGACCTTTTCGCCGGTGACCGGCGAGCAGGTGAAGCGCCACGCGGCGGCCGATGTGGTGCGTGCCATCCAGACCCTGCCCGAGGGCACGCGCTATGCCATCCTCACCGAGGTGATTGTGCCCGAAGGTCGCACGCTCGACCAGCAGCTGGGTGTGCTGCAAGCCGGCGGGTACTCGCGTCTGGAACGCAACGGCGAGTTTGTGCCCATCACGCAGGCCATGGGCGACCCGCAGTTTGTGGGCGGCGGCCACTGCCACCTGCTCGTCGACCGCCTGGTAGCCACGCACACCCACGAGGAGGAGATGCGCGTGCTCGACTCGTTGCAGACGGCTTTCCACGAGGGACACGGCGAGTGCATCCTGATGGTGTGGCAGCCCGATGGCACGCGCACCGAGCAGCGGTTCTCGAAACGTTTCGAGGCCGACGGCATCACCTTTGCCGAACCTTCCGACCTGATGTTCAACTTCAACAACCCCGTGGGGGCGTGCCCCACCTGCGAGGGCTTCGGTCAGGTGGTGGGTATCGACGAGAACCTGGTGGTGCCCGACAAGACGCTATCCATCTACGACGATGCCGTGATGTGCTGGCGCGGGCAGGTGATGAGCGAGGCCAAGCAGGAGTTTATCCATGTGGCTGCCCGATGCGGTTTCCCCATCCACACCCCCTATTTCCAGCTCACCCAGGCGCAGAAAGACCTGCTCTGGCACGGCGACGGCGAGCGATGGGCCGGCATCGACGGTTTCTTTGAGTGGGTGAAGAGCAAGAGCTACAACATCCAGTACCGCGTGATGCTCGCGCGTTACCGTGGCAAGACCGTGTGCCCCACATGTCGTGGCTCGCGTCTGAAGCCGCAGGCGGGCTATGTGCGCGTGGCCGGTCGCACCATCGGCGACCTGGTGCAGATGCCCGTGAGCGACCTGGCGCAGTGGTTCCAGCAGCTGGAGTTGCAGGGCGAGGACGCTGTGGTGGCGCGACGGTTGCTCACCGAGGTGAACAGCCGTCTGGGGTTCCTGCTCGATGTGGGGCTGGGCTACCTCACCCTCGACCGCCTGTCGTCGTCGCTCTCGGGCGGCGAGAGTCAGCGCATCAACCTGGCCACCTCGTTGGGCAGTCCGCTGGTAGGGTCGCTCTACATCCTCGATGAGCCTAGCATTGGCCTGCACAGCCGCGACACCCACCGCCTGGTGCAGGTGCTGCGACGTCTGCGCGACCTGGGCAACACTGTGGTGGTGGTGGAGCACGACGAGGACATCATGCGTGCCGCCGACCACCTCATCGACATCGGTCCCGAAGCCGGTCGCAACGGCGGCGAGGTGGTGTTTGCCGGCAGCCTTGATGCACTGCCGGCCGCCCAGCGCAGCTACACCGCCCGCTACCTCACCGGAGCACTCGCCATCGCCGTGCCCAACCACCGCCGCAAGTGGCGCGACCACATCGATGTGGTGGGGGCCGCCGAGCATAACCTGCAAGGCATCACCGTGCAGTTCCCCTTGGGTGTGATGACCGTGGTGACCGGCGTGAGCGGCAGCGGAAAGAGCACCCTGGTCACCGACATCCTCTACCGCGCCCTGGCACGGCACTTCGACCAACCTGCCGACCGCCCCGGCACGCATGCCGCCCTGCGGGGCGACTTGGCGCGCATCAGCCGCGTGGAGCTGGTCGACCAGAACCCCATCGGCAAGAGCACACGCAGCAACCCCGCCACCTATCTCAAGGCATTCGACGAAATCCGTCAGCTCTACAGCGAGCAGCAACTGTCCAAGCAGATGGGCTATGGACCGGGCTTTTTCTCGTTCAACTCGCCTGGCGGTCGTTGCGAGGAGTGCAAGGGCGAGGGCACCATCACCATCGAGATGCAGTTCATGGCCGACATCACGTTGCCTTGCGAGGCTTGCCACGGCAAGCGGTTCTCTCGCAACGCCCTCGATGTGCACTATCACAGCAAGGATATTCACGACATCCTCGACATGACCGTGGACCAGGCCATTGCGTTTTTCGCCGAGGCCGACGAGGGCCACGACTCCATACTGCGCAAAATCGTGCGCAGGCTCAAGCCGCTGCACGACGTGGGGCTGGGCTACATCAAGCTCGGCCAGAGTTCCTCCACGCTGTCGGGCGGCGAGAACCAGCGCGTGAAACTGGCTTCGCACATCGCCGCCGAGCGGCAAAGCCCCACCATGTTTATATTCGATGAACCCACCACCGGCCTGCACTTCCACGACACGCGCACGCTGCTGCACGCGTTCGACCAACTCATCGAGCGCGGTCACACCGTGGTGGTGATTGAGCACAACCTCGATGTGATTAAGTGTGCCGACCACATCATCGACCTGGGTCCCGAGGGCGGAGCTGCCGGCGGCAGCATTGTCGTTGCCGGCACACCCGAGCAGGTGGCCGCCTGCCCGCAGAGCCACACCGGACAGGCCCTCAAGGCCAAGATGCGGTAAAGGGGCAATTATCAGTTATCAGTTGTCAGTTATCTGTTTTCAGTTTTCAGTTATCAGTTTTCAGTTATCAGTTGTCAGTTATCTGTTATCACGCTCAATATTGGATGGAGCGCGGTATCAACGTGGGCTGGTTGCTCTACAGGCCGTTGACAAACCAAAAAGCAGTGCGCACCCACTCGCCATGTGGATGCGCACTGCTGCAATAACTAATCATGCCAAGCCCTACGGGGTGGCCGTTGCTTCATGAATGAGCCGCTTGTATTCCTCTTGTGCCGCAGCCATCTGAGCCAGGAATGCCTGGCTGGTGTGCAACGCACCATAGGCGATGCTTGCCGCCACGCGGCTGGCATCCACATCGCTTTGCCAGTGAGCACCGGCAATCACGCGGCTCTCGCCGTACATCCAGCCACGTGCAAAGATGGTGTCGGCAGCGGCAGGATTGACCTCGGCCAGCAGCAGGGCGGCTGTCCATCCACGCATCGTGTGCCCCGATGGATAGGAGCCCTCGCCGCGAAGCTCATCCTCTTCGCCCGTCAACATCGGCTCGTTGTAACGCTCAAAGGGGCGCTGGCGGTGATAGTAGGCCTTGGGAGCCACGCGCATGGCATCGGTGGTGGAAAGGCTTGTTTCCATCAGCTTCCATATCTCGGGCGTGCCTTCACGGCTAATGTTCAAACCGAAAGGAACGGCAAACTCGGCCAGCAGAGCCTCGTAGCTCCACACTGCATCGCGCTTGGCGATATCGGCGCGCTCAGCGTTCAGCCGCTGCTCTTTGCCCCATAGATAACGCATCATGTCGTAGGCAAATTCCGGACTTTCGAAAGCTGGCGGTGCCGGCAGGCATCTGATCAGGTCAGGCAGCTGGTCAACGGTGAAATAGGGCTGTAGTTCGCTTTGAGCACGGGTTGCCAGCCACCCGCTAAGCACGATGGCTGCCGTGAGAAATCGGATGCTGATTCGTTTCATATCCTCATTTCGTCAACTGTGAATCACTTCACCACTTTCACCACCGAGATGGTTCCGTCGGCATGGGTGCGCACCACGATGTTCATGCCGTTGAAGGCGTGTGTGCCCTGCTGGCCGGCCACGTTGTAGAAGCGCTCGCTGGTCACGGGGTTGGTAGTGGCCAGGTCGTCGACAGCCACAGCGCTGACGTAGGTGTAAACGATTTCCGAAGCGTTTTTCACACCATCCACGGTGTAGTAGGCCTGAATGCCGATGCGTTCGGCAAACAGCGGGTTCTCGCCGGTGTTGGTGCGGTAGAAGTACACACGCGAGTCGTCGAAGTCCATGCCGCCATGATAGACCGAGTAAGGAATCTCGGTCATATCCTCGGTCAGGTCGTAGGCATAGGTCTCGGCCTCAAAGGTGAACAGCTGGTCGCCATCGGTGAAGATGCTGAAGCTCACAAATTCGGGGTCGATGGGGTTGCCGTCCACATCGGTGTCGGGCAGGTAGAAGTCGAGGCAGCTGTAGCCGTCCTCGGTGCCATCGTCAAACCACGAGTCCTCGAACAAGGTGGGGTTGGCGGGTACAGCGGGCACAGCCTCGATGGCCGGTGTGAGCGTGAGCTCCCAGTCCATATACGACCCAAAGGTGTTGTCGTCGGTCCAGTAGCAGCCCAGTCCGGTGGCGTTGTAGCAGTCGGGCGACCCCATCCACAGGGCGCCCTCACCGCCGTCGAGGGTGATCACGCCGGTCTCGGGGTCCACCGTATAGGTAGCCTCGGTGACGCTGGCATCGGGGGTGAAGTTGACGCCCATGAGCGTGCCCATGTCGTTCACCTCGGGGGAAGTCGTGCCCCAGGCCAGCACCACATCAGCGTTGATGTCCGGGTTGTGGAACAGGGTCTGTCCCATAGGCACGGTGATTTTGGTGCCGTCGGCGTTGATGGTGCCTTGCACCCAAGTCTCACCCATCACGGTGTTGCAGTCGTTGAAGATGTTGCCGATGTAGACGGTGGTGCCGTCCTCGGCATAGACGATGGTGGTGCGGGCGTTCTGCTCGGCGGCGAACATGAAGTCGCCGTCCACATAGATGCCCTCGCCCGAGCGTTTGTACTTCACTGCCGTGCCCTCGGGCTGCTCGGTGATTACCGGGGCGTTCAGCGGCTGCTGAACGCGGTTGGTGTAACGGGTGGCAACAGTCGGTTGACTGGCGGCCACTGCAGTCATTGCCGTGGCAAGACCCATTGCGAGTAAAAGTTTTTGTTTCATAAATGGATAATAGTTATGAGTGATGAGTCATGAGTGATGAGTAAACAAGTTAACGAGTAAACAAGCGGCTCAATGCGGCTATTGAGGCTCGGGGCTTGGTTCTTGCTTCTCGGTTCTTGCTTCGGCTTTCAGCCGCACCAGGGTGCGGCTCTACTTATTACTTATTGTTCTTTCTTTCCCAGTTCTTTTTCGAAGAGCTTGTCGATTTGCGCCTGGATGTTGGGGTCGAGTGGTGGAATCTTGTGCACCTGCTCGAAGCGTTGCAGCTCTTGGATTTCCATGTCCACTTTGTTGTCCTTGCGCAGCTGCTTGTATTCCTTTTTGTCGATGTAGTCGCGGTCGGTGGTGTAGGTTTGCAGCAGAATCATGTATTTGCCCCCGCTACGCTTGTGCGTGCCGATGCACTGCAGCTGGCGCATCACAAAGTCGTCGACGCGCGAGCGGCCCTGATCGTCGATGCGATAAACCTCGTAGAACGTGTCGTTGTCATCATTGTCCTCCTCTTTCTTTTTCACTTCCTTGCCTTTGGCGCGTCTCTCGGCCTCCTTGCGGTGCTTGTAGTAGGTCCACCGGTCGAACGACGTGGTGCGAAGTCCTGCCTCCAGGTCGGTGTCGATATACCCCAGCGTGCATATGCTGTCGCTCACGGTCACGCGCCCCGCCGAATCGGCGCTAAGCGTTAGGAAGCCCTGCTTCTCGCGGACGAGAATCTGTTGGTGGGTCGAGTGCTCGCTCAGAGAGCCCCACTCGTCGATGTACCGCCCAGCGAGGGTGCTGATTAAGAATCGAATCAGTCCGCTGTTGCCCTTCGATAGACTGCGCTTTTTGTTCGACACCTTTTTGTTGGCAAACTCGTAGGTGTTGTCAATCACGCCGCCACGGAAGTAGATGGGGCCGTCGTCGTCGAAGTAAATCAGCCGGTAATAGGTCTGCACGTAGGCCAGCTCCTTGGGCTTGACCTCCACATCGGGAAGGCCAAACTCCACGTCTTCGAGTGTCACGCGCCCATCAGCAATGTCGGCCAATCTCAACGTGCGTGGTTTGAAGGCCACATGGGTGAACACCAGTGTAGGCGTACCCTTGGCGTCATCAAGCCATCCATCGATGTCGGTCGAGCCCACAAGCACACCCTGTTCGTTGGTCACGCACACATAGGCCACGGGCTGTCCGTCGGTGTCGACCACTTGCAGCCGCTGCGCCATGGCGCACACACTGGAAGAGGCGATTAATATCAGTGCTACAATGCTTAAAATCAATCCTTTAGCCATATTAGTCTAAATCATTGGTTTAAATAATGTTTTACCTTCGTATATTCAATTTCGGCTGCAAAGGTAGTGCAAACCGAGCATAATGGCAAGAAAACGGTAAACAAAATAATGCATTCTTTTGTCCGATAGCGGAATTATGCCTAAATTTGCAGCATATTACGAACTTAGAATACGAAGTGACTATGAAAAAGAGAAGCTTCACATTTCACCATCTGCTGATGTCTTTTGCTTGTGTAGTGCTGCCATTGTGCTGCGTGTCAATGCCTCTGCCGCAGCGCACATCGAGCGGGATGTATGGCGATGTGAACGGCAGCGGTGCGGTGGATGTCGACGACCTGAACGAGGTGATCAACGTGATACTGGACGTGTCGTCGCAACCTGTTTACGGCGATGTGAACGGCAATGGCAAGGTGGATGTCGATGACCTGAACGAGGTAATCAACGTGATACTGGGCAAGCAACACGGTGGCTCCTATGGAACAAAGACCTTCACGGTGAATGGTGTGGGCTTCAACATGATAGCCGTGGAAGGCGGCACGTTCATGATGGGGTCGGCGGTTGAGCCAGACAGCGGTGACTACGATTGGGATTTCCCCGCTCATCGGGTCACGCTGAGCGGCTATAGCATCGGCGAAACCGAGGTGACACAGGAGCTATGGGTGGCCGTGATGGGGAGCAATCCGAGCTATTACAACGCTTACGGTGACTCAATCTCTGGCTCTTACCACAGCAGCTACTACTACGGCATCAATCTTCAGCGACCTGTGGAACATGTGACTTGGACCGAGTGTCAAACGTTCATCGCCAAGCTGAACGCGCTCACGGGTGAGACGTTCCGCTTGCCCACGGAGGCCGAGTGGGAATACGCCGCCCGTGGCGGGAACAAGAGCAAGGGCTACAAGTATGCTGGCAGCAATACCATTGGCGATGTGGCATGGTACTATGGCAACCGACCCACAACGAATAGCAGCGATTCGAACTACGGCACGCAAATGGTGGCCACGAAAGCCCCGAACGAATTGGGCCTGTACGACATGAGCGGCAATGTGTGGGAATGGTGTCAGGACTGGTATGGCAGCTACAGCAGCGAAGCGCAGACCAATCCCACAGGGCCGTCGGTGGGTGCCTACCACGTGTGCCGTGGCGGCAGCTGGGGCAACGGGGCCGATTACTGCCGCGTGTCGTTCCGCCACTACTTCACGCCCGGCTACCACCTCAGCCACCTGGGTTTGCGACTCGCACGGTAGTGATGAAAGATGACCATTGTTCTGGTTCTTCAGTAAGCCCATCCTTTGGTGTTGGAGGCCTTGGTGTTTGGTGTGGCCTTTTTCTTGCATCTTGTATCTCGTATCCCTAGTATCTCGTATCTCGCATCCTGCCTCTTTTTTTCGCGGCTTTTGTTGGCCGATTTCAATAAATGGTGTAATTTTGCAAGTTCAATCGTGGAAAGATTAACATATTAAATATTCAAGCAATGACAAAGAGTCAATCGAAATCCAATGGCAACATCATCGCCATCGTGACGATGATGTTCCTCTACGCAATGATTGCGTTTGTGACCAACTTGGCCGCTCCCATCGGTGTGGTGATGAAAAACGACCCCGAGGTGGGTGGTTCCAACTTCCTGGCCATGCTGGGCAACTTCATGAACTTCCTG
>JAFYCU010000201.1 GCA_017545095.1 Muribaculaceae bacterium | reverse complement strand
GGAAGCCGCCCGCGAGGCCGTGGAGAACGATGTGAACGTGCTGGGCGTGTCGTCGCTCGCCGCCGGTCACAAGACCCTCGTGCCCGCCGTGATTGAAGAGCTGAAGAAGCTCGGCCGCGACGACATCATCGTCATTGCCGGCGGTGTGATTCCCGTGCAGGACTACGACTTCCTCTACAAGGCCGGTGTCGCCGCCATCTTCGGTCCCGGCACCAACGTGATGAAGTCGGCCATTGAAATCATGAACATCCTGCTCGACGAGGAGAACTAATCCCCGTGCCACAAGCTGGCAGCAACAGAATCACCCAGGAAAGCCGATTCGCTTTCCTGGGTGATTTATACACTAAAAAGAACCGAGCTCGTGGCTAAGGCAAGTCTCCCTATAGGAGGATTTAGGGGGCCACAAGCTCATGACTCATGACTCATCACTTGTACTCCTTAGGCTCTTGTTCGCCACGGAGCACGGCGAGTGCGTTGCCTGCGAGGGCTTCCAGCTCGTCCTCGCCGGGATAGACCTGCACGGGAGCCACCCACTGCACGCGGCGGGTGATTTCGTCGCGCAAATAAGGCCAATAGGCCATGCCGCCGGTTAGGATGATGGCATCCACCTTGCCGCAGAACGTGGCGCCCAGTGCGCAGATGCTCTTGGCGATTGAGTAAATCATCGAATCGACGTAGAACTTGTATTTCTCGTTGTGGTCCTCGTTGATGGCCCGCTCCACCTCGCGCATGTCGTTGATGCCGATCAGGGCTGCCAGTCCAGCGTTGCCGCAGAGCATCTTCAGCGTCTCCTCCATGGTGTATTTGCCGCTGTAGCACAGGCGCACCAGGCTGCTGGCTGGCAGTGTGCCGGCACGTTCGGGGGCCAGAGGCCCCTCGCCGTCGAGGGCGTTGTTCACATCCACGGCACGTCCCTGCTTGTGGGCAGCCACCGACACGCCACCGCCCAGGTGGCACACGATGAGGTTGAGCTTGTCGTAGGTGGTGCCATGCTCCTTGGCATAGCGGCGAGCGATGGCACGCTGGTTGAGCGGATGCCAGATGCTCATGCGCTGCATGAGCGGCGAACCGCACACGCGGGCGTGGTCGTCGAGCTCGTCCACCACCACGGGGTCGGCGATGAAGGCATCGCAGCCTTCGATGTTCTTGGCAATCTCGCGGGCGATGATGCAGCCCAGGTCGCTGGCATGGTGGTGCTCGCTGGTGTGTACATCGTGAATCATCTGGTCGTTCACGCGGTAGGTGCCTCCGGGGATGGGCTTGAGCAGTCCGCCACGGGCCACCACAGCATCGAACTCAATGGGAATGCCGGCATCGGCAAGCTCCTTGAGGATAAGCTCCTTGCGGAACTCGTGCTGGTCGACAACAGCCTTATAGGGGGCGAGTTCCTCAACCGAGTGGTTGAGGCCTTTTTTGAATGCGCATTCTTCGTCGTGATAGACGGCAATCTTGGTTGAAGTGGATCCAGGATTGATAACTAATATTTTCATGATGTGGTTGTTTGGTTTTTTAATGGCTAAGTGTCGTGCAAAAATCAAGTTAGTAAATTAGACATAAGTACATAAGCCTTTGGTTGCAGTTGTCAAAAGAACATAAGAATTTATTATCAACTCTTTCGTGCTTGTTTCAGCCTTTTGTCCTTAGGCTCAGTGAAACGGTCATTCTTATACTAAGTTGTTTTTTCACGTTTACTAATCAAAACGCTTGGCGGGTAACCGAGAATCGTCTCGGCTTTCACCGACAAGTTTTATTTTGCTTATTGTATTGGTCGAGTGATTACAAGGCAGCTACAGCGAGGCTGTAGAACTTGCAGGCGCCGCTGTCGCTGCGCGACGGGGTGACCACAGGAGCGGTGGTTCCCTGCAGGATGCCGGCGGTCTCGGTGCCGGTGAAGCATGTGAGCGTTTTGTAGAACACGTTTCCGGCCTCGATGTCGGGGAAAATCACGGCATCGCTCTCGCCACGGATGGGCGAGTCGATACCCTTCATCTCCATGCTGTGCAGGTTGCACGAGGTCTTGATGTCGAGCGGGCCATCCACGATGCAGGGTCCAAACTCACCGTCGCGTGCCATCTGTGCAATCTCCTTGTAGCCCACGGTGAAGGGGAAGAACTTCTCCTGCACTTTCTCGCTGCAGTGGATGAGCGATACCTTGGGCTCGGCCACGCCCATGGCGCGGCACATGGCGGTGATATAACGCACCTGCTGGATGCGCTGCTCATGGGTGGGGTAAGGAATCACGGCGGCATCGGTGAAGAGCAGCAGACGGTCGTAGCCCGGAATCTGTGCGGTGGTCACATGGGTGAGCACGTTGCCGCGCGGCAGGATGCCGGTCTCCTTGTTGAGCACGGCGTGCAGCAGGTTGTCGGTGTTGATGAGACCCTTCATCAAGATGTCGGCCTTGCCCTCGCGCACGAGTGCCACGGCGAGCTTGGCGGCCTCGTCGCGGTCGTCGGTCTCCACATAGCTGATGTGGTCTTGGTAAGGTTTCAGCGCCTCCAATGCCTGAAGCTGCTCCTTGCAACCCACAAAGATGGCATCGACAAAGCCCTCCTTCAGGGCACGGATCACGGCCTCCTGAGTCGACTCGTCGGAAGCCCACACTACAGCAACACGCTTGCGAACACCACGGCTGGCGAGGTGCTTGATCAAATCGTCAAAATTCTTGATAGTCATGTCGGTTAATATAGTTTAGCTAATAGATTACAAAAGCCAAATGCTTTTCAGTCTGCAAAGTTACAAAATAATGCACAATACACAATGCACAATGCACAATTTTTTTAGCTACGAGCCACAAGCTGCGAGATGCGCCGCATCATCACACGATAAAGCGTTGAGCCGTGTTTCGAAACCATGCTAAATCGAGCGGGTCGGTAAACTCAGTTCCCGACCCGCTCGATTGTTATGAGATAAGCTCAACTTACTGGTTGAGGATGATGTTGATGAGCATGTTCACGTCTTCAATGTCGACGAGTCCATCACCATTGAGGTCGGGATTGGCGTCTTCGTCCATCGTGAAGCTCACATCGTAGCCGAGCATGATATTCATGAGAATGTTCACGTCGGCCACGTCAACATCGAAGTCAGCATTGAGGTCGCCTGCCAAGTGATATTCGCTTTGGTTGCAACGTGCCTTGATTTCGATGCCGACGCTACCCACGAGTCCTCCACCCAGAATGAGGAGTTTAGCCTTGTGCTCGCCCACGGCGGTGGGTGTGTAGCTCACCTCGAAGGGATAGCCGTGCTCGGTGCACACCTGGGTGTAGTCGATGGTGTTGCTCGTGATGCCAAACATTTGGTAATCGTAGCGGTAGAGCTGCACCTTGAGGTCGCTGGTAAGGTAAAGTCCCTTCACATAGAGCGTCAGCCTGGCTGTTTCGCCCAACTCCACATCGCCGAAGTCGAGGATGGTGCCCTGTGTGGGCGTGATGAGCTGCGGTTCGTCGGTGGGATCGGGGTCTGGATTGACGGTGCCACCGTGACTGCTGTCGTAGGGTTGCCCGGCACGGTTGCCCCAGATGTATTCAAACAGCAGCGGGTCGTCGATGAACGGGTTGCGGTTGTTCTGGCAACGGAACACGGCGTCGTTGCGTGCGATTTCCTTCTCGCTCACAGTGTCTTCGCGTGCCCATTTCACGAGCACGTCGATGCTCCAGGGGGTTAGCGTGAGCCAGTTGTCGGTGCCATTGTCCTTGATGTTGCTCACCTGCCAGGTGGTCTTCCACTCATAGTCCTGATAGACGGTTGCCATATAGAAATAGGTACGTGCAAAGTCGCCCTTGTACTCGTCGTCGGGTTCAAACACCCTGGATGCGCCTCCACCCTGCCCTGTCTTGGGCGAACCAACCTTGGTGACACCATTGTCGTAAGAAGGTGTGCCATTCACCTCGCCCAGCGGCCAATTGCTCTTTCGGTTGTTGGCGGTGGCATCGCTGGGCATGAGGTGGTTGAGGTCGGTGTAGGCATCGTAGCCATTCTTTTCAGTATAGCCACCCCACCACCCTTTGGGGAACGAGTGCTCCTTGTTCATGCCACTCACGGCATCGCCA
The DNA here is from genome assembly GCA_017545095.1 of Muribaculaceae bacterium. The sequence goes on along the minus strand of JAFYCU010000201.1, from coordinate 10,042 downwards.
CGCGTACCCCAAAAATAGGTGTTGTTGCTGTACATGTCCCACACCTGTTGAGGGTTGTCGAACCGTGCGTCGGTTTCGTAGAAATAGTACCACAAGCTGTTGTAGCTGTGCACAGTGTGAGGGGCTATCAATTCCTGAATGCAGTCCTTGAGCTCCTTGCTGCTTTTCCCCTCTAAGCTTTTGTAATAACCTGCTGGAGGGGCGGCGCTCACCATAAGTGCCGTGACGGCTGCCAGGATGACGGCCGCCGAGGTGATGAATCTGTGTTTCATATCATTAATAGTTTTTTAGGTGTTCATTGCATCGTTGCTTATCGCACATAATTTGTCAGTTCATCGGGTAGGACGATGGAGATTTCCACCAGCCCTCCCACTGTGCCGTCGTCTTTTTTCCAAGGAGTTTGATAAATGAGTTTGCGCACCCCTTGCTTGTCGATGGTGTAGCAATTGGTGACATCCTCGTTGAGCATCTTGTGAATGATGGCTTGCGAGTGCTCGTTGTGGCACGGCATCATGCTCTTGCCCACCATGGAGTCGCCATGATTGCTGAAAGTGGCGCGTGAGCACTGATTCATGTAAATCACCACACCTTGCGTGTCGCAAACAGTGACAGCGCAGTGCAACGTTTCGGCCCAGTCAAAATCCATAACAATTCTTTTTCGTTTGTTGTGAAACTGCAAAATTACGACAATTTATTTGCAATGCAAAAAAAATCGGATTTTTTCAAGTTGTGACAACAAAGTTTTGCCTCAATCTCTTGTTTATGCCGATTATTTTGTAATTTCGCACTCCGAAAACGAAACCAACTAATAAAGTCACAAACATGAAAAAGTTAATTACAATGGTCGTAGCAGCCTTGATAGGCACAGCGGCCGCCATGTCGCAAGCCACGCAGGGTGAATTCGCCAGTGGAGCTAACCTTGTGTATGGGTTCGGCGTTAAGAGTTTAGGCATTGGAGCCAAGTTTCAATACACGTTCATCGACCATGTGCGAGGCGAAGTGGCGTTCAACTACTTCTTCAAGAAAGATTTCGTGAGTATATGGGATGCGAGCATCAACGCCCACTACCTGATTTCGGTTCACCAGGAGAACTTCTTCCTCTACCCCTTAGCCGGCTTCACGTTTGCCGCCACCAGCTACGACACCAAGGGGGCGGAAAGCAAACTTTTGCCTGAGCATATCGATAAGAGCCACAGTCGCGTGGGGTTGAACCTGGGAGCAGGTGCCCAGTACCAGTTTAGCGAACACATTGGTTTCACTTTGGAGTATCGCTATTCGATTATGAAAGACATTGACCAAAGTGTGATCGGATTGGGTGTGAACTACAAGTTCTGACCGCGCGTCGCTTGCTTGTTTCATCGAGTTGTGTCTGTGTGAAAGCGGAATCACACAGGCACAACGTTTTATTTACTCACCCATCCCTCGCCGCCGAACCCGCAACCCCACAACCCCAATTCTCCATCGTCGGTGAGAAAGGTGCAGGCAACCTCGACGCAGTCGACAAAGGTGAGCGCATCAAGAACCGCGACATCGCCGAAGAGATGGAGCGCGAGGGCAAGAGCGCACGAGCCATCCGACTCGCAACAGGATGGGAACGCGGAGCCGACGGCAAATGGCGGTACGAGATGCCGGACGGCGACCTGCTCATCCCGGTAGCAGCCATCCTGCAAGGAAGCGACAACACCACACTCGAGCAGATATGGCGCGACCAGCAGCTCTTCAGCGCATACCCCCAACTCCGAGGTGTGCCTGTGCGTGTGGTCAACGAACCATTCGGATCCATGGCTTCGGCTGTCATCACGCGACGACAGGAAACGACTGAATACACTCATGCCGAGAATTTCGTCAACTCTTTCGACCATTATATCCCCGAACTCGAAGAACGCATCTCTCGCTATGAAATGAAACTTGACAAAGCCAAGGCGGAGGGGAATACAGAATTCGCAGATGACTTGCAGATGGCAATTGCCAACATCCGTGAAAGAATTGCAGAAGCACCATCAAGGAAAGAACATGCCGAATGGGTGCTCGCCAACCCAACAGACATCGTATCACGGGAACTGCACCTCAACAAGTCATACATGGACAGCGAAAATGCACGCGATTTGATAGCACACGAACTCCAGCATTTTATCCAGGAAGAGGAGGGATTCGCAAGCGGCGACAGTCCGGCACGCGAAGAGAACGGCACGGCAATCGGCTACGACAACTACCGCCGCTCCGCTGGCGAAACCGAGGCACGCAACGTACAGGAACGACTCAACTACACCGACCAGCAACGACGCGACACCACCCTCGCCGAAACCGAGGACGTCCCACGCGACCAGCAGATAGTGATGTTTGGTGACGGGGTGAGCATGAGTACCGTTGAGGACGACATTCTAAATTACTTCCATAAAGCGGTTCGTGGTGAAGTGACAGGACATGGAAAGTCAGTTGGCAAATTAACGAAAGAGGGCAAGCAGTATCTTGAACAGGTTTCTGGTCTAACCTTAAAAGATGATATTGATTTCGTTCTCAATCCATCAGACCTACGCCATATCTATAGAGAACATTATGGCTCAAACGAGAAAGACCCAGGCAACAATAAACCGCTGACCGATGATGACATTCGTAATATAGCAACCGTTTGCACCCAGCCTGAGCGAGTTATCTTCGGAATAAACAAAAAAACTGGCAATAAGGTTTTCATGTTCTTGTCAAGCAATCCCGACGGCACATATAATCTTGCCGAGGTCTATACTGACAGACGAGGAAACCTTACAGCCAAGTCTTTCTATAATACAAAGAAGACTATCTCACAACGCGTAAATGAACTTTTGACAAGTTCCCCACGCCTTACGTCCGCAACGGAGGGAGCATCATCTTCTGTAGGTGCAAAGATACCAAAACTATTTGAACCTTTGCAAGAAAATAGAGAAAATAATGCAAAAACCCCCGAAACCAGTAGCACCGCAGGTGATGTCAGCGTAAGCGGAGACGCAGTCTCCGTCAACAAAAGCATGCCATCCTTCTCCATCTCCCCCGAAGTCAACAACGCACGCAACCAAGCCACGCAGACACGCGACGAGATGCGACAGCGCAGGCAGGAACGCGAACAGCGCACACGCGACCTCGCACAACAGCTCGCCGAAGACCGATTCGTCAACGCCGTCAGTACCGACGACAGCTGCGTGCTCACATCACTCGTGTTGCCTGTCACGCCCGTCAGCGTGCTCATCACCGCATGCATCTCCGTGCGGATTCCTCGACTGACCCGCCACCCTGCATCAAACCACTACTCTGTAACAAAAAATCCCCGGAGTGCAATGCCCCGAGGACGCAAGCCTGCAAATGGTCGAAATGCGACAAATCAAACGAGACGCAGGCTCGAGAACTCCTGACCCAGCTGGTGGATGCTAGCCTCGATTTTGCGAAGTTGAGCGTCGCTGATGTACGTGCCGCCACGTTTGTACTGGCGGTCGTTGATGCCAACACGCTTGGCGAACGCACTCACATTGATCACGCTGTAGTACTCGAAAAGCGAACTCACGTCGAAGTAAAACTCTTGGGACTCCTCCAGCTCCGCAGGCACCGAACGGCCATCCTCCTTGCACGACTCGATGATTTCCTCGATGGAGGCCATGAAGTCCTCCCTCGCTTCGGCAACGGTATCACCCGTTCCGATGAGCTGCACGCTGTCGCCCGTCGTGTTGTAGGCGATATAGCTGCCGTCGCTCTGTTTCTCAATCTTCACGTTCATAGGTTTTAGTTGGTTTCATAAGCGGGGGAGGTCACTCCCCCTGGTTGATTAGAATCCTATATCTCACGCTTGTAGCTCACCAGCACCTCCACAGTGCCTAGCTTCCCCTCGTCGGCGGTATGCCGCCAGTCGAATCTCAAAGAAATAGCAGGGTAATTCTCCTTATCGCGGTACACATAAAAAACGTGCCGCAAATGTACCGCGTTTTCCCAATATGTGCAAATATCCACAAATAAAAATCGCCAATACCAAAACACGCGCAAACCCTTATCCACCACACCCCTGCAGCCATAACCCATTGACACACACGCACAAAAAAAGCAGGCCGAATAGCCTGCCCAGTGATTCCGTTGGGATTCGAACCCAAGACCCACAGCTTAGAAGGCTGTTGCTCTATCCAACTGAGCTACGGAACCGCGCTTTGTTGTCATGTGCTTCACAAAAAACGTGCAAAATTACGAAAAAATTCTCAATGACTTGCCGATGATGCGAAAAAAAAACGCGTTTTCGGATTTATTTCGGTGTTTATTTCGGTGTGTTTCTACTGTTTTGGCCGTCGCTTTGGGCGTTTGCGATGGTCTTGCGTCAGAATAACCGTGTGAATCGTGAATTGGCGAAGTTGAACTTGAACACGGCTACTTTGTCGCCTGTGTGGATGTTGGCGAAAGGAGTGGATTGCTGTTGCATGATTCTGCACAAATGTGCGGCATCGGTGGCATTTTGCAGGTGAGTGCCCATTAATCGTTCGGCATCGGTGATGCTAACCACCAGAAGCGGATGGCTGACATAGGTGGTATAGGCTAATTCATGATTGGCGCATTGAATTGCTGCCAGACGGTGGTTCTCGCTGATTGTGGTGATGCGATTGATGAGCAATCGGCCTGGAGGCACGATGGTGTAGTTGGCGATGTAGCGTGGCATGAGCGCGTCAAGGGTTGTGGTGCGGCATGTGCCGCTCGTTGGGCGAATGGTCGATGTGCGGTCGTGTGCTCGACTTGTTGAGTCCCTCTTTGGGCTTGTAGCTACGTTCCGTGACGATTAGTGGCCGTTTCTGCGCCGGTTGTTGCTCATTTTGTTTGCCGTCCACAGCGTCGTGAGTGTTGTGTCGCACATTGCGCTCCACCACGGTGACGCGTTGCTGCGCCTGAAGGTATTGGCTGGCATCGAGATGCGTGCGCAACAGCTGCACGCTGTCGAGGCTGGCCATTTGATGCGGGGGTATCTGGAACTTCACATAGCCATAAAGCCGCTTGACGGAGCGCAAGCTGTCGGTTTGCAGGGTGATGCCGTTCCATCCCGGTTGCATGGCATTTCGCCTGACAAAAGCTGTGCCTCCGTCGCTGTAGTCGGCCGCTACCACGGCCATGAGGGCGCGTTGCCAGCCGGCAACCTTGAATCGGAGTTCGTATCGGTCACCAAGTCGGCAGTCGTCGTCAAGGTCAACATCAAAGGGGATGAAGCCTGTGTGCAAGCCCTGCGTGATCAGCCAGGTGCGTTGCTGCGTCCACAGGTCGGTTGAATCTCCGTTGGCAGCGCGGCGACGCGTTGAGGCAAGACGTTCATCGGCACGTTGAACAGCGGTGCGCGAGGGAGCGGCATTCATGTCGATCTTGTCGCGGTCGGCATCGAGTCGGTCGATCACGCGACGGTAGACATCGGTGTAGGCATCCATGTTGTGGGCATACCACACGAGCGAAGTGTCGTAATCGGCCTGTGTGATCCCGTGTTTGCTGTAGACCGATTGCTTGAGGAGCATGCGTGTGGAGTCATCGGGAAACTGCATGGGATAGCTCTCGACATAGGCGTCGGCCTTGTAGAGGTCGACGAGCAAGTCAACCATATCGCTCTCCTTGATGATGCCTCGTGGAGCCTTGTCACAGGCGCACAGCAGTGTCATCAACGCGAAAGCTATCAGCAGTCGATTCACGCTCATTGCAATCTCAGTTGGATAGGTGCTCGATTTCTTCCACTTCAGGATTCAGCTCATCGTCGTTGGCACTGGCTAGATTGTTGTCGGAGTCAGCTTCATCGTCGCTTGTAGCCAGATGGCGTGTGTAGAAGAAGATGAGCACGATCACACTTACACTGAGTGCGGCATCGGCGATGTTGAACACCGGCTGGAAAAACACAAAGTGGTCGCCTCCCACGATGGGCATCCATTGGGGCCAGTTCCAACTGCAGATGGGAAAATAGAGCATATCCACGACCCGCCCGTGAAACAATGAGGCATATCCGCCGTCGGGGGGCATGAGCTGAGCCACCATTGGAGCTGGGGGTGCGTTGAAGATGAGTCCGTAGCAGATGCAGTCGATCACATTGCCCAATGCGCCTGCCGTGATGAGAGCGATGCAGGTGACGTAGCCTCGTGGCAGGTCGGTGCGGTGCCGGATTTTCCACAGATAGTAGCAGAAAGCCACCACGGCCAGGATTCGGAACCAGGTGAGGAGCATCTTGCTGCCGAGTTCCATGCCAAAGGCCATGCCGTTGTTTTCGATGAAAAGCAGCCGGAACCAACTGGTAATCATCCACTCTTCGCCATAGGCAAAGTGAGTTTTCACCCACACTTTAAGAGCCTGGTCGGCCACTATCACCAACAAGATGACGATGGCCGCCAGAGCACCATTCGAAATGCGCTTCATCGGGACTATTGCTGGCGCTTGCGTTGTTGCTCAATTTCTTTGCCCTCGATGCTGGTGGTGGCGTGGGGCACGGCGAGCAGACGTCCCTTGGGGATGAGTTTGCCCGTGACTCGGCAGATGCCATAGGTCTTGTTCTCGATGCGCACCAAGGCTGCACGGAGTTTGTTGATAAACTCCATCTGCCGTTGCGCGTTGAGGCTTGCCGTTTCCTTGCCCTGGGTGTTGCTGCCCTCTTCCATCATCTTGAAAGTGGGATTAGCCTCATCGGCCATCATGGCATCTTTCTCCAGACGGTAGTTTCCTTCGGCCTCTTCCAGCTTTTTGAGGATGATTTCCTTGAACTCCTGCAGTTCCTCGTCGGAGTAACGCACTTTCTCGGTATTCTCTTCGTTCATGATTCATATGATTAAGGCTTGAAGCGAGACCTTCGGTAGAATAATTCGAATGACCGAATAATCTCGCTTTAAGCGATTTGCATCTCAAATCTTCTTAACACACACGTCCAGCGTCCATCCGTCCATGTCGAGTGCCACAGTGCCATCGCCTTCGACTGTGCCCAGCTCCAGGCTCAGTGCCTGCACCTGGGTGGCGATGTAGTTGTGGAATTCGGTCACAGCCTTGTCGGTGCGGCTGTCGTGCGCAATCACCACGCTGATTTTGTCGGTGATTTCAAAGCCGGAGTTTTTGCGCACATTCTGGATGCGGTTCACCAGTTCGCGTGCCATACCTTCGCATCGCAGCTCGTCGGTGAGGTTGATGTCGAGAGCCACGGTGATGTTTCCCTCGTTGGCCACGAGCCATCCGGGAATGTCCTCGCTGATGATTTCCACATCGTCGAGGTCCACCACGGCCTGCTGTCCGTCGATGTTGAGAGTGACCTGCCCGTTCTTCTCCAGAGCCAGAATATCGGCCTGTTCCATCGTAGCCAATGCGGCGGCCACGCCCTTCATCATCTTGCCCATTTTGCGGCCAAGTTTCTTGAAGTCGGGCTTGACGCGCTTGACCAGAATGCCTGCATCGGCGCCCACAATCTTGATTTCCTTCACGTTCAGCTCGCTGAGCAGGAGGTTGGAGATAGCCTCGACATCTTCGCGCTGCTCATCGCTGGCGACGGGCACCATGATGGCCTGCAGCGGTTGCCGCACCTTGAGGTTTTGCTTGCGTCGCAAGGCGAGCACCATCGAGGTAATGCGCTGAGCCAGCTGCATGCGCTCTTCGAGTTTCTTAACCACCACAGTTCCATCGGCGACAGGGAATTTAGCCAGATGCACCGAGGTGGTGCTGCCGGTGAGGTCGCGGTAGAGCATATCGCTGTAGAACGGCGAGATGGGAGCCATGAGCAAGGCCACAGTGGTCAAGCATTGGTGCAGGGTTTGGTAAGCAGCCAGCTTGTTTTCAGTCATTTCGCCTGCCCAGAAACGCTGTCGGTTCAAGCGCACATACCAATTGCTCAGGTGGTCGTCGACAAACTCGCTGATGGCACGCGCCGCACGCGTGGGTTCGTAGTCGTCGAGGCAAGCGGTGACCTCGGCGATGAGCGAGTTGAGCTGCGAGATGATCCAGCGGTCGATTTCGGGACGCTGCTCCAGCGGCACCTGTTCGCTCGCCGGGTCAAAGCCGTCGAGGTTGGCATACTGGGCAAAGAAGTTGTAGGTGTTGTAGAGCGTGCCGAAGAATTTGCGGCTCACTTCCACCACGCCGGCCTCATCAAACTTGAGGTTGTCCCAAGGCGCCGAGTTGCTGATCATGTACCATCGCAACGGATCGGAGCCATATTGCTCGATGGCTTGGAACGGATCGACGGCGTTGCCCAGTCGCTTGCTCATCTTCACCCCGTTTTTGTCGAGCACCAGTCCATTGGAAATCACGTTCTTGTAGGCCACGCTATCGAAAGCCATGGTGCCGATGGCGTGCAGGGTGTAGAACCATCCACGGGTTTGGTCCACGCCTTCGGCGATGAAGTCGGCGGGGAAGGCCTTGCCGCTATCGACCAGGTCTTTGTTCTCGAAAGGATAATGGAACTGGGCATAGGGCATGGCACCACTGTCGAACCACACGTCGATGAGGTCGAGCTCGCGTTTCATGGGCAGGCCCGAATCGCTCACCAGCACAATGTCGTCGACATAGGGGCGGTGGATGTCGATTTTGCTGTAGTTCTCCTCACTGTAGTCGCCCGGCACAAAGCCTTTTTCCTTATAGGGGTTCGACGTCATCACGCCGGCCGCCACGGCCTTCTCCACCTCGTCGTAGAGCTCGGCAATGCTTCCGATGCACTTCTCCTCGCCATCGGCACTGCGCCAGATGGGCAGCGGCGTGCCCCAGTAGCGGCTGCGGCTCAGGTTCCAGTCGTTGAGGTTCTCCAGCCACTTGCCAAAGCGTCCGGTGCCGGTGGATTCGGGCTTCCAGTTGATGGTTTTGTTCAGCTCCACCATGCGGTCGCGCACCGCCGTGGCACGGATAAACCAGCTGTCGAGGGGATAATAGAGCACGGGCTTGTCGGTGCGCCAGCAGTGCGGGTAGTTGTGCACATGCTTTTCGATTTTGAAAGCCGTTCCGGCCTGCTTCATGCGCACGCAGATGTAGACGTTCAGGTCTTCGGCCTTGTTGGCGGCTTCCTCATCGTAGCGGCCTTTGACGGTGTATTTGGGGTCGTAGGCATTCTTCACCCACGCGCCTGCGTACTCTTTGTAAAGCTCCACATCTACAAACCGGCTGACGAAGTCGTCATCTAGGTCCTCGATGGTGTAGTACTTGCCCGTGAAGTCGACCATGGGGCGCGTTTCGAGCTTCTTGTTGATCATAAACAGCGATGGAATGCCGGCGGCCTTAGCCACGGTGGCATCATCGGCACCAAAGGTGGGTGCGATGTGCACAATGCCCGTACCATCGTCGGTAGTGACATAATCGCCGGGAATCACGCGGAAACCATTGTCGTTGCCCACGATTGTGTCGTTCACCTTATCGACGGGTTTCACCCAAGGAAACAGCTGTTGGTAGTGCATGTTCAGCAGTTCGCTGCCCTTGAACTCGGCAATCACCTTCCAGGGCACCACTTTGTCGCCTTGCTGATACTCGGCAAGGGGTTTCTCGGCTCCTTCGGTTTTGAAATAAGCCTCGATGCGTGCCTTGGCCATCAGGTAGATGGCAGGTTGACCCGTGTAGGGGTTGTAGCTCTCGATGGCCACATAGTCGATTTTCTCGCCCACGCACAGCGCGGTGTTGCTGGGGAGCGTCCATGGCGTGGTGGTCCAGGCCAGGATGCAGATGTTGCTGAACCCCTCATCGGCAGCTTCGCGCAGGCGAGTGACCACAGGATGCGCATCGTCGTCGACGGCAAATTGCGCGGTAACCGTCTGGTCTTTCACGTCGCGGTAGCAGCCCGGCAGGTTCAGCTCGTGCGAGCTCAGTCCCGTGCCGGCGGCCGGTGAATAGGGCTGGATGGTGTAGCCCTTGTAGAGCAAGCCTTTGTCGTAGAGCCTGCGGAGCAAGAACCAGAGCGTTTCGATATAGCTGTTCTTGTAGGTGATGTAGGGGTTGTTCATGTCGACCCAATATCCCATCTTGTGGGTGAGGTCTTCCCATTCGCGTGTATATTTCATCACCTCTTTGCGGCAAGCGGCATTATAGTCATCGACCGAGATTTTCTTGCCGATATCCTCCT
>JAFYCU010000200.1 GCA_017545095.1 Muribaculaceae bacterium | reverse complement strand
CGCCTTTGCGCATATCCGTTGGGTGCTGCGACATCACGATGCGGTTGCTTTCATTGAGGTTAAACATAGCAAATCGTTTTTCGGCGGCAAAGGTCGCAACAAAAAAGCCGACTCGCAAGTCGGCCTTTTTCGGACGGATACGTTCTTTTGTCTTATTTCTTCACATCCAAATAAACCAAGCCGCGGGTCGCTTGTGGTGTGCGACTCGCGGCTTGCTGTGTAATAGCGGTGGAGCGGCTTACTTCGTGTGCGAGAAGTAGATGCCGTTCTTCAGCTCAATCACACCGTTGTAGGTGGTCTTGGTGCCAATCACCGTGAGTCCGTCACCCACTTCGAGGCCCAGGGATTCAATCAGGCCCTTGCGGTTGTCGCCGGTGGCTCCCCAGCCGGGATAGCAGCCATAGACGTACAGCAGGTCGTCGCCGTCGGCAAGGTAAACGTTGCCATAGGTGGCGTTGGCAATCTCGTCGATCATACCGCTCACCATGTAGAAGTCCTCGTCGCTGTCGGGCAGCGTGAGGAAATCGGCAATCGAGATGGGCGTCACCACGATGGTGTTCTCAATCGTGGCACTCACCATCTCCTTGGTGCCCTTGTACTCGGCTCGTTGACCCACCAGGGTGACCACATCGCCGGCCTTCACACCCGATGCGGCAAAGTCGTTCACTTTGTACACATAAGCTTCGCCCGACCAGTCGCGCACATAGAAAATGCCGTCGGTGGCGTTGTCGATCTTGGTGACCACACCGGTGATGCGATACAGGGCGGCGCTCACGGGAGCCTCGAGGAACTCGGCGATGGTCACATCCATAATCGAACCTTCCTGCGTGAGGGTGGTCTGCGCGGTGTATTCCTTGCCAGCGGCGTCGGTGGTCTTGAACACCACCGTGGTCGAACGCAGGCCCTTGTCGTTGGCGCGGGCACGTAGTTTCACAGCCACATCCTGGCTGCCGGTGATGGAGGTGACCGACAGCCACTCCTGGGTTTCCTCGTCCAGCTCCACACTCACGCCCTGGCCCTTGCAGGTCAGGTTCACGATGTATTCGCCGCCTTCCTTCGGCAACGTGGCATTCTCAGGCTCCACACTCTCGACCTTGACAAGCGATTTCTGGATGTTCACCACGGTCACGTTCACCAGCTCCACGGTGCCATTGTACACGCTCTTGGGGCCTTCCACGGTCACAATGTCGCCCACTTCAAGACCCAGGCTCAGGAAGTTCTTCTCGTTGCCCTTGGCATCGAGCGTGCCGTAGATGTAGATTTCGCCGGTTTCGTCAACCAGGTACCAGTTGCCGTAAAGCGTGTTGGCAATCGACTTCACGGTACCGGTCACGCGGTAGCTCTTGCCTTCGGGGCCGGCAATCACGTCGGCGCAGGTGGCGGGTTCCACCACCGGCAGACCCTGCATCACGTTGATGATCTGGCTCTCGCCGGCGCAGCTGATGCGCAGTTCGGTCGAGCGACCGTCGAGGGCCGCATCGGCACTGAAGGTGAGCTTGGTGGTGCCGGCTTGGCCGCTGGTCTGGCTCACCGTGAGCCACTCGGGCAGCTGCTCCATGGTGGTGACAGTGTTGCCGTCGGCATCCTTGCCGGTTTTCTTGATCACTCTCTCAAACTCCCAGTTGTCCTTGGCCGTGACGGTGATCTCGGTAGAGCCGCCATTGAGGTCGATGGTCACATACGACTTCGACACCTGGATGGCATCCAGATATGTGGCATCGTCGTCGGAGCAGCCGGTGAGCATGCCCAGCAGGGCAAATAACGGAATGAAATATTTTAGTTTCATTGTTGTTTTAGTGTTAGTTGGTAGTGGGTAGCTCGCAGCTTGTAGCTTGTCTACTCGTCTACTTTTTTAGTTAAAGATATACTTGATACCAATCGAGGCGTTCCAGCACTGGCCGATGGCCTTGTTGGGCACAAAGGTCTTGGTGTTGCCATTGATGCTCGATGGGGTCGAGAAGGTGGCATAGCCTTGAGCGTCGATGCCCTCATACTTCAGGATGCGGGCATCGCTGCCGATTTCGGGGTTCAGATACTTGCTCACACCCCAGCTGGAGTTGAACAGGTTGAACACGTTCTTGATGTCGAAGCTCAGCTGCAGGGTGTGCTTGGCACCGGCCACGTGCAGGCTGAAGTCGTGCTTGTAGCTCAGGTCGAAGCGGTGCACCCACGGGCTGTAGAGGCTGTAGGCCTCGGCATACTTGCCCTGTTGGTTGCTCAGGTAGCTGTTGTTGTGCACATAGTCCATGAAACGCTGCTGGTCGTCAGCGCTCACAAAGCGGAACTCGCCGTTCTTCACCTGATCGTCGGTGGGCACATACAGGGCGTCGTACTGGTAGCCGTCGCCGTTCATGTCGTTCATCAGCATGTAGCTGTAGTTATAGCCTCCACGCCAGCTCTCGTACACCAAGCCGTAGTGGTTGCCGCTGCGGTCGTGGCCAATGGCCGACACCACAAAGCGGTCGGGGGTCACATTCTGCGAGTTGTGCAGCTTGATGTAGTTGGGGCCTTCCACGGTGGGCACATAGGTGAACGCACTCTCGGCTGCCGAGCCGGGCAGACTGGTGAGCTCCTTGCGCACCACGTGGGTGTAGGCGGCCATCAGGCTCAGCCACTCGACCGGTCGGGCGTTGAGGCTCACGCTGGCACTCCAGCCATAGCCCTTGCTGGTGTTCTCAAGCACGAAGGCCTTGGTGCCCGAGCGGAAGTCGGTCGGGTAGATGGGGCGGTTGTCCACACCGTTGAATCGGGCGAAACCACCCACGTTGTTCATGCTCCAGTCGCTGATGGTCACGCCGTTCACGGTCTTGTTGAAGATGGCCTCGGCGGTGATGGAGAACGGGAACTTCACCGGCAGGGTGTAGTCCACAGCCAGCGAGGTCTTCCACTCCTGCGGCATCTTGAACTTCGGGTCCACAGCCGAAATCGAGCTGGGCACGGACCCATCTCGCGGGGTCACTGTCGAGGGATAGCCCATCTCAAAGAGCTTGTTCTTCAGTGCGTCGATGGTGGCGTTGCCGCTGGGGTCGGTCACCAGACCGCCGGCAAACTGGCTCATGTCGGCGTTCTTGCTGGTGAGCTGGGCCTGATATTGCACCATGCCGCTGTTGGTGGGCATGTTGGTAAAGAACACCAGAGGCAGGCGGCCCGAGAACAGACCCGTTCCGCCGCGCAGCTTCAGCGTCTTGTCGCCCAGCACGTCCCACGAGAAGCCCACGCGAGGCTGGAAAATCACGTTGGCCGACGGCCACTTGCCGGTGTCGATGTGGCGGCCACCGGAGTAGTCCAGACCCAGAATACCGCTGCGCACGAGCTCGCGCGTGGCTGGGTCGGCCGAGTTGTAGAGGGGATAAGCACCACGGGTGGTGACCAGTTTGCCGTTTTTGTCATAAACGGTGATGCCATCAACCACGTTACCATTGCCGTCGAAGAGGTTCTCGATGGTGCGCACACCGTTGGTCATCAGGTCGCCGTTGTTGAAGAACAGCCCGTCGATGCGCAGGCCGGCGGTGAGTTTGAAGCGGTCGGTGATGTTCCACTCGTCCTGACCGTAGATACCGAGCTTGTTGAACCGCACGCGAGCGGCGGGGTTGCTCTCGCCGTCGTAGCCGTAGGTCAAGCACACCACCTCGGGGGCAGCCCCGTTGAGGAAGTCCTCCAGGGTGTTGTAGCGGTAGTAGCCCGTGCCGTTGCGCATATAGGCGTTGTCGGCCATCTGGTGCTCATAGCTCAGACCACCCATGATTATGTGGCGGCCATAATAATAGGTGATATCGTCGCGCACGGTCCACACGGTGTTGTGCACGCCGTTGTTCCAAGTAAACAGCTCATAACCCAGGGCCATGTAGTTGTCGCGGTTGCCCTCGGCATCGGTCATGGTGATGTCGATGAAGGGGAACTCTTTCGAGTTGCTGCCGCGCACGTCGTCAAGCTTCGAGAAGGTGGCCAGAAATTGGTTCGACAGGTTGTCGCTCAACCGGCTGTTCAGGTCGAACGAGAACGAGTGCACCAGGTTGTCCATGCTGTACATCGAGTTTGCAAACGAGAACGACTTCTGCGACATGCGTGCGCTGGGCATGCGCGTGCCGCCGTCCATCGACGAGGCGTTGGGGTTCTGCCAGTAGAAGTTCTTCGTGTAGTTGTAGCGCAGGGCCAGGTGGTGCATCGTGTTGATGTTCCAGTCCAGGCGCACCAGCAGCTCGTTGTTCTTCTCGTCGGCGGGGAAGCTGGTGTAGGAACCGGTGTCGTAGCCATATTTGCTGCGCACAAAGTCGCTCACGGTCTTCAGGTCGGCCAGCGATGTGCGCGACACGTATTGGTCGGGAATGGCCACGCCGTTGGTCGAGGCCACCCAGGTGTTGGTGATGGTGGGGTGCTTGGTCATCTCACCGTTCACAAAGAAGAAGAGCTTGTCCTTGATGATGGGGCCGCCCAGGGTGAGTCCCCACGTGGTGTACTGGCTCTTCTCGCGGGCCTGGCCAATCTGCACACGGTCCACGGCGTCGCCGCGCATGTTCTCGTTGCGGTGGTAGAAGTAGGCACTGCCCCTGAAGGTGTTCGTGCCGCTCTTGGTGATGGCGTTCACGCCACCGCCAATGAAGTTGGTCTGGCGCACATCGTAGGGCGAAATCACCACCTGCATCTCCTCGATGGCCTCCATGCTGATGGGGTTGCCGCCACCGGGAAGGCCGTCGTTCAGACCAAAGTTGTTGTTGAAGTTGGCGCCATCGATGGTGAAGTTCGACGTGCGGCCATCGGTGCCGACAAAATTCATGCCGTTGCCGCCGTAGGGCGACAGGCGCGTGGCATCGGTGAGGTTGCGCGTCACCGTGGGCAGTGCCGTGAGCTGGGCACTGGTGATGTTGGTGGTGGCACCCATCTTCTCGTTGCTGAATTTCGAGCCTTTGCCCACCACCTCCACCTCGCCGAGCTGGCTGGACGAGGCACTCAGGTGCACGCTCAGGTTGTAGGTGTTACCCAACTCGAGCACCACGCCCTCCACGATGCGGGTCTCATAGCCAATGTAGCTCACCTCCACGCGGTAGGGGCCGCCGGTGCGCATACCCTGCATATAGGCCATGCCCTGAAGGTTCGACACCGAGTGGTACTTTGTGCCCGAGGGCAGATGGGTCGCACGCACCGTGGCACCAATCAGCTCCTCCTCCAGGTCGTCGGTCACTTTCACCGACAGTGCCGAGGTGGTCACTTGAGCATTCATGCCGATGGCTACAAGCAGCATCGCCATGAACGACAGAAAATGTAGTCGTTTGAACATTACTGATAGTTATTAATGAAACAAATTGTTTAGTTATTCTCAATATCATTGCCCATGCGCATCATTGCCACATCACAAAGAACTGCACACAACATCACACACCGTTTTCGCAGATGGCTACGCCGGGGGGCACAACATGACTGCTGCACGGCATGTGCGGTTGCAAATCTGCTCAATCGGTGTGGGACTGCGTTCAGTCTCATAGCAAGTTACGCATCACTTGTTATTTTTTGCGCCGCAAAGGTAGTGATTATTTCCCTAACAGCCGCAACGCAGGGGGCTTTTAACGGAGTTAACTTAATGCGTTAACAGTGCGCCGCGCTATGGCAGCAGCTTGTCGATGCCGGCGGCTGTGCATATGTGGTTGAGCAAATCGATTTCCACATCATCGACCTCGCCGTCGGCATCGATGATGCGTGTGAGCATCAGACCTACATCAATTTTTTGCTCATCGCTCATCTGTTTCAGCACTTCGATGGCATAGGGCAGTGCCAAGGCACGACCCACGCGGAAGATTTCGTCGGTGATGCCCAGTTCGGCGTTGATGACATTCGACTCATGAAGCTCTTCCAGGGTTACCTTGTTATCGGCATTGGCCATCTCGATGAGCAGCGACACGATGGCCTCTTTTTGGCGGGTTGTATATTCAATATTCATATCTGTGAGTGGGTTTTTTTGTCGTTTATGGGTGTTGGCATCGACCATTGTTTGCCGATGATTTCGCGTGCCGAGGGCGGTGCGAAGTGGGGTGGCGGGGCTTGCAGCTGGTGGCGGGTGTAGAGCGTGTAGAGCAGGTCGTCGCACCGCTGGATGTCGTCGCGATGGCTATAGTCCCACTTGTGGTAGCCCCACTCGAGCAGGCGGGCATCGTGCAACGTGTCGGCCACGAACACAAAGTCAACGTTGCCGCCGCGCACGGCTTGCTCCTGCGCCGCCCGCATGGCGGGCGTGGCCCCGTTCTGGCCGGCCCAGTAGAGCGTGCCGGGAAGACCCTCGGCGGCGGTCTCGAAGCCGCAGCTGTAGATGTCCCAATACACCACGGTGGGGTGGGGCACCTGGCGCATCAGATACACATAGCGGTAGTAACTGTCGCGGGCGGGATGGCTCACGGCGAAGAAGTTGGCCGGCACGAGCAGCACCGCCCAGGCTCCCACGGCGGCCACAACGGCCACCGCCACCGCCGCCAACGCACCACGCGAGGGAACCCACGACCGCCTACCCAGCCAAGCCACCACAGCGGTGATGCCGAAAAACAGCGTCCAGGTGCATATCTCGTAGTAATAAATCCACCAAGCATTGGGAATCGTGCACACAAAGAACCACACCGTGGCAACCATAGGGAACGACAATGCATTGTGCATTGACAAAGCGTTGCGCATCGCGCCATTATGCATTGTGCATTGTGCATTGTGCATTAAAAAAGCGCCACCGATGCACAGCAGGGGGAATAGCGTCACCACATGGTGCAGGCGCAGCTTGCGCACGATGTCGACAAGCGTGCCGTGCTCCTCGCGCAGCCCGCCCAGTGTGCCCAGCGTGTTCACGAAATATTGCTGCACGAATGCGTCAAGATTGCCAGTGGCAAGCATCCACAGCAGCCACGGCACCACGGCGGCCAACGCACCGAGTGTGAGCCACAGCAACGACTTCCACACCCCGCAGCCGTGGCGGCGAGCGGCCGGCAACGCATACACCGCGAAGATGCCCAGCATGGGCACAAACGAGTACTTCATCATCAGCGCACACCCCATTGCGGCACCTATGGCTGCCATCACACGCGGCGGCGTGACGCGGCGCAGAGTATGGCCATGGCGCAGCAGCAGCGTGCCGTAGAGGCACAGCGCGATGAGGGGCTGTGCGAAGTGCTCGGTTTTCACCTCTTCGTGTATAAAGGGGTAGAAGTAGGCCACGGGCATGAGCAACGCCACCAGCAGAGCCTGTCGGCGCGAGGGCAGCACAAGGCGGGCCGAGCGGTAGATGAGCCACAGTGTGACGGTGAAACTCACGCAGGTAAGCCAGTACACGCCCGTGTAGTCGCGAGGGCTGAGCAGGTAGGCCACGCCGTAGATGAGCCACAGCAGCGGACCCTTGCTGTCGGTGAAATCCACATAGGGGGTCATGCCGTTGAACCAGGCCTTGCCGCACAGGTAGAACCACGCCGAGTCCACACGGTTGTACAGGTCGTGCAGGTAGCTGTCGGGCGAGGCCAGCAGCAACGTGGCAGTCACCATCGCTGCTAAAAGCGCAACCACACGCCACTCAATATGTCGTTCACCGCTTTGCATTATTCAAAACGTTTTCCGCCCTCGCAGGAAGTGGTCGGTGACGATGTTGCAGCGGCACTCAGGCATCTCCTGCAGCAGGTTGCGCTGGGGGTGCGCGGTGTAGCGGCGGCGCATACGGCGGAAGTCGATGTGGGCCTTGACGATGGCCCTGGCATCGCCCCAGTGACCCTTGGCCAGCGCCATGCCAAAGGCCAGCGTGTCCATCAGCCGACGCACGAACAGCAGCCGGCGACCCTCTTGCTTGGGAAGATTTTTGTGCAGCAGCAGCAGGTTGTTGCGGAAGTTCAGGTAGGTCTTGCGCGGGTTGCCCTGTGGCAGACTCGCACCGCCCAGGTGATAGACGCGGCTCTGAGGCACCATGCGGATGTCGTGGCCCGAGAGGTGGATGCGCCAGCACAGGTCAATCTCCTCCATGTGGGCGAAAAATGCCTTGTCGAGCCAGCCCGCCTTGCGGTAAAGGTCGGTGCGCACCAGCAGGCACGCCCCGCTGCCCCACAGGATGCTTGGAGTGATGTGGTCGTATTGCCCGTGGTCGTCCTCGATGGCTTCGAAGATTCGCCCGCGGCAGTAGGGATAACCGTGGCGGTCGAGGTAGCCACCGGCGGCCCCGGCATATTCAAACTCCTCGCGGTCGTCGTCGCGGTCGTGAAGCAGCTTGGGCTGCACGGCGCCCACTTCGGGGTGACCCTCCATATAGGCCACCAACGGCTCCAGCCAGCCATCGGGTGTGCGCACATCGCTGTTGAGCAGTACCGTGTAGGGATGTACAATCTTTGCGATGGCACGGTTGTAGCCCTCGGCAAAGCCGTAGTTTTGGTCCAGCGCAATCACTTCCACCATGGGGAACTCGTCGCGCAGCACCGCAATGCTCTCGTCGGTGCTGCCGTTGTCGGCCACAATCACATCGGCCACATCGCCCGGCGTGTGCGCCACCACGCTGGGCAGATAACGCCGCAGCAGTCCAGCACCGTTCCAGTTCAGGATAATCACAGCCACTTGTTTCATAGTCACTTGCGTGAGTTGTTATGCTTTAAACTTGCAAAGTTACGGAAAATTCGGGAATCATAAGCCAGTCGAAAAGAACAATTTGTTTGATTGGTTTAATTTGTAGTTCCTTCCGTTTATGGTTTTAAACAAGTTGTCGCTCATTGTCATTCATTGTCTGAACCCCGTACTGTCTTACTTGCTGTGCTGCTCTACCACTTCGGCATCCACGGTGAGGTCGTCGCGAAGGTTTAGCAGACGCATGGGCACGACCTGGTTCACCAGGTCGGGGCGCTGCGCCACGTTCACGCGGATGTAGTTGTCGGTGAAGCCGTGCATGGTGCTGCTGCCGTGGCTTTGCTCGAGCAGCACGGGGCGTACGGTGCCGAGGTAGCGGCCGATGAACGCCCGCTGCTTGGCATCGCTCAGGGCGAGCATGCGTGCCGCGCGCTCCTGCTTGGTGCGGCGATCCACCACATAGGGGATGCGCAGGGCCAGCGTGCCGGGGCGCTCGCTGTAGGGAAACACGTGCAGGTGCTGCACATCGAGCGAGGCGATGAAGTCGTGGCTCTCGTCGAACAGCTCCGGCCGTTCGCCGCGTGTGCCCACCATCACGTCCACACCAATGAACACGTCGGGCATCATTTCGCGGCAACGGCGCACCTTGTCGGCAAACAGGTCGCGTGTGTAGTGCCGGCGCATGAGGCGCAGCACCTCGTCGCTGCCGCATTGCAGCGGGATGTGGAAATGGGGCATGAAGGCGCGTGAATGGGCGCAGAAGTCAATCACCTCGTTTGTGAGCAGATCGGGCTCGAGACTCGAGATGCGGTATCGCGCAATGCCCTCGACACTATCCAGGGCGCGGAGCAGGTCGAGGAACGCCTCGCCGGTGTTCTTGCCAAAGTCGCCGATGTTCACGCCGGTGAGCACAATCTCCTTGCCGCCCTCGGCCGCCACCTGGCGCGCTTGGTCGGCAAGCTGCACGATGGTGCCGCTGCGGCTGCGGCCACGGGCAAAGGGAATGGTGCAGTAGCTGCAGTAGTAGTCGCAGCCGTCTTGCACTTTGAGCCAGTAGCGTGTGCGGTCGCCACGCTCGCACGATGGCGCGAAGCGGCGGATATCGGGCGTGCGTGTAACTGCCACTGCTTGCTGTCGATGGGTCAGCCACTGCTGCACATATTGCACGATGTCGAGCTTCTGCTCGCTGCCCAGCACGATGTCCACGCCCGGCAGCTCGGCAATCTCCTGACTCTTCAGCTGGGCGTAGCACCCAGTGACCACCACCAGGGCTTGGGGATAACGCTTCACCAGGGCACGGATGTGCTGGCGGCACTTGCGGTCGGCCAGTTCGGTCACCGAGCAGGTGTTCACCACGCACACATCGGGCACATCGCCCTCGCCAGCGCAGGACATGCCGCTCTCGCTGAGCAGCTTGCCAATGGTGGCGGTCTCAGAAAAGTTGAGCTTGCAGCCCAAGGTCTCAATATGGTATTTCAAGCAGTCGGTCATAGGGGTGTATCAGTATTTAAGATTCGGAGTGGATTTGCGACAGCTCACCCTTTAAGTTGAGCGGTTACCCTTCTCTGAGTTAGAAAGGGAACAATTCTTTTGATTTTGCATTATTTCCAAACTGTTCATTATTTTCCGAAACTTGAGTATCAGTAAACGAGTAGTCAAGTAAGCTAGATGCTCATCACACTTCCTTTTCGCCTGCAAAAGTACTGAAAAATCATGGTTTTTCGGCAAAGTCAGTCAACAATTTGCAGCATTGTGTGCGAAGTATCCCACACTGTATCGCACACTTCATGTACACCACTTGGTGTTTCACTATGCGGTGAACAAGTGAAAGTAGTTTCTGCATCATTGAATAATAAGCGTGTATTATGAAAATAGGAATGTCCACCAACTGATATACACGCCAGTAGGTGAACATTCCGAAGTTGCCTTGCAATCGCTCGTTTTTGCCTGGGCTGGTGCAGCCCGGGCATCGGTCTTACTGCGTCAGGATGATGTTGATGAGCGTGTTTACGTCCTCGATGTCGGTCAAGCTGTCGCCTGTGATGTCGGCTCGGCCGCCGTAATTGTTGGCGTTGTCTTGCTCGAGGATGATGTTGATTAAGATGTTCACATCATCGATGTCCACGTTGCCGTCACCATTCACATCGCCTCTGGGTCTCGTGCTGGCTGCCATTTGCACAACGGTAAACGTGCAGGTGCTGGCTCCCACGCGGTCGGTGATGGTGAACTCGGTGCGCCGCTCGTTGAGGCCGACGGGAAGGGCATCGTAGGCGATGCGCAGCGTGTCGAGGGTGAGGTCGTTGGGCGTGCTGGTGATGCGGCACCAGTCGCTGCCGGTCGGCTCAGGATTGTCGTAGCCGAACATCGAGAAGATTTGCTGCTCCAGCACACCGGCCTGAGCGGGCACCTCAATCTCGGTGGTGCCCACGGGCAGCAGCGTGAGCGGCGAGTGGGCGATGAGCGGCATGATGTAGTAGCTCGTGCCCTTGCCCTGCTCGAAGAAGCCCGTCACGGGACGCCACTGGTCGCGGATGCGGTAGTAGGCCGTGTTGTCGTGGTTGCGCATGCGGGCCGTGGCAAACGACACGTTGCACGAGTCGTTCCACTCGGGGATGCCGTCGACCATGATGTAGAACTCCTCGTTCACCACCTGCGGCGTGAACTCAAACAGCGTGCCGCGCAGTGTGGTGCTCGTGCTGGTGGCCAGATCGGTGACAAACCACCAGAAGGAGTCCATCTTCTCGCCGGGGTTGCCGTTCTCGTCCACCTTGCACAGGTGCACGCCGATGTTGGCAATCTGGTCGGTGATGGCCTCGGCCTGGGCACTCTCGAAGAACACCAGCGCACCGTAAACCACCATCGGGCACGACGGTGCCGAGAAACGCTCGGCATAGGCATTGATTCTCATGCGGTTCGAACCGGGGAAGGTGCCCTCGCCATCGAGGTCGTAGGTCACAGGGTAGTCGTCGGGCAGGATGTTGCTGATGTAGCCCTGATACTCGGCCGAGACGCGAATCTCGTCGCTCGAGGTGCCATGCTCGTTGGCCACGGTGAGGCTTACCGATTGCTCATGCATCTGGTCGTAGCTCACCCAGGGGCACTCCTCGGTGCTGGTGGCCGGCGTGCAGTTGGCAAACGTCCAGTTCCACTGCGTGGGGAAGCCCGTGCTGGCATCGCGGTACTGCACCGGCATGAGCGGACACACCATAGGCAGGTGGGTGTCGTCGTAGCGGAAGGTGGCGGGCGGCATAATCTTGGCCACCGGGGCATTGCCGGTCACGGTCACAAATGCCTCGCGGGTCATGGTGCTGCTGTGGCCCTCCGAGTCGGTGACGGTGAGCGTCACGTCGTAGGCCCCGTCGCGTGTGTAGTACACAGCGGGAGCGGCCTCGGTGGAGCTTTCGGGCGTGCCGCCGGGGAAGCTCCATTGCCATGAGGCCACTTCGCCGGCCGACATATCAACGAAGTTCACCACCTCGCCAGTCATGACCTCGATGCCGTTGACCTCGGACACGCCAGTGATTTCGAGGCCGTCGATGAAATACTCGGCCATGTAGCCGCCGGTGCCAAAGGTGTCCTTGGTGCCGGGACCATAGACGAATTGCAGCTTCACCTGCTGTCCGGCCCATTCGGTCATGGGCAGCTCCAGGGCGTGCCAGCGCGTGCTGCCAGTGCCGGTTTCCTGCGTGCTGTTCCACAACTCAGTTACAGTGGCGAAGTCATCGGTCGACACATTGATGCTCACCACGGCATAGTCGTTCATGTTTTGGCTGTAGCACACCTGGGCATGCAGCATGCCGTTGTCGGGCACCTGGATGGCCGGGCTGCTGGCAGCGGCAATGCCGCGTTTATAGGTCTGGTAAGGGCCATCGATGTGGAGCGACTGCACGTCGGCAGGGTCGATGTCGCTGTAGGGTTTGCTGGTGGACTTGGCCAGGTCCCAGCCGAAGTTATCGTCCTGGTCGCGGCCGAGCGTCCACCCTGTGCTGACGTTGTCGAAGTTCTCGCTCCACGTGGTCTGCTGGCTCACGGCGCCCTGCACGCTGAAAGCGGCTTGCAGGGTCTGCCCGGCGGCATGGCGTACGCGCAAGGGCAGCGAGTGCCGTTGGGAGGCATCGGTTTTCACCACAGGCTCGTTCACCTGCGGCCTGGTGGCCAGTGTGCGAATGGCATCGGGCAGTCCGGCAACAGCCAGCGCAGCCGCACCCACAGCACACATTGTAATCAGATACTTTTTCATACTCTAAATGTTTATAGGTTCTTGTTTCTCGGTTCTTATGTCCGTTCTTGTATCGGCCATCAGCCGCACCGGGGTGCGGCTCTACTGTGCTTGTGCTTTTTTTGCGTTAGCTAGCTTGTTTCTCGGTTCTTATATCCATTCTTGTATCGGCCATCAGCCGCACCGGGGTGCGGCTCTACTGTGCTTGTGCTTTTTTTGCGTTAGCTAGCTTGTTTCTCGGTTCTTGTTTCTCGGTTCTTGTTTCTCGGTTCTTGCATCACTTATACCTGTCGCTGAGGTTGTAGATAGCGGTGAAGATTTCCCGGTCGGCTTCGGTGAGTGCGATGCCACGTCGTGCCATCACGCGCTCGGCAATGGCGAAGAACGTAGGCAACGGCACGTTCTTGAAACCAGCAGAGGCACTGCCCTCCTGGAACGACGGCACGAAGTTGCGCGGGAAACCGGCTCCGTGCACGTTCACACCCACACCCAGCACGGTGGCGGTGTTGATCATGCAGTTCACACCCGTTTTGCTGTGGTCGCCCATAATCAACCCGCAGAATTGCAGCCCCGTGCGTGCAAAGTGCTGTGCAGGGTAGTTCCAGAGCTTGATTTCGCTGTAGTCGTTCTTGAGGTTGCTGGCCGTGGTGCCGCCACCCAGGTTGCACCATTCGCCGATGACCGCATCACCAATGAAGCCATCGTGGGCCTTGTTGCTGTAGCCAATCATCACCGTGTTCTCTACCTCGCCGCCAATCTTGCAGTGCGGCCCCAGCGTGGTGGCTCCATACACCTTGGCACCCATGCGCACCTTGGCATCTTGGCACGCGGCAAATGGAGCACGGATGCACGCTCCTTCCATCACCTCCACGTCGCGGCCGATGTAGATGGGGCCTTTGGTGGTGTTAAGAAAAGCCCCTTCCACACTGGCTCCCTCTTCTACAAAGATGCGCGAACCATCTCCCACCACCACGTTGGTGGGTGACAGCAGCTGCGACTGGCGGCCAGCGGTGAGGCGGGTGAAGTCGGCCTCAAGCACTGGGCCGTTAATCTCGAAGATGTCGGGCAGACTTCGTAGGATGTGGGGCGGGGTGGTGGCATACACCACGCGGGTGTAGTGCCGGTCGTCGAAGTCTTTGGCACTGCCGTTGAAGGCGATCAGCGTCTCGCCCGTCATCAGTGCCTCGCCATGTTGCAAGGCCAGGGCTTGGGCGGCAAGCTCGGGGGTGGGTACCACATGCCCGGCAATCAGCAGATTGTTGTGACGCGCACGAAGCGGGAATTTTTTCTTCAGGTAGGGCACGGTCAGGTAGCTATAGGTGGCATCGCCCAGCATCGCACGCCATTTCTCGTCGATAGTGGTGATGCCCACACGCAGCAGCGCCGTGGGGCGCGTGTAGGTGAGCGGCAGCAACTGGCGACGCAGGTCGGTGTCGTCGAAAATGATGATGTTCCGTTTCATAAGTGGTGCTTATCGAAAATCGGCGGCAAAATTAACGTTTTGCATGCACTTGTGCAAGTGAAAAAACAGAAAAGTGAGGTTGTTGAAACGGCCGCCCTTGACCTTGACCATGTTAAACGTCACGCCGCCTATGGTGAGATGGTGGGTTGTGGGCAGAGTCCAGGCAGGCAGCATGGCAGCTAAGATTTTCTCATGCGCTGTAAGTTTATTTGAGTGAATGTCTAATGTATGCTGAAATAGTCAATGGTTTCGTGCGCAATCTTGTCGATCAGTTCCGACTCGGTTCTGACATCGTTGGGCAGCTTAAAATAGCAATACCAAGCGCCGGGGTAGTCCCAACGTTTGTCGCAATAGTCATCAAATGAGTAATGGTCAACAACAAAAGTGGCGGCCGGGTTAATCGCTTGGGCTTTTGCCAAAGCCATGCGCCGGATTCCGTCCATTTTGCGCTCAACCTGATCTTGATAATACCATTCCATAGTGTCGTAATTGATAATTGATAATGGAAGCGGCGTTTTGTCTGCCGTGGTAAGGCATATCCTTGCTGGAGGTCTCATTAATATGCCGCAAATTTACAACAGATTTCTTAATCAGCCAAATAATAGAATAATGTCTCGCTTGTGGTCGAGGCAGAGTCAACAGAAGCACAAAAGAAATGGGTCAAGCACAAAACTCAAAACACATCGACTGTGCAGCAGCCACAGTTCTGATACTTTCTCATTTGGAACATCGCCCCTAAAATAACCAGCCAAAACAAAAAAACAAAAGGAAAAAAGCACCGCGCCGGTGTGGCGCGGTGCCGCGATGGTTGATAATCACTTGAGTGTTGAGGCACACTTGAGTTGGTTATGAATCTCGGTGTGTTACTGGTTAAGGATAAGGTTAATAAGCTTGTTTAGATCCTCAACGTCGGTGGTTCCGTTGCCGTCAATGTCGGCATTGCCCTCCGTTTCGCTCACTTGCTCCAGAATCACATTCACCATGATGTTAACATCATCAATATCCACCACGCCATCACCGTTCAGGTCGCCGGGAACTGTGTCATCGCCGAAGTCAACATCCACGGTGGCCCAGTTCTGGAAGTCCTGCCACACGTTGGCAGCCTGGTAAGCGTCGAGGCTGACGGTGGGCACGGTAACCAGCGCATTGGCATAGTCGGCGGCGGCAAATGCCGAGACAAACGTCGGGGGCTCCTTGGCCAGACAGGTAATCTTGGTCAGCGTGCCGATGGTGCCCACGGCCGAACTGCGGAACTCCTTCAACGTCTTGGGCAGATACATCTCGGTGAGCTTCACCTCGCGGCAGGCTTGGTAGCCAAAGGCGTAAACACCCTCGGGCACGTTCAGCACCTTGTTGGGGATGGCGGCCGGCACGCCCACCAGCACGGTGGGTTGGTTGTGGTCACCGTCATAGTCGGGGGTGCGGTTCTCGGGGTCGGTGGCTCCGGTGGTGGCGTAAACGGCACCGTCAATCACCTTGAAGTGCTGGCAGCTTTCGGGGATGGTGATGGTCTGGAGCTTGGTGCAGCCCACGGCCGGGTTGCCGGTGATGCACTCCAGCGTCGACGGCAGGTTGAGCGTGGTGATGCCTGTGCAACGGAAGAACGCGTTGCGGTAAAGCACGCGCAGGCCTTCGGGGATGGTCACCGTGGTGAGCTTGTTGCACATGGCGAACGCCGAGGTGTGAATCTCCTCGAGGTTGTTCCCACCCGTGATTTGCGTCAGCTCCGAGCAGCCGCTGAAAGCCATGTGGCCAATCACTTTCACGTTCTTGAGGTCAATCTTGGTGATGGGGTTGTCGAGGAAGCAGGTGGAGTCGAGCAACTCCACGGTGCTCGACAGGTTGATGGTGGTGAGTGCTTCGCAGCTGGCAAACGACATCAGGCCCAGACGCTTCACACCCTCGGGCAGGGTGAGCGTATTCAGCGACATCAGATAGAAGAAGCAGTGGCCGGGAATCTCAGTGTACTGGCACGGCGAGTTGAACGTGAGGCTGGTCACATTCACGCAACCGCAGAATGCCGACGTGCCAAACTCCTGAATCGTCCCCGGAATGGTGAGACGACTGAAGCCTGTGCACTCGTAAAACGCGGCTTTTCCGATGCGGGTCACCGAACTGGGTATCGTGATGGAGGTGAGATTTGCGTTCTGGAAAAACGCATAGTCGCCCACTTCGGTCACGCAGTTGGGAATGGTGTAGCTCAGGCTGCTGAACCATCCGCTGCCTTTCTTCCCGCCGGGGAAACTCACCAGGGTCTTCTTGTCCTTGCTGGCGAGCACGCCGTCGGACCCAGTACCGTCGCTGCTGGTCAAGGCGGTGAAGTAGGGGTTGCTGGCATCCACCGAGTAACCGGTAGTGAATTTGTTGTTGGCAAAGGCACCCTCATGCAGGTACTGCACATTGGGACCAAGTGCCAGGGTACCGCCTTCGGCTGCATCGAAAGCGTAGGAGCCGATGGTGGTGATGCTCGACGGCAGCGTGATGGTGCCGCTCCATTTGGCCTGGGCAAACGCGTTGTCGGCAATGCCCTCCACGGTGTAGGTATTGCCGTTGTAGGTCACCGTGCTGGAGAAGTTTGAGCTGGTCAGGCTGCTGTAGGTGCTGGACCCATCATCGCTTTTGGGCATGATGATTACCGTGTTGGCGCTCCACTCACGGTACCTCAGCCCGTTGACCGTGAAGTCGGCAGCACTCGAAACGAGTACCGACAGCAGCAACAGACTGCTGAGAAGTAATTTCTTTGTCATAATAGAATTTGAATTGGTTTTTAAAAGCCGACAATGGTCGGTCGTTAATAATCGCTGCAAAGGTAGGCAGAAATATTGGAAATCGGCAACTTTTCGGCCAGAAAAACTCGCGATCGTTAATTCTTTTGTGGTTTTTTAAGATTCAGGCAGGCAATGAGTCGTCCCCCGCATGCGTCATTCCCTGGGGGACATTCCCTGGGGGACAAAAATTGTGTTTTCATCGCCCATCATGTTGCCTTTTTCAGAAAATCTTACTAATTTTGCGGCCATAACAGAGCCTTGAATTTGTTTATTATCACACTACAAATTTACAACATCTTTTCCAAACTCTGTTGTTTTCAGGCGTTTGCTTTTGTTGGGAAACTTTAGTTTATCAATAATTAATTAAAACCGAATAGACTATGAACAAGAAACAATTTACCATTCGCCATCTTCTGATGGCTTTTGCTTGCGGTGTGCTGCTGGTGTGCGGCATGTCGCTCACGTCCTCGCACCGGGTGTCGAGCGGCGTTTACGGCGATGTGAATGGCGACGGCTCGGTGGATGTGGAGGATCTGAACGAGGTAATCAATGTGATTTTGGGCGTGTCGCACGGCGGAGAACGCGCCATCGTGGTGAGTGCCGAGAGCCTGTCGTTTACCGGCGAGGTGGGCGGCACATACACGCAGAGGGTGACCATTGGCAGCGACAACCTGCGTGGCGATGTGCACGCAACGGTGCTCGGCGGCAATGGAGCCTTTGGCGTTGCTCCCACTTCCGTGAGCCTTGAGGCCGTGCAGCGCGGAGTGGAGCTGACGGTGACCTATGCCCCGCTGTCGGCCGGTACGCACACGGCACAACTGATGCTCACCAGCGACGGTGCCCCGAATGTGACGGTGTCGCTCACGGGCACAGCCACTCAGTCCGGCGCTTTCACCTCGAAAACCTATATCGTGAATGGCGAGAGATTCAGAATGGTGGCTGTGGAGGGCGGCACGTTCACGATGGGGGCGACCGCTGAGCAAGGTACTACCTACCCCGAAAGCAATGAGTACCCCACGCATCAGGTGACGTTGAGTAACTACATGATTGGCGAGACCGAGGTCACACAAGCTTTGTGGCAGGCGGTGATGCATAGCAATCCAAGCGATTGGGGCGACGTCGAGGGTCCCGTGGAGTGCGTGAGCTGGAACGACTGCCAGGAGTTCATCGCGAAGCTGAACGAGTTGACGGGCGAGACGTTCCGTTTGCCCACCGAGGCGGAGTGGGAGTTCGCGGCTCGTGGCGGGAACAAGAGCCAGGGCTGGATGTATGCCGGGCATGAACTCATCTACCATGTGGCATGGTACAAAGGCAATGCCTACGATGTGGGCGAAATTAGTCCCGATTACGGCGTGCATCCGGTTGCCATGAAATCCCCGAACGAGCTGGGACTGTACGACATGAGCGGAAACGTGTGGGAGTGGTGCCAGGACTGGTACGGCAGCTACAGCAGTGAGGCACAAACTAATCCTCAAGGCCCCTCGTCGGGTACGAAACGGGTGTACCGTGGGGGCGCCTGGGGTGAAAACGCCTCGAACTGCCGCACGTCGACCCGCCGCGCCGGCTCGCCCACCCTCTACTTCAACGCCCTCGGGCTACGTCTCGCCCAATAGTTTACATGCTTTACACTTTCCTCAAAATGAGAAAAAGAAAGAAGCTGTCTGTGTGGTCACATGGGATGCGAAGATGTACTGACAACATACTCGCCACTCCCGATGTCCATGGTTTTTAGATTTTTTTGCTAAAAAAATGCTTGCAGCAAGCGAATAATCTGCTACTTTTGCACTTCTAAGTAAATGAGAAAAACAATTTAGTAGGATGTGGCGATTTAATTAACAAAGACACAAGAGAAAGAAAGAAGTGCAAATGATTGATAATAAGAATCTTTTGTTCTTACGTCAACCGCAGTCAAATGCTTTTGTGCTTATGTCTATTTTTCCCAGACTTGTTTTTTACACATCAAAGTGCGAAATTAAAAACCTTATTATATTATTAATCACTTAAATTCAACTGATGATGAAGAAAGCATTACTTTCGATGTGCGCCATGCTTCTTGGTGTGATGGCATGGGCACAACCCACCAGCGTGCCCGCTCCCACGGGCGACGACATCGTGGGCATCTACGGCAGCCGGCTCGGCCATGCCGTGGGGCAAGGGTTCAACTTCTATGACTGGGGCAGCGGCAGCCAGGGCCAGGTTTACAGCGTCGACGGCGTGGAGACCTACATGATTCCCAACCTGACATGGTTCGGCTCGCAGTTCGCCGATGTGGATGCCAGCAACAAGGCCACCATCCACCTCGACATCTACCCGATGGACGACATGGACCTGGCCATCGCACTGATTTGCTGGAACGATGCCACCAATGGCAACTGGGGTGAGCGCGGTGTGAACAACACCCTCATCGGTGGCCAGTGGAACTCGATTGACATCGACATGCAGAGCCTCGTGGATCGTGGCGGTCAGTTCGAGAAACTGTACCAAATCAAGTTCGTGAGCAAAGTTGTGGCCACGACTACTGACCCCTATGGCAGCGACGGCTTCCAGAACGGCGACGGCACCAAGACCTTCTATGTGGGCAACATCTATGCCACCGGCACCCGCGTGGTCGACACCGAGGCTCCCGTACTGGTGAGCGTTGCTGCCACCGAGGTGCTGGGCAACCAGGTCACCTTGACGATGAACGCCACCGATAACAACCAGAAGGTGAGCTTCATCGTCACCGATGCCACCAATGGCAAGACCTACGGCGCACAAGGCGTGGCTGGCGAAGATGTCACCCTCACCGTGAAGGGTCTGAACGCTGAGACTGCCTACACGTGGACGGTGCAGGCCAAGGACATGGCCGGTAACCTGAGCGAGAACACCATCACCGTGGAGTTTACCACGCTGGAGGGCTTCAAGCTCACTGCCGCTCCCGCCGTGCAGCACAACACCACCCTCTACGACATCTTCAGCATCTACTGCGACGCTTTCGAAAAGAGTGCTCCAGGAGCCTTCTTCAACACCTGGGGCAGCACCGGTGAGATCCTCAGCGAGGTGCAGATTGCCGAGGGCGACATGATTGAGAAGGTTGAGAAGTTCGGCTATCTTGGCAACGAGTTCGCCACCACCACCGACCTGCGCGGCTACACCGTGCACATGGACCTGCTCTCCACCTCCACCGAGTTGACCCAGATTGGCCTCACGCCCATCACGCAGAGTGGCGAGGCTTCGACGCTCTACACCATCACCCCGGGTCAGTGGACCAGCCTCGACATCCCCCTGAGCAACTGGGAGACCCTCAACGCCCAGTACACCTTCCAGTGGAAGTGGGATCGCGGCGATGGCGATGACCTTTACATCGACAACTTCTACTTCTGGAAAGAGATTGAGAAGACCACCGTGACTGGCACCGTGACCGACACCAACGATGCCGCTATCGAGGGTGTGACCGTGACCGTGACTGTGGTGCCCGCCGAGGCTCCCGCCGGACTGCGCCGCGCCGAGGGCGACCTCACCTACACCGGCACCACCGATGCCAACGGTGCCTACAGCATCGAAGTGCCCGCACTCGACGGTGCCACCTACAACATCAGCTTTGATAAGGAAGGCTATGTGAGCCAGACCATTGAGAACGCTGACATCACCACTCCTGCCAACGTGCAGCTCACGGCTACACCAGCACTGCTGTGAACGACCTCAGCGTGAAGACCGTCGCCAGTGTCACCTATGTGAATGCTGCCGGACAGACCAGCAGCCAGGCATTCCAGGGTGTGAACATCGTGGTCACCCGCTATGCCGACGGAACCATCAGCACTGCCAAGGTGGTGAAGTAATTCACAGCACCACATGGCCCGCAGGAACTTGCCCACAGCATTGTTCTTGCGACACCAAAAGCCCGGGCTGGCGCATCTCTCGCGCCAGCCCGGCGCGTATTTTGGAGGAGTCGCTCCAAACCAAGGCGTCTCCAACGGCTGGAACCGAGTCCTGTAGAGCCGCACCCTGGTGCGGCTGATGGCCGAGTCAAAT
>JAFYCU010000199.1 GCA_017545095.1 Muribaculaceae bacterium | reverse complement strand
TGAATCCAATGTTCCACACTTTTGATACACCTTCGGGTGCCATGGGGATGGCGGTCACACTCTGCGACGGGTCTTGTAGAGGGCCAACAAACGAACAATTCGCTCATTGTCAAAGCTATGCAACCTGCGAAACTTGAATAAAGACTTTTTCAATCCACAAAATAATTCGCAAAATAATGGTAAAGGCAAGCGGAAAGACACGCAACAGCGCACCGGCAAGGGTGCAAGCGGCAACGGAACGCGGGTATTCCAAGCAGCTGGAGCGCGAGATACTGAGCATGGAAAACAGCATAAGACGCAACCGCGATGAAAGCGCGTATTTCTACGGGGATAACGGCGAGATTGTGGAGATGCATCAAGGAAAGGGAACACAAATAAGACTTCCATACAAAGGCTCTACATGACTCGACATTCAACAGAAAGCCCTTCCTTTAGGAGAGGGGTTTGGGGAAACCCCACGGAGGTTGGGGAGACCTTTACTCGCATTCCTACCAGGAGCCGTAGGCTTTGCGGTCGGCATCGATGCGGAGGAGGATAAATAGCAGGAAGGTGAATCCCCACAGCGATGAGCCGCCGTAGCTGAAGAAGGGCAGCGGGATGCCGATGACTGGGCATAGGCCGAGCACCATGCCAATGTTGACCGCGACATGGAAGATGAGGTAGCAGGCCACACAATAGGCATATATTCGCGCAAAGGTGGTGTGCTGGCGCTCGGCAATGACGATGATGCGCAGGATGAGCGTGAGAAACACCAGCAGCACCAAAGCGGACCCCACAAATCCTTCTTCCTCGCCGATGGTGCAGAAGATGAAGTCGGTGTGCTGCTCAGGCACATACTTGAGCTTGGTCTGTGTGCCATTGAGGAAGCCCTTGCCAAGGAATCCACCCGACCCAATGGCGATTTTGCTTTGGTTCACGTTGTAGCCCACACCTCGGGGGTCGTCCTCGATGCCCAGCGTGACGAGGATGCGTGTCTTTTGGTGCGGTTGCAGCACATTGTTGAACGCCACATCCACCAAGAAGATGAACGCTATCGAGGCCACGGCAAACCCGATGGTGAGCAACACCTTTCGGAGGTCGCTGTGGAACATGGCAAAAAGCAGATAGATTAACGACACTCCGATAACGGTGAAGAAAAACACATAGCCGTTGATGACGATGCCGAACCATGCCAAAACGCCCGCAATGAGCCCTGAGGCAAGATAGCCCAGGAACACGTTGCGCGTGAGCTCGAACGAGCGGCAATAGAACGCGAGCATGGCCACCGTGAGCAGCATGATGACGATGAACACCACAAACATGCCCAGCGGAATGCCCATGATGGTGAGAGCGGCGAACTTGAGCACGAGCACGAAATAGGTGATGGCGCACAAAGCGGCGAAGAGCACAAAGCCGCTCATTCCCTCGCGGTAGAGCATGAAGATGAGCGAGGTATAAACCAGTGCCGTGCCCGTCTCCTTTTCAAGAATGATGCACAAGATTGGCAAGATGATGATGCCGATGGCAATGGCATAGTTGCGCCAGTTGTTGAGGTGGAAGCCGTAGGTGCCGAAGAGTTTGGCCAGCGCCAATGCGGTGGCAAACTTGGCAAACTCGGCCGGCTGGATGCTCATGGGTCCCAGATGCAGCCACGAGCGCGACCCCTTGACATCGGGTGCCACAAAAGCCGTGGCGATGAGCACGAGGATCATCACCCCATAGATGGGATAGGCATAAGCCTCGTAGATGCGCCGGTCGATGAGCAGCAGCGACAAGCCCAGGATAAACGACAGCCCGGCCCAGATGAACTGCTTGCCTGAGAAACTGTCGAAGTCGAACATCGAGCTGGATTTGTCGAAATTGTAGCTGGCGGCAAAGATGCTCACGGCCCCGGCCAGAATGAGGATGAGGTAGAGCACCAGGGTGAACCAATCGACCTGTTTGAGCAGGTTGCCACCACCGTTGCTGTCGTGCTGCTGGAGTTCCATAAATTAATTGATAATGGATAGATGATAATGGATAATGGCGGTTGTGGGCTATTCTGGTTTCTTGACCGTGTCGGGCTTGAGTTTCACGGTGGCTGTGCCGGGCTTGGGACCGTAGAGCTTGGCGCTGTAGGTGGTGATTGAAGCCATGCGGTTGGCCTTGGCCTGGATGGAGGGTGTGGTTTCGCCATGCAGATAGCGCTCGATCATCACCGCTCCGATGGGCACCCCCAAGGTGGCGCCAAAGCCACCGTTTTCGACAAACACGCAGATGGCGATTTTGGGGTCGTTCAAGGGGGCAAATCCCATAAACACCGAGTGATCGCGTCCGTGGGGGTTTTGCGCGGTACCCGTCTTGCCACACACCTCCATTCCCGGCAAGTTGGCCCCTCGACAGGTGCCGCCGGTGACTGCCATGCGCATACCCTCGGCAATGGCGGTGTAGTACTGCTTGTCGATGGTGGGGTCGTGGCGTTCGACACACTTCTTGAGCACGCCCACGCCGTCGATGCGCCGCACCACGTGGGGCGTGATGTAGTAGCCACGATTGGCGATGGTGGCACTCAGGTTGGCAATTTGCAGTGGAGTGGCCAGAATTTCGCCCTGACCGATGGCATCGCTGATGATGCTGTAGCTGCTCCACTTGCCCTCTCCTTTGTTTTTGTCGTAGAACTTGCTGTTGGGTATAAACCCACGGCTCTCGTGCGGCAGATCGATGTTGAGTCTGTAGCCATAGCCCATCGAGACCATGTGCCGCTTCCACACCTCGAATGCCTCGCTTGTGGATTTGTATTTCTTGCGATTGTCGAGCATGCGCTTGAGTCCCCAGCAGAAGTAGGCGTTGCACGATGTCTGAATGGCCGGCTTGAGCGGCAGCGGCGACCCGTGTCCGTGACATCCCACGCGCATTCCACCGCTCACGAATCCTCGGCTGCAGGGGA
Source organism: Muribaculaceae bacterium (assembly GCA_017545095.1). Next base: position 3,262 of record JAFYCU010000199.1, on the reverse strand, counting down.
ATGCCGTGGAGAGGTCGATGATGCCCTCTTGCAGGAAGATGAGCCCCTGTGTGGGCTTGAACGTGGAACCCGGAGGATAGGCCGCCTGGATGCTTCGGTCGAACAGCGGCTTGCGCGGGTCGCGGATGAGTGCGGCGTAGTTCTTGCCTCGGTCGTTGCCCATGAGCAGCGCGGGGTCGTAACTTGGGCTGGACACCAACGCTAGCACCTCGCCGGTCTTAGGCTCGATGGCCACGATGGCTCCCACCTTGCCCTGCATCATGTGCTCGCCCAGTTCCTGCAACTCGATGTCGATACTCAGGTGGAGGTCGTTGCCGGCCTGCGGAGTAACATCGTTGGCACCATCGTTATAGTGTCCTTGTATTTTACCCAGTGCATCGCGTATAAGCACTTCCTTGCCCTTGCGTCCGCGCAGCCAATGCTCGTAACTCTTTTCCACGCCCAGATCGCCGATGTAGTCGCCCGGACGATAGTAGCTGTCGCGATCGATGTCGCCCTGGTTCACCTCGCGGATGTTTCCCAGCACGTTGGCACCACAACTGTAGCCATATTGGCGCAAGATGCGCTGCACGATGTAGAATCCCGGATACATGAAGAGCTTCTCCTGCAGGCGTCCGTAGTTCTCGGCCGAGATGTGGTTGATGAACACCTGCTGCGTGTAGGCCGAATAGTTGCGCCCCCGCTTCATGGCCGCCCAGCGGCGGTCGAACTCCTCGCGGGTGATTTGCAGTGTGTTGCAAAAGTCGATGGTGTCGAAAGGTTGCACATCATTGGGGATCACCATCACATCATAGGCAGGCTGGTTATAGACCACCATCTTGCCGTTGCGGTCGTAGATAAGCCCTCGCGAGGGGTAGATGGTTTTGTCGAGGAAGGCGTTGCTATCGGCATTCAGCTTATACTTGCTTTCGCCAAGCTGAAGCACCCCCAGGCGGAAAATGTAGATGACCACCAAAACCAGGATGAAGCCACCAATGACAAACTTGCGTTTTTCGAGGTTATAGTCCTTTCTCACGGCGTGTACTCACTAAGCTGTCGACACCTAAAAGCACAAGGGTTGTGAGCACCGTGCTGGCCAAGATGCGTGTCAGGGTGAGCAACACATCGCGCAGGGTGAACGCCTGAATGAAAAATATGAGTGTGCAATAGATGAGTACCAGCGATAACATATACTTAAAATAAACAGCGAAGCCGAGCGAGTCGATCGACGGAATGGGCTCGGCCATCTCGTCCTCGCGCGGCACGTAGGCGTTGAACACCGAATGCCTCACCCCGGCGAGGATGGTGCTTGCCATGGCATTCATGCCCGGCGTGTTGTTGAACACATCCACAATCAAGCCCACCACGAAAGCGATGGTCATGGTGAGATTGTGATGCCAATTCATGGGCAGGCGCATGATCAGGTAGATGAACACGATGGGCATGGCCACATTGAAGAGGATGATTTTGCTGCACACCACCTGCACCAGAATGAGCACAACGGCGAGCACGGCCATTTGCAAAATGGTGCGTGTCATGGCTTCACCCCCTTTCTTGCCGAGTCGGCAGCCGCTGCGGCATCGGCCTTCGCCTTGGCTTTGGCCTCGGCCCGCGCCTGTGCCCTGGCTGCTTCGGCACGTGCCTTGATGGAGTCGGCATTGGTGTCGCGCTCGAGCTGTCTGAGCTCATCGCTCATGCTGTTGGTAATCACATGCACGGCACTCAACTGGCTGAAGTTGGTGGTGAGTTTCACCTTGAGCGAGGCAAAGCTGTTGTCCTCGACCTGCGCCTTCCCCACCACGGTGCCCACGATGAGCCCCTCGGGGAAGAGGTCGGAGAAGCCACTGGTGAGCACGGTGTCGCCCACCTGATAGTGGATGTGCTTGGGAATCTCGCGCAACACGGCATATTGCGGACTGCGCCCGTCCCACGAGAGCGGCCCGAAGGCTTCTTGGTTCTTGAGCCGGCACGAAATCATGAGGTCGGTATTCAGCAGCGAAATCACGCGTGCCGAATTGGGGCCTACCACATTGACGACACCCACCACACCATTCTGGTCCACCACCCCCATCTGCGGTTTCACGCCTTGGTTTGCGCCACGGTTGATGGTAATATAGTTGTGGGGCTGAGCAATGCTGTTGCTGATGACTCGAGCCATCACGAAGTCGAAGTGTTGCATGACCGGCAGCTGATTGAAAGCACTGTCGCTCACGAGCATCTGCAGGTCCTTGACACGGTCGCGCAGGGAAACCACCTCCATTTCGAGCAACGCGTTGCGCTCTTGCAGGTCTTCGTTGATGTCGTGGAGATGAAAATAACTGGTCACCGCGCTCATCGCTTCATATACGGTGGCCGTGGCGGCATTGGCCGAGGTGAGATAGACGCTCTGCTGATAGGGATTGTCGCGCAGCAAGAGCACAAGGCTCAGGATCATATAGATTATGAACACGAACCAAGCGCTGTGCTTGACAAAGAAATTGAGCAGATTGTTCATCGAGGATATGCGATGTGAGATTAATGTGTGATGTTAGATTTCAGATAAATGTTTGGCGACAGATGCCGCATGATGATTATCATGCGGCAGCAACATCCCACACCTGAAAACTAAGACCCTACACCGTAACCGCTATCACCGTTTCAAGAACTGGAAGTGCTTGATGTTTTTCAGTGCCACGCCGGTGCCCTTAGCCACAGCATGCAAGGGGTCTTCGGCCACATGGAACTGGATGCCGATTTTGTCGGTGAGGCGCTTGTCAAGTCCGCGGAGCAGAGCACCTCCACCCGTGAGATAGACACCATTCTTGACGATGTCGGCATACAGCTCGGGAGGCGTTTGCTCGAGTGCGCTGAGCACAGCCGCCTCGATTTTGCTCACCGACTTCTCGATGCAGTGGCACACCTCCTGATACGACACTGGCACCTCCATGGGGAGTGCGGTCATCTGGTTGGGACCATGCACAACATAGTCTTCGGGGGGGTCGGCAAGGGTTGTGAGCGCCGAACCCACATTAATCTTAATCAGCTCGGCGGTTCGCTCTCCCACCTTGACGTTGTGGGCGCGGCGCATGTGCTCCTGGATGTCGGCCGTGAGGTCGTCGCCGGCGATGCGGATGCTCTTGTTGCTCACGATGCCTCCGAGCGAGATAACAGCGATTTCGGTTGTTCCGCCACCGATGTCGACAATCATGTTGCCCTCGGGAGCCAGCACATCGAGTCCGATACCCAACGCAGCAGCCATAGGCTCATAAATCATGTAGACATCGCGTCCATTGGCGTTCTCACT
>JAFYCU010000198.1 GCA_017545095.1 Muribaculaceae bacterium | reverse complement strand
GGATTCCGTTGACTGCAGCTTGAGTGAGGATGTTAACGCCACGCTTGCTCATAACAGTCTTGAGTCGCTTAGCGATGTCCTTGTCGAATGGAGGCAGAATCTCCTTCATGAATTCGACTACTGTAACCTCTACGCCAAAGCTGCTGAACACGCCAGCAAACTCCATGCCAATCACACCACCACCCACGATGCACAGACTCTTGGGGAGCTCCTGCATGGCGAGGATGTCGTCGCTGGTCATCGCCAGGTCGGCGCCCTCGATGGGAAGTCCGCGTGGAATAGAACCAGTGGCAATCACGATGGCGGGAGCGGTGTATTGCTCGCCGGAAACCTCAATGGTCTTGGCGTCGACAAATTTAGCCTCTCCATTGACAACAGTTATGCCATCGCCGCCCATGAGCATTGCCACGCCGTCGCGCAACTGCTTCACTACTTCCTCTTTGCGGGCAAATGCCACGCTATAGTCAACACTCACCTCGCCAGTGGTAACACCAAACTGCGCAGCCTCACGCACGGTGTTGATCACCTCGGCATTGCGGCACAGAGCTTTGGTGGGAATACAACCGCGGTTCAGGCAAGTGCCACCCAGCAGGTCGCGCTCCACTATCACCACTTTCTTGCCATGGTGAGCGGCCTCGGCGGCCATCTCATAACCGCCGGGACCTGCACCTATAATAATAATATCGGTTGAAATCATAACTCGTCAACGCTCAGGAGTTCGCGATAAGTAACAATCTGCTTCAACGCAGCCTTAGTGTCGTCGAGACGGCGCACAGGGGTGTTGTGAGGAGCAGTCTTCACGAGCTCGGGATTCTCCTTAGCCTCGATGGCAATCTTCTTCATCACCTCGATGAACTCGTCGAGGGTTTCCTTGCTCTCGTTCTCGGGTGGCTCAATCATCATGGCCTCGTGGAACAGGAGTGGGAAGTAGATGGTGGGAGCGTGGAAGCCATAGTCGAGCAATCGTTTAGCCACATCGAGAGTGGTGACACCAGTGCTCTTGTCCTTCAAGCCGTCAAACACAAACTCATGCTTGCACACGCCGTCGAGAGGCAGCTCATAGTAGTCCTTGAGCGACTCCTTGACATAGTTGGCGTTAAGCACAGCGAGGGGACCCACATTCTTGATCTCATCCTTGCCCAGGGTGAGGATATAGGTGTAGGCACGCATGATCACGCCAAAGTTGCCCAGGAATCCGCTGATTGAGCCCAGTGACTCGTCACTGTCTTCCATGTGATACCAGTAGATGTCGTCGGCAATCTCCTCGCGGGTAACGCGTGGGTTGGGGAGGAACTTCTCCAATCCTTCACGCACGCCCACAGGACCGCTGCCAGGACCACCTCCACCGTGAGGCGTCGAGAAGGTCTTGTGAAGGTTGATGTGCATGATGTCGAAGCCCAGGTCGCCAGGACGGCACTTGCCAAGCATTGGGTTAAGGTTGGCACCATCGTAGTACATCAAGCCACCAGCCTCGTGAACGAGCTTGGCAATCTCGGCGATGTTGTGCTCAAAGATGCCCAGCGTGTTGGGGTTGGTCATCATCATGCCGGCCACGGTGTCGTCGAGCAGCGGGCGCAGGTCGTCCACGTCCACGGTGCCGTCGGGGCGGCTCTTCACCACCACCACATCAAGTCCGCACACGGCGGCGCTGGCGGGGTTGGTGCCGTGGGCACTGTCGGGAACAATCACCTTGGTGCGTTGCTCGTCGTGGCGGCTCAGGTGATAGCTGCGCATCACCATCAGTCCGGTGAGCTCGCCATGGGCACCGGCGAAGGGGTTGAGCGTGAACTCCTTCAGCCCGGCCAGCTCGGCGAGGCTGGTTTGCAGGTTGTAGTACACCTCCAAGGCACCCTGCACGGTGTCCACGTCTTGCAGCGGGTGCAGGCAGGTGAAGTCGCGGTGGGCGGCCATGTCCTCGTTGATTTTGGGGTTGTACTTCATCGTGCACGACCCTAAGGGGTAGAAACCGGTGTCGACACCGAAGTTGTTGTTGCTCATGTTGGTGTAGTGGCGCACCACGGTGAGCTCGTCAACCTCGGGCAGTGCGGGGGCCTCGCCGCGAAGCAGCTGCGTGGGCAACTGCTCCAGCGCGTAGTCGCACAGTTGGTTCTTGGGAAGAGAATAGCCCTGGCGGCCTTCCTTCGACAACTCGAAAATGAGTTTTCCGTAATATGTATTGTTCATCAGTTCTCCTCCTCTAGGTTGGTTAATTGTTCAACTTGTTCGATGAGCGCGTCGATTTCGGCCTTGCTGCGTGCTTCGGTCACGCACAGCAGCAGGGTGTCGTCGGCGATTTTGAGTCCGGCTTGGATGCCCATGAACCGGCATTGAGCCTGCACGTCATCAATTTCGAGCGAGGTTTTCACGGCAAACTCGTTGAGGAACGGCTTGTCGGGGAAAGCCATCTCGAATTTGCCGGTGGCGCAGAGTCGTTCGGCCAGGTAGTGTGCGCCGCTGTAGCTCAGCTCGTTCACCTCGCGCAGACCCTTGGGACCCATGAGCGACATGTAGATGGTGACATACAGGGCCATCAGGCTCTGGTTGGAGCAG
>JAFYCU010000197.1 GCA_017545095.1 Muribaculaceae bacterium | reverse complement strand
TTCCACCTTGATGACCTGGGTGAACAGCTCGGCGGCGCGGGCGAAATTGCCGTTACGCTTGTGCAGCAGCCCCATGCCCTCGTGATAGAGGCCTGAGTTGGGGTTGATGCGTTTGATTTCGTTGAACAGGTCTTCGGCGCGCTTGGTGTCGCCTCGATCCATGGCGAGCACACCCAGCGAATAACGTGCCTCGGTGTTGTACAGGTCGAGTTCGCACACGCGCTCAAAGTCGTCTATAGCCCGCTGGACGCTATCCATCTCGACGTAGAGGGCGGCCCGGTTGAGCAGCAGCGTCACGGCATGAGGTGTCATGTCGAGGGCGAGCGAGTAGTTTTTTACCGCTTCGGCCAGTTTGCCCTGATAGCGTTGCAGTGTGGCGATGTTGCTCAGCACCATCGAGTTGCCCGGATTCTCGGGGTCGATGGTGAATGCCTTGAGCAGCCATTGCTCGGCTTGTGGCCAGTCGTGGCTGTAGATATAGGTCTGGGCCGAGTCGATATACTGGAAGTAGGGCGACTCGGTGTCGATGTCGGCGATATAAGGGCTCTCGGCCTTCTTTTGTTGCGGTTTCAGGCCTTGTTCCACCTTCATGTTCTCCTCACCAATCGAATTGATGACCTGACCAGCGCACGGCCCCGCTGCCAGCAGAACACACCCCACAACAAATAGTAGCCTTGTAACAAATCTCATTTTATCAAAATAATTATTGGTCAAATTGGTCGAATTGGTCAGATTGGTCAAATTGGTCGAATTAGACTAATTGGTCAAATTGGCGTCATCCAGCAAGAATCTCTTATCTTTTATCTCTTATCTCTTATCTCTTTTCAACGTGTACGTCAAGTTGCGGGAACGGGAAGTGGATGCCGTGCTTCGGCAGCTGCTTGTAGATGCGCTCGTTCACGTCATACAGCACTGGCCAGTAGTTGGCGATTTCGGTCCAAGCCCTCACGATGAGTGTCACCTGGCTCTCGTCGAGGCTCTCGACATTCACGTTGGGCGTGTAATTGGGCTTGGGGATGAGAGCCGCCAGTTGGGCCTCCTGGGTCTCGCTCCACTGCTCGACCCGCTGGCGATGCCAGTGGAAGATGCGCTTCCACCACGGTTGCTTCTCCTGCTGGTCGGTCTGTGTGCTGGTTTCCTGGGGCTGCTCGGTCTCCTTGACGTCGGCGTCGGTGTGGACGATGCGCTCGTCGGCGGCAATGATGTCCAGCACGACCTTGCGTGCGACATCCACATCGTCGCCATAGCTGATGCCCACGCGCCACTCCACGCGGTGGTAGGGCTCGGCGCTGAAGTTCTTGAGCGAACTCGTTGCCAGACCTCCGTTGGGGATGACGATGCGGTCATTGTTATAGGTGTTGATGACCGTGTGGAAAATCTGGATTTCCTTCACCGTGCCCTTGAGTTCGCCGAACTCGATATAGTCACCCACCTTGTAGGGCTTCAACAGCAGGATGAGCACACCGCCAGCAAAGTTCTGCAACGTGCCGCTCAGGGCCATACCGATGGCGACACCGGCACTGGCAAAGATGGCGATGAACGAACTCGTCTCGATGCCCAGCACCCCGATGACGGTGATGATCAACAGGAACAGCAGCGTGATTTTGATGAAGCTGAGCACAAACGAGGTCAACGACCTGTCCAGCCCCTTGGCCACCATGATGGCACGCACCACGCTGTATATCTTGTTGATGATGAACTTGCCCAGGTAGAAGATGAGGATGGCGGCCAGGATGCGCAGCGCCAGCGAGATCAGCTGGCTCGACAGCGACGTGGCCAGGCTGCCCAGGTCCAGATATTTGAATCGGTTGGCGAGTTTCTCGGGCGTCAGCGCGGCGATGGAGTCGGGATGCAGCTGGCTGGCCAGCGAGTCCACGTGAGAGGTCACCACGTTGGTCGCCTCCTTGATTTTGTTGGCGGCCGTCGAGTCGGGCGTGGCCACCGGTACCTGCATGAGAATCTTGTTCAGTAACATGGTCTTTATCGTGTTATTGTGCCGCAAAGGTAACACCATCCCACCGATTTTTTCACATCCACTCCACTAAATAAAGTGAAAAACACGTCTCAAACGAGGGCGGCTTTATTAATTATCGTTGTTTCATGTTGCGTTTGATTGCTGGTCGGCGGTTGTCGTTTTTGGGTGTGTTGATAAGTTTATTTTTTGTACTTGATTGGTTATCCAAATTTTTGCAGTAAATTTGCTCGTTAAAACAAAAGCGTAACACGATATGAAAGGTAAAAAGCAATTATTGGCATTGGCCGCTAGCGTTTTGGCCATGGCAGGCATGGCTGCAACCCCCGATTGGCAGGCCCAGGTGGACCAGCTGATTGCCCAGGGTGAGTTCGCCCGTGCCGAGAAGGTCATGAAGTCATTGCCAAAGAAGGTTCGCCAGGCCGATGCCGTGCGCATCGACTCCCTGCGCACCATCATGCAGCGCATCCGCACCGACTTCCGCATCACCCCCGAGGAGGTCGTGAAGATGATACGCGAGAAGATGCCCGAGGCCACCGATGCCCAAATCCAGCATTGGAAAGACACCCGTGCCCTCGAGGTGATGAACATCGACGGCAAGGAGATGTGGTTCCGCAAGAGCGTGGGCAACCTGTGGCTGCTGGGCAAGGAGTTTGCCGCACAGAATGCCGCCGACAATCACGAGAGCTTCCTCACCCGCCGCAAGTATTACCTCGAGGCCATGCGCACGCCT
>JAFYCU010000196.1 GCA_017545095.1 Muribaculaceae bacterium | reverse complement strand
TCCGTGGAGTTGCGCCTCAGCTCCCTCGAAATGGTTGATTCACTGACGCCTGCAATGGCGGCAATCTCTTTTCTCGGTCTTTTTGCTTGGAGTAAGGCGAAAATTTCGTACCTTTGCTCCCGGGTTAATTGATGATACATAACAATACAAAATTAGTTAATCCTGGGGAGACTGTGGTCTCCCTTTTGCTTTTTTTTGCATTGCCAGTGAAAAAAAGGTGTTTATGAGCCTTTGATGGCACGCCCTCTAAACATTCAAAATTTGCAGTTCGATTTTGAATTTAGGTTTCTGCGTTTTCCCTTGTGGGTGGGCTTCGTGTGTTTCGCTCTGGTGACTGCCGGGTTGCTGTGCCGTCTTTTCGCGTTCGCAAGGCGGTTGTTGCCTACTGGTTTCCGTAGTAATTCGACCCTGTTTTGGAAATTTGCAATAAAAAATTGCGGTTGTGCTGAAATATTGTTTATCTTTGCACATTATTTGTAGTAAAATATTCACTTTTTTGATTTTTTATTCACCCTATTAATTTTTACGCTTATGAACAAGTTACACGCTTTTCTTTTGGCAGGTGTGCTGGCGTTGGCCGGCACTACTGCCATGGCGCAGACTTTCCCCGGCCGTCCGGTGCAGAAGGCTAACGCCAAGAGCATGAGCTCGCTCCAGCTGCTGCCCGAGAAGGCTTCCCTGGGAATGCCTGCCGTGCAGGCTTTCACGAGTGCCGATGTGCAGCTCAAGTCCGCAACCAGCATCACCAACGGTCCGCGCCGCGTCACCCAGGTGATTACCGAGGCCCCCGAGGGCACTGTGAAGTACTACACCCGCTCCGGCGGCACCTACTCCCGCAACACCGGCAGCGCCGGTGCGCAGCAGAGTGGATTGGTTGAAATCGTGTTCTGCGACAACAACGAGGTTTACATTCTGAACCCCATCTCAAGCGTCACGACAGCGTCCTATATCAAGGGCACCCTTAATGGCAACCAGATCACTTTCAACCTGCCCCAGACCCTCTACAACACCGGCCAGGGCTACAACATGGAATTGGCTTGGCTCGACATCACGCCTTATGTCAACGGCACCGTATCGAGCTACTACGATTCAGCCATTAAGGCCGACCGCACCAACACCACCGCAGTCTTCACCATCGACGGCGATCAGATTTCGCTCCAGGGCAGCTCCAGCACCTACGTGCTTGCTGGCGTGTGGGACGACGATGAGATGTGGTATGGCTGCGCCGACTATGAGAGCGTCTATACCGAGACCACGCTCGAGGAGGAAATCGTGCCTCCCACCGGCATCACACCGGTCACCTACTACTACACCGGCACCACCGTCTATTCGAGCGAGGAGCATACCTTCTCCCAGACGGTGAATATCGTGAAGGACGGCAACGACATCTACTTCCAGGGTCTGGCCACCGCCGATGCCAGCCGCGCCATCCTTCCCAATGCCTGGGCAAAGGGTACCCTCAGCGGCAACACCGTCACCATCCCCATGGGACAGTACATGGGCTTGTATAGCGGCAACGCGATTTATCTGGTGGGCTACACCAGCGGTGCCAGCGACATCACCTTCACCTACGATGCCGAGGCCGAGACCTTCACGCTCGACTGCGACATGTTTGTCAACGGCAAGCCCGACGAGATCTACTACTACACCTACACCGAGGCCGGTGCCCTCATCAGCCTGGATGAGCCCGTGGAGCCCGAGGAGCCCGTCTATGAGCTCGTGACCGTGCCCGACGGCGTGACCATCGAGGACGACTGGACCATCGAGGCCACATTCAACACCAGCCAAGGTGCCAGTTCGGTGAACAATGCCACCGAGGTGGCTTTCGATGGAAACGATGTGTATATCAAAGGCATCCCCTACTATTTCAGCGATGCTTGGATGAAGGGTACCATCAGCGGCAACACCGCCACTTTCGCTTCCGGACAGTTTGTGGGCTCCGACAGCTATGGCAACGAGTTTATGGTGGGCTACAACGGCTCGGCGATTTGCGACATCGTGTTCAGCTATGACAGCGATAACAAGGTGTTCACCCTCACCACGCCCTATATCGCCGAGAACCAAAAAACCGATGAACTCGCCATGTGGGGCTACTATAATGCCATGACCATCTACAAGGGCGAGCTCGTGCAGCCCGAGGTGGTCGAGGTGCCTGAAGGCCTGGAGACCGAGATCTACACTTGGACCGGCAACGGCGTCACCTTCGACGACGACAACAATGCAGTCTACACCCCGTTCAACAAGCAGATCAACATCGGCTTCGACGGCAACGACGTGTATGTGCAGGGTCTGTGCACCGACCTGCCCGAGGCTTGGGTGAAGGGTGAGCTCAACGGCTCCACCGCCACCTTCGCCACCGGACAATACTTCGGCGTTGACGATCGTGCTGCCGCCTACGGCTACACCTTCCCGCACTACTTCGTAGGCTACGGTACCAATGGCATCGAGGATGTGGTGTTCAACTTCGACACCAACACCCGCGTGTTCACCACCGACACCTGGATCATCGACAACGAGTATGAGAACACCCTGGCTTACTACCTCATCTTCTCCGAAAACGTGTGGACTCCCTTCGTGGAGCAGCCCGGCAAGCCTGCCAATCCCGAGATCACCATGGTGAACCTGGGTGGCAATTATCCCAACGTTTACATCACCATCCCCACCGTGGATGTGGATGGCAACGACATGAACGTGAACAAGCTCTACTACCGCCTGTACAGCGATGTCGAGCATGAAGTGGCCCTCATCCCCTTCGAGCCCGAGCTGTATCCGTACTGCAATTTCACCGAGACCGTGTATGAGATTCCTTACACGCTCACCGACGACTACGACATCTACCGAGGTGGTGAATGTGTCTATCTGAACCAGGATGCCGAGTTCCTCGCCAGCCTCAACCAGATTGGCGTGCAGTCGGTCTATTACGGCGGCATGGAGAACCCCAATGGCATGAAGCGCGAGCCGGCCGACAACGAGAGCGAAATCGTGTGGTACTTTATCAAGGACTACGCTCCCACCGTGCGCACCATCGAGGGCACTGTGTGTGACGCCGACAACCAGCCGCTGGCCGGTGTCACCGTCACCGCTGTGGCTGTCACCGAGGATGAGCCCGCCGGCATGCGCCGCGAGCCTGCCGAGACCTTCACCGCTGTGACTGGCGAGGATGGTACCTACAGCATCGAGGTGCCCGCCGACGGCAACTACAACCTCACCTTCGAGAAGGAGGGTTACAAGACCCAGACCGTGCCCGAGGCCGAGGCCGAGAACGTGATCATGGAGCTTGACATCACCACCGGCGTGGCCGACGTGAACGTGGCCGATGTGGTCAGCGTCACCTATGTGAACGCTGCCGGCATCAAGAGCGACAAGCCCTTCAGCGGTGTGAACATCGTGGTCAAGCGCATGCGCGATGGCTCGGTGAGCACCACCAAGATGGTGAAGTGAACCTTTTGACAACATGAACCACCAGCCAGCACCCTACCCCGCTGGCTGGTGAATGACACCAGGTGGCGCACCTTAATTTATATATAAGGTTGCGCCACCTGTGTGTTGCACATCTGCCATGTGACGTTCAATTCCTGTTTTTGAGAACCCGTTGCGCTCCTGTGCCGTATTCGTTCAGGTTGATTTCAAACAGCAAGCCGCCAGCCAAAATCACGTCCCAGTCGTACCCCATCAGGGCGGTGTCGCCCGGGGCGAGCAGGGGCATCACGCTCATCACGTCGGCCACCGGGTCGTCGGGATGGAACGGGCGAGCC
>JAFYCU010000195.1 GCA_017545095.1 Muribaculaceae bacterium | reverse complement strand
TGAATCCAATGTTCCACACTTTTGATACACCTTCGGGTGCCATGGGGATGGCGGTCACACTCTGCGACGGGTCTTGTAGAGGGCCAACAAACGAACAATTCGCTCATTGTCAAAGCTATGCAACCTGCGAAACTTGAATTAAGTAATCCTGGGTCACTGCAAGCGGTGGCTCAGGGGAAGGGGAAAGTAAACGAAACTTGAATTATTTCATCAACCATATGGGACGTGGAGTTTAGATTTTGTTCAAATTACGTCATCACAAAAATATTTGGAATGCAGACGCTTGTGGGAGCATGATTTCCATTTATGGAAATTTTGCGGCTTTCTCTGTTTTGCTAATATGTTGTTTTACAGCTGTTTGGCTATTCGAAATAGAAAACATTGATTTTGGCGTACAACCATATTGTTTCTCGAAAAGTTTGATTAACTTTGCAGTCGCAAATTAAAACAACGACTGAAATAGTAATCATACAACTCAATTCAAGTGAACGAAAATCAGACTTACACTTATCAAGAGGCCTACGATGCGTCGCTCAAATATTTCGAAGGCGATGAGCTTGCCGCCCGCGTGTGGGCCAGCAAGTATGCATTGAAGGACAGCTTTGGCAACATCTATGAGCTAACCCCCGACGACATGCACCACCGCATCGCCCGCGAAGTGGCCCGCATCGAGCGCAAGTACCCCAACCCCATGAGTGAGGATCGCGTGTTCGACCTGATCAAGCATTTCCGCTACATCGTGCCGCAGGGTAGCCCCATGGCAGGCATCGGCAACAATTTCCAAATTGGCTCGTTGTCGAATTGCTTTGTGATCGGCCTCGATGGCGAACCCGACTCCTATGGCGGCATCATCAAAATCGACGAGGAGCAGGTGCAGCTCATGAAACGCCGTGGTGGAGTGGGGCACGACTTGTCGCACATCCGCCCGAAAGGTTCACCGGTGAAGAACTCCGCGCTCACCAGCACGGGCTTGGTCCCCTTTATGGAGCGCTATAGCAATTCCACCCGCGAGGTGGCACAGGATGGGCGTCGCGGAGCGTTGATGCTCACCGTGAGCATCAAGCATCCCGATGCAGAGTCGTTTATCGATGCCAAGCTCACCGAGGGCAAGGTGACCGGCGCCAATGTGAGTGTGCGCATCGACGACGAGTTTATGCAGGCCGCCATCGAGGGCAAGCCCTACACGCAGCAATATCCGGTGGACAGCAAAGACCCCATCTACAAAAAGGAAACCGATGCCGCCAAGCTCTGGGCAAAGATCATCCATAACGCCTGGAAAAGCGCCGAACCTGGTGTGCTGTTCTGGGACACCATCACCCGCGAGGCCCTGCCCGACTGCTATGCCGACTTGGGATTCCGCACCATCAGCACCAATCCGTGCGGCGAGATTCCGCTGTGCCCCTACGACAGCTGCCGCCTGGTGGCCGTGAACCTCTACAGCTATGTGGTGAACCCGTTCACGCCCGAGGCGCGTTTCGATTTCGACCTGTTCTCGGAGCATATCGCCTGCGCCCAGCGCATCATGGACGACATCATCGACCTGGAGATGGAGAAAATCGAGAAAATCCTGGCCAAAATCAAGTCCGACCCCGAAACCGGCGAGGTGAAGACCACCGAGCTGAATCTGTGGGAGAAAATCCGTTCGAAGACGCTCAAGGGCCGCCGCACCGGCGTGGGCACCACCGCCGAGGGCGACATGCTTGCCGCCATGGGGTTGCGCTACGGCAGCGACGAGGCCACGGCATTCTCGGTGAGCGTGCACCGTGCACTCACGCTTGCCGCCTACCGCTCGAGCGTGACCATGGCGCAGGAGCGCGGAGCATTCGAAATCTACGATGCCAAGCGTGAGGTGAACAATCCATTCATTGCCCGCATTCGCGAGGCCGACCCGGAACTGTATGAGTTGATGCTCAAGCATGGCCGCCGCAACATCGCCTGCCTCACCATCGCACCCACGGGCACCACCAGCCTGATGACGCAGACCACCTCGGGCATCGAACCCGTGTTCCTGCCCGTGTATAAGCGCCGTCGCAAGGTGAATCCCAGCGACAAGGATGTGCGCATCGACTATGTGGATGAAAACGGCGACTCGTTCGAGGAGTTTATCGTCTATCACCCCAAGTTCATCACGTGGATGAACGTGAAGGGCATCGAGGTGCGCAACGACTACACCCAGGAGCAAATCGAGGCATTGGTGAAGCAATCGCCCTACTACAAAGCCACCTCCAACGACATCGACTGGGTGGCGAAGGTGCGCATGCAGGGAGCCGTGCAAAAGTGGGTTGACCACAGCATCAGCGTGACCGTGAACCTGCCGAACGACATCACCGAGGAGATGGTTGCCAAGGTCTATTTCGAAGCCTGGCGTTGCGGCTGCAAGGGCTGCACCGTGTATCGCGACGGTTCGCGCTCGGGCGTGCTCGTGCAACTCACCAAGGAGGACAAAGAGAAGCAGAAAAAGAAAACCGCCCACTATATTGCTGACGAGGAGCACATCCTGAAGCGTCCCGTGGAGCTGGAAGCTGATGTGGTGCGGTTCCAGAACAACAAGGAAAAGTGGATTGCCTTTATCGGCCTCATCGACAGCCGTCCGTATGAGATTTTCACCGGTATCGCTGACGATGAAGAGGGCATTTTCTGCCCCAAGTCGGTGACCAAGGGCAAAATCATCAAGGCTGTGGGCGAGGACGGAAGCAAGCGCTACGACTTCCAGTTCATCAACAAGCGCGGCTTCAAGACCACCATCGAGGGACTGAGCGAGAAATTCAACCCCGAGTTCTGGAACTATGCCAAGCTCATCAGCGGTGTGCTGCGTTATGGCATGCCCATCGAGCAAGTGCTCAAGCTGGTGAGCAGCCTGGAACTCGACAACCAGTCGATCAACACCTGGAAGATGGGTGTGGAACGGGCTTTGAAGAAGTATCTGCCCAATGGCACCAAGGCCAGCGGCCAGACCTGCCCGAACTGCGGTCAGGAAACCCTCGTTTATCAAGAGGGCTGCCTGATTTGCACCAACTGCGGCACCTCGCGTTGCGGCTGACACCGCAGCCTGACGGATACAGCAAAAGAGTCAACAACATTTCGGCCACCCGCTCTGTTTTGAGCAGGTGGCCGAAACCTTTAGTATCAGACTTGAGCTTATACTGTCAGTCTTTCACTTCCTCAAGGATGCTCTTGATGTCCTTAGGCTGCAGACGACCATACACACGATCGCCGATGGTAACCACAGGAGCAAGTCCGCAAGCACCCACGCAGCGCAGGCAGTCGAGCGAGAACTTGCCGTCGGGGGTGGTCTCGCCAACCTCGATGTTCAGCGTGCGCTTGATTTCCTCAAGCAGCTTCTCCGAGCCACGCACATAGCAGGCCGTGCCCAGACACACCGAGATGGGGTGACGACCCTTGGGGGTCATCGTGAAGAAGGAGTAGAATGTCACCACGCCAAAAACACGCGAGACGGGAATGCTCAACTTGCGGGCAATCACACGTTGCATCTCCTCGGGCAGGTAGCCGTGCAGGTTCTGAGCCTCGTGCAGGATGTTGATGAGCTCACCCGGCTTGTTGCCGAACTTATCGCAGATGGCCTCCACTTGCTCAACAACGTTGCAGGCCAATTTCATTTCTTTTGCCATAATGCTAATGATGGAAATATTAATGATACATTATCCATTATCAAATCACTTGATGCTCTTGTCGCTGTAGGATGTGTGCAACAGCTCGTGGGCTTTGCCATGGAGCGGCTCTCCAAGGAACTCTTTGTAGAGCTTCTGGATGTCGGGGTTCTCATGGCTCTTGCGCAGCTGCTTGCCGGCGTCTTCGGCATAGGCGGCACGCTGGCGTGCGCGCAGCACGGTGCCATCGCCGTGGTGGTAGGGCTGACCGGCACCGCCGATGCAACCACCGGGGCAAGCCATCACCTCCACAACGTGGTAGTTGAGCGTGCCGGCACGCAGCTTGTCCATTACCATGCGTGCGTTGCTCAGCGTGTGCACCACACACACCTTGAGCTCGAAACCATCGAGGTCGATGGTGGCTTCGCGCACACCGTCCAATCCACGCACTTGGTCGAAGTCGACACGCGGCAGCGTTTTGCCTGTGTACACCTCATAGACTGTGCGCAGAGCGGCCTCCATCACACCACCAGTGGTGCCGAAGATGGCGGCGGCTCCCGTCGACTCGCCCATCGGCGTGTCGTAGTCGCTGTCGGGCAGACTGTCGAAGTTGATGTTGCTGCGGCGGATGAGGGCGGCCAGCTCGCGCGTGCTGATGCTGTAGTCCACATCGGGGTTGCCATCGACCTTGAACTCGGGACGGCCGCACTCATATTTCTTGGCCAAGCACGGCATGATGGAGACCACCACGAGTTTGTCGCGCGGAATGCCCATCTTGTCGGCCCAGTAGGTCTTGGCCACAGCACCGAACATCTGACCTGGTGACTTGGCACTCGAGGGATAGTCGAGCAGGTCGGGATACTCATGCTCATAGAAGTTGACCCATGCGGGGCAGCACGAGGTCATGATGGGCAGCTTCACGTTCTTGTCGCCCGCCAAATGCTTGCCGAGGCGGTCGAGGATTTCGTAACCCTCTTCCATGATGGTCATGTCGGCGCCGAAGTCGGTGTCGAACACATAGTCGAAGCCCATGTCCTTGAGCGCGGTGACCATCTTGCCCGTTACGCTGGTGCCCGGCTTCAGGCCAAACTCCTCGCCCAGTGCGTAGCGCACGGCGGGAGCGGTCTGGGCGATGACAACCTTGTCGGGGTTGGTGATGTCGGCGATGAGCTCTTCGGCGTAGTCGCGCTCGGTGAGTGCGCCCACGGGGCACACAGCCACGCACTGTCCGCAATAGGTGCAGTTGGTGTCGCTCAGCGTCTTGCCAAAGGCGGTGCCCACAATGGTTCCAAAACCGCGGCCCACGGCTCCCAGAGCACCCACGCTCTGCACATCGTTACACACGCTCTCGCAGCGGCGGCAGTAGATGCACTTGCTCATGTCGCGGGTGATGGCCGGGGTGATTTCTTTCTTGCGCTCGATGCGCTCGCCGTCTTTGAACGGGATCTGGCGGCAGTTGAGCCGGCGCACCAGACGTTGCAGCTCGCAGTCGCTGCACTTGGGGCAGGTGAGGCAATCGTTGGGGTGGTCGCTCAGGATGAGCTCGGCCACAGTCTTGCGGGCGCGCAGCACACGCGGTGAGCTGGTGTGCACCACCATGTCGGGGCGGCACTTGGTGGCGCACGCAGGCACCAGGTTGCGGTTGCCCTCAACCTCCACCACGCACAAGCGGCACGAAGCGGGGTTGCTCTTCAGGCACGTGCCCTCCAGGTTGATGTGGCACAGCGTGGGAATCTCGACGTTCACCCCTTTGGCGGCATCGAGGATGGTCATATTGGCAGGCACCTCGACCACATGACGGTCGATGGTGACGGTAATCATCTTCTCTTCCATATATATCTATTGGTTTTCAGTTATCAGTTTTCAGTTATCGGTGATGAAGCTATGTTCACACCAATAACGGAACATATTGATTCACTATAGAACAACGATGGCATCGAAATGGCAACGCGACTGGCACATGCCGCAACGGATGCACTTGAACGGATTAATCACATGAGGTTTGCGCACATCGCCCATAATGGCGTCGGCGGGGCAGCCACGCTTGCAAGCGCCGCAGCCCTTGCACTTCTCGGGATTGATGGAGTAGGTGAGGAGCGACTTGCACTGCTTGGCGCGGCACTTGTGCTGCTTCACATGCTCCACATATTCATCGTAGAAGTTGTCGATGGTGGAGAGCACCGGGTTGGGCGACGTCTGGCCCAAGCCGCACAGAGCGGTGTCCTTGATGGTGGCGGCCAGCGTCTTCAGCGTGTCCAGGTCTTCCATCGTGCCGTTGCCCTGAGTGATGCGGGTGAGAATCTCGAGCAGTCGCTTGTTGCCGATGCGGCAGGGCGTGCACTTACCGCACGACTCGCTCACGGTGAACTCAAGATAGAACTTGGCCACCGACACCATGCAGTCGTCCTCGTCCATGACGATCATACCGCCCGAACCCATCATCGAGCCGGCAGCGCCCAGGCTCTCGTAGTCGATGGGGATGTCGAGATGCTTCTCGGTGAGGCAGCCTCCCGAGGGGCCACCCGTCTGCACGGCCTTGAACTTCTTGCCGTTCTTCACGCCGCCACCGATGTCGTAGATGATTTCGCGCAGGGTGGTGCCCATGGGCACTTCGATCAGACCCACATTGTTGATTTTTCCTGCCAGGGCGAACACCTTGGTGCCTTTCGACTTCTCGGTGCCAATCGAGGCGAACCACTC
>JAFYCU010000194.1 GCA_017545095.1 Muribaculaceae bacterium | reverse complement strand
GTGGCTCCCATGGTGAATGTGCCGCCCTCCACAGTAACCATCACAAAGTCGACCCCGTTCACCGTGATGGTCACGGCATCGGGCATGGGCACATCGGGGGTCTGTCCCATGATCACGTTGATTACTTCGTTCACATCGGCAATATCGACCCATCCGTCGCCGTTCACATCGCCATACACGCCACTCGACACCCGGTGCGGAGCGGTGAAGGCCAGCGCGGCCACCGCCGCAACACCCAGGGCGAAGCCCGTGAGCAACAGCATGATAGATTGACGTTTCATGGCTTTTCTGGTAAAACGATTCGGAAAATCGTACCCTCGATGAGCGAGCAATACACATCGCCGGTGGCTATGTCCACCTCAAAGCCGTTCACCTCGCTGCTGCCCATCTTGTAGGTGAACACGCGCTCGTGCGTGTCGGCATCAAACACAGCCAGCACGCCGCGCCTCGACCCCAGCAGCACCCGTCTGCGGTGCTCGAGCACGATGCATGGGGCATGCTCGTAGCCAAAGCCGGCATCGGCTTTCCACAGCATGCGGTAATGGTCGCCCTGGGTGCTCATCGCCACCAGCTCGCCGTCCATGGTTTTGGCGTAGGCCACGCTGCCGTCGGTGTTGCGGCCCAGACTCTCGCGCACTTTGTTCTCGTTTTTCTCGCGCCACATTTGTTGTCCCGTGGCGCGGTCGATGGCCGTGGTCACGCGGTCGGGGGCCACGATCACCACCTTGTCGGGCGTGACCACCGGCACCACGTTACCGGGGCTGTAGAGGTTGCCGCGATTGCCGTTATCCCATTGCCAGCGCAATGCGCCTGTGCGGCGGTCGAGCACGCGCAGGCGGGTGTCCCACGCGCCGAACACCACATCGCCGCCATCCACCACCGGGGCGGCCTGGCAGTAGTTGCCTATGCTGTCGTAGTGCCACAGCATTCGGTGGCGTTTCACGTCCCAGGCCTGGAAGGTCTTGTAGCCGCCTTGATACAGGATGCCGTCGGCCACCACGCCGTCGGCCACATAGGGTCCGTCGGCCTCGTATTCGTAACGCACCTTGCCCGTGCGCTTGTCGATCCACAGCAGTCGGCGGTCGGCGGTGGGTGCCACCACCACGTCGCCCGCCACGGCGGGACGCGAGAAGAGCATGGCATCGGTCTTCACCTGCCAGCGCATCTGGCGCGTGCCCTTGTCGAGGGCCTTCACCCAGCCCAGCGAGTTGCCGAAATAGATGTTCTTGTTGTCCACGCCCAAGCGAGTGAAAATCGAGGCATCGTCGGCCCACACGCGCTCCACCGCATAGCCCGGCGGCACCACGCCCTCGGCGGCGGGACGCTCCAGGCTGTCATAGTCCAGATTGATTTTGTAGGCAAATTTCAGTTCCGGCTCGGCACCGATTACCTTATTATATATATGAATCCACATCCTGTCCAGATCCACATCCATGAGCGTGTAGCCATGACGGCCGTCGCGCATGTCGAGTGCGCGCACCATCACGCCGTTGATGCCGCCGGTCTCGTAGAGCCGCCATGTGTGGTAGTGGCCGTTCTGGTGGGTGACCACGGGGTATTTCCTCAGCACGGCCACATAGTCGAGGTAGTTGTCGAGGTCGTCTTGCAGGGGGTAGTGGTTGATGCTCAGCACCCGCTTGCCGGGGGTGACGCGCTCGGCCAGCGTGCGGTCGAGCCACAGGAGGTCCTCCTGCTTGATGTGCCCGTCGCCCATCTTCATAAACGGGCCGCAGTTCATGCCCACCACCACCAGGTCGCCGATTTCGAACACAAAGCGGTCGCTGCCCCACAGGTCGTTGAACGTTTTGCAGGCACTCTGGCTCCAGTTGTTCTCATGGTTGCCGGGAATCACATAGAGCGGCTTGTTGATGCCGTCGAGGATAGCCTTCACATTGCGCAGCTGCACATCGCTGCCCTCGTTGGTGAGGTCGCCGGTCATCAGCACCACATCGGCATCGCCGGCGTTGATTTCCTCAACAGCCAGCCGCAGCGCGGCCTCGTTCTCATTACCGGGCGACACATGAATGTCGCTCAGGATGGCAAACCGCTGCGCCGCCGCCAGCAGCGGCAGCACCAGCATGATCAGCGCCAGAATGGCGCGTGGGATGGTTTTTTTCATTTTTTTGGGGGTGGGTTTTCTAGTCATGCTAGTTGAAGCTAGTTGCACTAGTTATAACTAGCTTCAACTAGTGCCTCTAGTCAAGCCTGTTTATCGTTTTTTCTTCAGTCGTTCTTGTTGCAGGAGCACTTCCAGGTGGCGCTTTTCGGCTTGGAGTTGCTCGATTTTCTGCTCGAGCACAGCCACTTGCTGGCACTGCGCCTTGTTCTCCTCGCGCAGACGGCGCAACTCCTCATCCACGCCCTGACGGTAGCCGGTGCGTGCGGCGTGCATGCGCTCGCGGATGCCGCCCTGGGTGACGAACTGCTGCTCCAGGCCGTTGAGATAGGTCTTCATCATCTTATCCACCATGTGCAGCAAAGTGAGGGCCACATTGGCTAGTTCCTCATCGCTCCAACGGTCGAAATATGGTTGGTAGTCCTCGCGCTGGTTGTGTGTGCGGCAAAAAGCGAGCATCACCTCATAGCGTGGATGCGTGTCGTTCCAGCAGGGCAGGTTCCGGGTCACCAGGTAATCCTCGTAGTCGGCACGCAGTTCCTTGAGCGATGCGCGGGCCACGTTAAGCAACTTAAGCTGCATCTCGGTCGAGGTCACCCCGTCGGAAAAACCCTCGATGATGTTCTGCTTTCCCGAACGTGCCGCCTGCACCATCTGGTCCACCGTTCGGTCACCCTTTGCCGGCAGGTATTCTTTCACGAAATGATAGGTGAGCGCATACAGCACCTCGGTCTTTTGGTAGAAATACAAGTCGGTGGCCTGCACTTCGTTGAGCAGCACTTTGGGCGGGGCGTTGTCGTTCATCGGGTCGAGTCATTGATTCTGCGCCGCAAAATTACACATTTTTCGCGAGAACTACAAATGAGGGGCAACACCCACGCGCAAATCGCCGGCGCTCGCGTTTGCGAGCGCCGGCCTGATTACCTTATTGCTTCGGTGGCCGGCAGGCGGTTTGCCGAGCGGGGCGGCCCTACGGGCTACGCCCTGCCGCTCGCCTAACCGCCTGCCGGCGGGGGGGAGTAGAAGAAGCTTAAACTAAAGGGCAAGTCGCAGCCCCTGGTCGTAGGGCGTGAGCGACGGCGTGAGGAGGTCCCGATTCGACACGCGGCAGTTCCTGGCGCCGCTGATCCCGCCGCCACCACGGTCCACGCGGGACGAGCCGGATGTGGGACCAGTCGGATTTGTCTGTGCCTCACTGCTGTAGTTGCCATACCAGTCTTGGCACCACTCCCACACGTTGCCGCTCATGTCGTACAACCCCAACTCGTTCGGGGCTTTTGTCGCCACGGGATGAGTCGTCGAGCTGCTGTTGCTCGAGTACCACGCCACGCCGCCGATGGTGTTGCTCCCGGCATACTTGTAGCCCTTGCTCTTGTTCCCGCCACGGGCCGCGTACTCCCACTCCGCCTCCGTCAGCAAGCGGAACGTCGCGCCCGTCAGCTCGTTCAGCTTTGTGATGAACGTCTGGCAATCGTTCCAGCTCACCCTCTCCACCGGACGCTGAAGGTTGCCGGTGAAGTGGCTCGGGTTGCTGCCCATCACCGCCTGCCACAGGGCCTGCGTCACCTCCGTCTCGCCGATGCTGTAGCTGCTCAGCGTCACCTGGTGCGTGGGCTTCTCCCAGTCGTAGGCATCGCTGCCCTGCTCCTCGGTGGCGCCCATGGTGAACGTGCCGCCCTCGACGGCAACCATCTTGAAGGTGACACCGTTCACGGTGAACGTGCGGTTCTGCGGTTCGGGGGGCGTGGGCGGCTCGGGGTTGAGCAGCAGGTTCACAAGGGCGTTCACGTCTTCCACGTCCACCACGCCGTCGCCAGTGGTGTCGTAGAACGGCAGGTCGTCGCCCGCGGGCTGCGCGCTGAAGCCGAGGATGACGTTGATCACGGCGTTGAGGTCCTCCACGTCGGCAAAGCCGTCACCGTTGGCGTCGCCGGTGGGGCGCACCACGGTGACATGGCAGGTGTCGGGGTGGCAGCGAGCGGCGGTGGCGGCCACGATGTGGGCCTCGCCGGGGCGCATGGCCAGCACCATGGCGCGGCCATCCACCACGCGCACCAGGGCCACGTCGGCGTTGCTGGTGCTCCACTGCACCTCTTCGGTGCTGGGTGCCGTGGTGGCGGTGAGGTAGACGATGTCGTTGCGGTGCAGCGTGGCCTCGTGCTTGTCGAGCGTGACGGTCACCATGGGCGGGATCACCGTCACGCGGCAGGTGCGGCGCAGCCCCAGGCAGGTGACGGCCACCTCGGCCTCGCCGGTGGCGACGGCGGTGACCTGGCCGCCGGTGGTGACGGTGGCCACGGCGGCGTTGGTGGTGTTCCAGCGCACGGGCTGTCCGCTG
>JAFYCU010000193.1 GCA_017545095.1 Muribaculaceae bacterium | reverse complement strand
CCGAGCCGTTGAGCGTGTGGCACAGGTGAGTCTTCTTGTCATCGCCACGATAGCGGCACTTCAGGCGGTTGGCCTGATAGGTCTCGAAGTTGCTCACCGAGCTGACCTCGAGCCAGCGCTCCTGAGCGGCGCTCCACACCTCGAAGTCGAACGTGATGGCGCTGGTGAAGCTCATGTCGCCACCACACAGGCGCAGGATGTGCCACGGCAGGCCGAGCTTGTCGAGCAGCGACTGCACATGATCCTTCATCTGCTCCAGAGCGGCATAGGAGTCCTCGGGTCGCTCGATGCGCACAATCTCCACCTTGTCGAACTGGTGCAGGCGGTTCAGGCCGCGCACGTCCTTGCCATAGCTGCCGGCCTCGCGGCGGAAACAAGCCGAATAGGCGCACAGCCGCTTGGGCAGCTGGTCCTGCGGGATGATCACATCGCGGAAGATGTTGGTCACCGGCACCTCGGCAGTGGGAATGAGGTAGAAGTTGTCCACCTGGCAGTGATACATCTGCCCCTCCTTGTCGGGCAGCTGGCCAGTGCCGCGGCCCGAGTCCTCGTTGACCACGTAGGGCGGCTGCACCTCGAGGTAGCCCGCCTCGCCGGCCTGGTCGAGGAAGAACTGGATGAGTGCGCGCTGCAAGCGGGCACCCTTGCCGATATAGACGGGGAAGCCGGCACCGGTGATTTTCACACCCAGGTCGAAGTCGATGAGGTTGTATTTCTTGGCCAGATCCCAGTGCGGCAGTGCGTCGGCAGGCAGGTCGGGCATGGGCCCGCCGGTCTTCTCCACCACATTATCGGCGGCGGTTTTGCCTTCGGGCACGCCACTGTAGGGCACGTTGGGCACCGAGAGCAGGATTTCCTCGATGGCCTGCTCGGCCTGGGTCACTTGGTCCTCGATTTCCTTGTTGGTCTGCTTCAAGGCAGCCACCTGCGCCTTGACCTGCTCGGCCTCGTCGCGCTGGCCCTGCTTCATCAGGGCACCGATTTGTGCAGCCAGTTTGTTGAGCTGCGCGGCATTGTCATCGCGCACCTTCTGCGAGGCACGGCGCTGCTTGTCGAGCTCCACCACACGCATGATGGGCTCACGGCCGTCGAAATGCTTCACGGCCAACCGAGCAATCACCTCCTCGGGGTTTTGATTGATTAGTTGAAGTGTTAACATTATGATTACTTGATAATTGACAATGGATAACTATAAGCTATGGGTTACGAGCTACAAGTTGCGCAATGCGGCGGGGTTTCGCAAGGCGATGCCTTGCGACCTTCGGACTGATTGTGCTCTCGGTTCTTGGTTCTCGGTTCTCGGTTCTCGGTTCTCCTACGCCAGCAGCTCTCGCACCTTGGTGGAGATGGCTTTGCCGTCGGCACGGCCGGCGAGTTGCTTGGTGGCCACACCCATCACGCGGCCCATGTCCTTCATGCCGGCGGCACCCGTCTGGGCGATGATGTCGCGCAGGGCTGCCGTGAGTTCCTCGTCGCTGAGTGGCTGCGGCAGGAACTCGTCGATGACGGCTGCCTGGGCAAGCTCCTCCTGCGCCAGGTCGGCACGGTTCTGCTCGGTGTAAATCTGTGCGCTCTCGCGGCGCTGCTTAGCCATGCGTACGAGTGCCTTGAGGGCATTCTCGTCGCTCACCTCGCCGCCGTTGCCCGGCTGTGTCTTGATGAGCAGCAGTTCGGCCTTGATGCCTTGCAGTGCGGTGAGCCGCACCTTGTCGCGGGCCAGCATAGCAGCCTTGATGCCCGCATTCACTTGTTCAAATATTGACATAATTATTGTGCACTTAATCTAATAAACTGAATCACTTATTCTATTCGGCCTGTATCGTTTGAGAAATTGAAATAAAGGCGCTGGCCAGCCTTTCCAGGCACTCTGTAGCCAAAACCGCCTTCACTGACGGGGGAATTTTGGTCCCACGCCTTTCCTCGATAGGCAATCGTATCGTTATACACCATAAACTCGCTCTTCCACCAGTCATACCCAGGGATTTTGACATAGGCGCGCACGCCGTCACCATCACCACCCGGCACACTGCGGGCAAACGGCGGCGAAACAAATTCGCCATCGGCAGTCGTCGGCACACTAAACTGGCTGCCTTCCTCCAGTTCATTCCAGTCACCCTGCTGAGTGACTGGCCCCATAAGCCACACTTGCGGCTGGTTGAATTGCACCGAACACACAACCTCGCCCTGCTTGCGGTCGACCGATGCCACCATCAGATACCAACGTGGAACAACAGAATAGAAGCCGCGCGAATCGACCGAGATGCCATCGGCCAGTTCGCCTCCCAAAGTAACATCGGCTGCGTCAATCACGTAGTCATCAAGCAATGTGGCGAGGTGCAATCGCACTCCGTTGTCATCGACATAGACCAAACGCCAATACACATCCAGTTCGTTCTCATCATATTGAAACACTGGCACCATATCGCGCTCAATAATGGATGGCGAACGATTCTCGATGAGGCGCAATGCAATTGGATGCCATTTTTGGTAGATGGACTTAACCCTCACCGTTCCCTCTCCCGAAACATGATTCAAACCCAAGAGCGAAATGCGGAAATAAAGGGGCACAACTTCGGGCATCGCTTCGGGAGAATCCCACTTCGCCAGTTCGTTAACAAGGCCATACAACTTCGAATAATGAATCGTCATCTCGCTCTCATAGGTGGTGTCAATGGGTACATACGTTTCACCATTGACCGACATTTCGACCACATAGATAGGAGCCATCACATTACGTTCTATTGTCTGTGCATCCCACCGAATCGTAAAATACAATCCGTTTCTTGTCGGGTCGTAACCATCTTGAGAAGTATATATGTTCACGGTTTCGGGAACCACAGTCCACACATTGGGGTCATAGCCTGGGTTCTGCTTGAGCTGCGAATTGGCCTCCAAAGCCCATGCGGGGTAACCGAACACATTACGAAGCGTTGAAAAATCCTTTCCCCAATGCGTGTAACCCTTCCATTCCCAATTGAAAGAAGCGTCTCCGCCAAAACATCCATGCCTCACAAGGTCGGTTCGCCGGCGCCCCTCGAAAGCGAATTCGCGCGACCACTCATCAAGCACCACACCGAGCGAGGCCGAGTCAAGCGGCTGGGCGGCTGCCCGTGTGCGCAACGCATTGAGGCTCTGCAAACCTTGTGATGTGCATTGGCCACCATGCTGGCGTGCATCCACTTCGGCAAGAGTCAAATAAGCCTCGGCAACGCGCATCAAGGGATAATCAATGTCGCAAAACTCGTTACTGCTCGGCAGTGCGCCATCGCTGCGAATGTTGCGGAACTTGAGATAGGCGTAACCTTGCTTAAAGCTGTTTATATCATACACTCCTCCAGACACACGATTCGTGTTTGTGTCGAACAGAGCGCGATTATCGCCAGCAGCCACCGATGTTGCCTGTGGATTGCCATAAGAGACATAGATCGATGACAAAAACCGCAACGGCAATTGGATGCGAGTGCGGTTGCCCATCCAGCACTGATTGATGCCACTCAGATAATCTGCATTGGCCTCGTGGTCGTAGGTCGATGCCACAAGGAATGTGGTTCCATTCCATGGTGCAGCAGCATCAGCGGCATATTCGTTGCCATCGTAAGGGATGGTCATCACCATTTCATCTTGAGCGCCATTGGAATCATTATCGGCCATGAAGAGCAACTGGAATGGAGTGCAATCTTCCACCGATGTTGTGCACAGGTGATAAGGCGAGTCAACAACGCGCTGAGCATAGTATGCCGCTTTATCCCACTGACTTTCGCCGGCATAAATTTCGGCATTAAGATAGATACGCGCCAAAAGCATCCATGCGGCTGCACGGTCGGGATAACCATTGCTTGCATGTTTGGGTTCAGCCAGTTGCGGCTCTATGTCGAGCAGCTCACGCACCACAAAGTCGTAAGCCTCGCGCCGCGACACTTGCGGGGCGATGAGCGGCGACCCCTGCTCGGTGAGCGGGATGTCGCCAAATGCATCGAGCATTCCTAAATAATACCACGCCCTGAGCCAGCGCACTTCGGCGCTGTGGCCACTTTCGTTATCCTTGAAATCACGCAAGTAATCGTTGCACACTTCAATGCAGGCACACAGATAGTCGAACAAATGAGCCGTGAACGGATTCTCAGCGTTCCATATGTCTTTGCACAACTCCTCCATGCCATCGTCGCGCCAGGCGCATATGGCCTCATCGGTGGTTAATTCATTCAACGTCCACACCGAGCGCAACCAGGCGTAATCCATACTGGTGTGCCTGTTTTTTATTGGTGACTCTTTGAGCGTTCGATAACACTGCTCGTAGCGAACCTCTTCGGTGTCAACGTCCTTATGAAGCATCACATTGATGATTTGGTTCAAGTCATCAATGTCGACCACGCCGCTGCCGTCAACATCGGCTGCCGCCGTGGCATCGGCCTTGTGGAGCATGATGTTGATGATGATGTTCACGTCGTCGATGTCCGTCACGTTGTCGCCATTCACATCGCCATTGATGGCGGCGGCATCGAAATGAAATGCCATGCAGCACAGCATCAATGCCACCATGCGCTTCAGCCATATCGCATAGGGGTAACTTTGCAATGATTTATCGGCATTTCTCATTGTCGTAAACTTTAAAACACAATCTTTTTCTTGCTCGACTTTTCAGCTTTGTCCACTTCCCGCACTCGGTTGAGCGTAGGGGTAGCCTCGATGTGCTGAATGCTGCCCTCATCATCCATTTGTTCAGGAGTGAGGATGGTGTACACCGGTTCGTCCATTTCGCTGTTGAATGACATGCTGAACCCGGCAGCCAGCACAGTGACTTTCACTTGGTCGTCCAGGTCATCATCGTAATACCAACCCGTGATTTGTTCGGGCTCGCCACGAAACTTCTTTTTAAAGTCGCGTAGCTGCTGCATCTCGTGGCCCTTGAGCGTGTACTGCTCCTGCGGACTCGTGAATACCGCAATGAGTAATCGGGAAGCGCCATACACATCTCTATTCTTAAGCAAGGGGGAACGCAGAGCCTCGTCCAAAGCCTGCTGAACGCGGTGCTCGCCTTGTCCCACTCCATTGCTGATGATGGCCACACCCTGACCACGCAGGGTGGTGTCCACATCGTTAAGGTCGATATTCCAATAACCTCTTTTCTCAACCAGCTCGCTGATGCTCTTCACGGCACAAGCCAGCGTGTCGTCGGCCAACGCAAAGTTCTCGCGCATGGTGTTGTCGGGGTAGCAATCAATCAGATTCTGATTGTTGATGACAATCAAAGCATCCAGATGATGGCTCATCTCCTCGGCACCTAGCAATGCTTTTTTGATTTTGTTCTTTCCCTCGAAGTGAAATGGGATGGTCACTACCCCCACGGTGAGCAGCTGTCGTTCATGGGCTAAGCGCGCCACCACAGGAGCCGCACCTGTTCCAGTGCCACCACCCATACTGGCGGTGATAAACACCAACTTGGCATTGTCGTCAAACAGATGGGCAATCTTATCGGCCGAATCCTCGGCCGACTGCCGTGCCACCTCGGGCTTATCGCCCGCTCCTTTTCCATTGCCCAGACACAAGCGCACTGGAGCCGCACTGGCTGCCAACGAAGCCCTGTCGGTATTCACAGCCACCAGGCTAACCCCTGTAACGTTCAGTGCACAAAGCCGGTCGATAGCATTCACGCCACCACCGCCTACTCCTATCACCTTGATGTCTATAGGATTCGATGGAATATCGACAAAACCAGGATCAGAATCTATTGAATTGAAAATACTCTCAGACATTATTATCGCGCAAGAGCTTTTTTAATATCACATCTTTACTCAAATGCCACTATACTCAAATGCCACACCACCATCCATGAAGGAACCTCACAAATCATTGATTTGCTCTTTGGTGAGCTTTGTGGCCTCCATAATTATCTCAATGGGTATTCCGCTTTGCTTCAACTCGTGGGCAATCTGCTGCATTGCTTCGGCACGACCCTCGGCACGACCCTCGGCACGACCCTCGGCACGACCCTCGGCACGACCCTCGGCACGACCCTCGGCACGACCCTCGGCACGACCCTCGGCACGACCCTCGGCTAAACCTTTGGCATGCCCCTCGGCTAAGCCGCGGGCGAGACCTTTGGCCTGCCCCAGCTCATCGGCTTCCTCGTAATAGGTTCGCTCGGCTCTCACCATGTCCCAGAAATGGTCGTAGGCATATCGGTCTTGGTCGTTCAATGCCGAATCCTCAAGAATGTCCAATGCCTTTTTCACCAACGGAGCCTCGAGCAGCTCGGCTGGTGCTTGTTTCGTGCGCTCGTTAATCTCAGTGAGAAACCGCAGCCACAAAACCTGCATCTTTTTCTCAGCCCAGTTTTGGGGTTTGAACTTGGGCAACTCCACGAAAACCAAACTCAATCCCTCAATCACCTTTTCGCTGTAACGCTCGTGCACCATTCGGTAATAGTGATAGTAATCCTCCACATCGGGTTCAAACACCTGATTCAAGAGGTTCAACGAGTAGACTGGTTGCAGCATCTTGTAAGGCTCGTTCTCCTTGGCTTGCTGCACATAAGCCTTTGAGGCGTTGAACAGCACACGGTGCTTGAAGGTGGGCGTCCACACCATCTGCATTTCCACAATGAACTGCCGCCCTTTGGCATCGATGCAACGCACATCCACAATGCTTAGCTTGTGGAATGGCGTGCGCGGCACCAACTCCGGCGACAAGTACTCGATTTCGGTAACAAGCTCATCATCGTTCAGGGGAAGAAGCGCGTTCAACAAACTCATCACCAAATCCTTGTGTTCTCCGAATATACGCTTGAACAACAAGTCGGCTTTGGGGTCAAGATATCGGCCCATAGTGGTGTTGCTTTAAAAAAACTTGTCAAAAATCACAAAACTTATCTCACTACCTTCAATGGCGAAACCCGCCATGCCGCTGCCGCGTGCCACCGCAGCACATCGCTCTCTTATTCGCCGCCAAAGTCGATGGTGGCCGTTGTGCCCTTGCGTGCGGCAGGTTGTGCCACCGCTT
>JAFYCU010000192.1 GCA_017545095.1 Muribaculaceae bacterium | reverse complement strand
GTGGAGTTCAAGAAGGTGGACGACAACACCGTTGAAATCCTCACCCACGGCGACGAGAATATCAAGTTCACCATCACCGAGGTACAAAAGGAACACTCGGGATTCTTGTGGGAACTGGGGCAATATGCCACCCGCTTGCTCATGAGTGTGCGTAGTGTGAATGTGCGCATCCGCAACACCCGTCAGCTCAATCTGCCGCAGTTCTTGCCCGAAATCGGCGACATCTTCGGCCAATCGACACACTACGATGTGTTGTCGCCAGGACTCGACTTCGCCTTTGGCTTTGTGGGGCAGAGCTATATCGACCGGGCCAAGGATCGCGGCTGGCTCATGTGCGACCGCACGCAGACCTCGCCGGCTCTCTACGCCCGCACACAGGATTTCAACATCGAGGTGCAACTCGAACCTATTCGCGGCCTTAAAATCACCCTCACGGGTAATCGTACCGACAACCGTACCAGCCAGGTGCAGTTCATGTACGATGACATGTCCACGCTCTACGCCGGCTCCTACACCAAAACCCACATGACTCTGCGCACTGCACTGCGCAGCGTGAGTCCCAACAATGGCTACGACAGTAAAGCCTGGAACGACTTCTTGGCTAATATTCCCATCGTGGCCGAGCGGCTGCAAGCGCAATATGTGGGCACCACCTATCCCGACCGTGGATTCCTGCAGGGTACCATCATGGCTGGCCATGAGTTCAACCCCGAGTCGGGGTCGGTCAACCCCATGAGCAGCGATGTGCTCATCCCCGCTTTCATGGCCGCCTATTCGGGCAAGAGCGCACGCGACGTCACGCTCAATCCGTTCCCATCGTTGAAGGAGATTCTGCCCAACTGGCGTGTGACCTACGACGGATTGTCGAAAATCAATGCATTCAAGAAGCTGTTCAAGAGCTTCACACTCACTCATGCCTATCAATGTACCTATCAGGTGGGGTCGTTCAACTCGTTCACCGACTGGGTGTCGATAGGCGATGGCCTGGGATTCACCAAGGACGCCCTCACCGGCAATGCCATCCCGTCGTCGCCCTACAACATCTCTTCGGTCACCGTCACCGAGAAGTTTGCACCGCTGATTGGCGTTAATGTCACGCTGAAGAACGACATGACCTTTAACTGCGAGTTCCGCGATAGCCGCACGCTCACGCTCAACTCGTCGGCTGGACAGCTTGTCGAGGCACTCACGCGTTCGTTTGTGCTCGGAGCAGGTTACAAAATCGCCAATTTTGGCACTTTCCTCAAAATCAAAGGTCAGCAAAAAGGTGTGAACAACGACCTCACGATGAACCTCAACGTGCAGCTCAATAACAACACAGGCTTGATTCGCAAGATGGACGTCAACACCACGCAGGCCACTAACGGCACCCGCACGCTGGGCATCAACTTCACGGCCAATTACCAGATGAGCAAGCGCGTCACCCTCGGCGCCTATTTCGACCATCAGGTCAACACCCCGCTCGTCTCGGCCACGGCCTATCCCACCAGCAACAGCAACTTCGGCCTCTCCCTCAACCTGAGCCTTACCAAGTGATGATACTGAGTGATTTAGATTTCGATGGCATCTTTGTCGAGCGGTATGGCTTTTTTGGTTGCTTGACGGCCTTGGCGGCGTGCTCGGCGTTGGAGTAGAAGGTGGGGGTGATGGAGAATCGTATGTCGGGGTTGGCGGGGGAGAAGCCGCCGTTGTTTTCGGTGGCGGACTTGATTTGCTCGGGGTCGCGGACGCATATCTCACGAATACTGCCATCAGCACGCTGTGCAATTACTCCATCGTACTGAGAATTCACTCTCTCAATCATACCATCGTCAAACTGCGACATAAGTTCGTTCTCAATCTTTGTGTCGCCATTAGCTGCCCATCGGATTCGACTCATCACTTCCTCTGGGCTTTTTGCACCAAAGCAGAATGCCTCAATGCTTGTTCCACCGTCCACAATCAGCGGTCGCTTGACATCAAGGTAGACGGCCATCACCTTGCCGCGATGACCGGCAAGACTGCGGGCATAGTATTCATCAGGAGTGAAATAGAAACCAGAACCTAATGAACCAAAGTCTGTTCTCCCGATATAGCTGCGGTCAAAAGCAGTGAAATCAGCACTCGTTCCGTGGTAGACGATGAGCGGCTGGCCGTTTTCGTCGACAATTTTGGAGGAATTTTTGGCGGTTTGCTTGATTGTTTCGATTTCTTGTTGTACCTTTGCAAGGTCGGAGTCGTTTTGGACGTAAAGCCCGGGGGCACTTTGTGCATCTAAGGCATCCGACTTTTTATATTTCCAGCTGGTTACAACGTGTTCATTGTTCTTGCCTTTTTCTATTGTGGCAATCACCGTTGTACCATTAATCCTTTTCCGAATCTCGATTGCACGGTTGCCCATTTTGTCGTTATACTTGGGCGAAAGTTCCATACTGTCGAAATTGTTTATCATATAAGGCAACAATAGGACATCTTCGGGTGTCATGCTGACTTGCCCTCGGCTTTCGTCATTGCCGTGGCGATTCTTGATGTGCCTTATGGTGTCATCGGTTATCACAAGTGTAGTGACTTCGTGTCCGAGCAGTTCCTTGAATCTGCTTGCGGCGCGTGCCGATGGGGCAAAGTTGAACCTTCCCTTGCTATCCTTGCTATTCCATGCGCGTATGGCTTGGTTGTAAAGAGTAGCCAAAACGTGGTCTCCGAACCACCGCTTGAAGTTGGAGGTGTGGGTCTGCTTCTCCTGCTCAGAACGTGGGAGGGAGAAGGAGGGAGAGCTACCTGTTCCGGTAGTTTTTACTTCTTTAAGCGGCAAAATATACTCGTCTCCTGAAAATTTTTGTCTTCCAGTGCTTGCTACTTCAAAAAAGTTTTGTAATTTTGCATCGGAATCCAACTCAGAACCAGAGGACAACCGCGTATCATGCGGAATTGCACTGCGAAGAGCGGTTCCGGAAT
>JAFYCU010000191.1 GCA_017545095.1 Muribaculaceae bacterium | reverse complement strand
TTGATGGCTGCACCTCGATGCAATATGCCTACACCGATGCCAAGTCTATTGGCACCGGTGCCTTCCGAAATTGCACCAACCTGAAAACCCTGAAGCTCTACTACACCGCTGGCGAGAGCAACGGCGTGCAGACCATCGGTGAGGATGCCTTCCGCAACACCGGCCTGACAAGCCTCTATATTCCATCGAGCGTGACCAGCATCAGCGCGGGAGCGTTCTGTCAAACCACCTCGCTGTCGACCATCAGTGTGAGCGGCAGCAACTCATACTACGCTCACAGCAGCGGCGGCTGGCTGATGAACAAGAGCTTCACCACCGTGGTGCAGGTGCCCGGTGCCAGCACAGTGAGCGGTTTTGTGAGCGGCACCACCTCGATCAACGGCAAGGCATTCTACGGCAACACCAAGATTACGTCCATCTGGGTACCCTACGGTGTGACCTCCATCGGATCCTTTGCCTTTGGCAACATGCCGAGCCTCAACGCGCTGAAGATTCCCAGTTCGGTGACCAACTTGCACCAGTACGCGCTGGACTACCTCAAGAACCTGAACGATTTATACGTCAACATCAACACGCCTCCCAGCTCGATTACCAATTCCAGCTCGTCGCTTGACCAGATTCGCACGGCCTGCCGCCTGCATGTGCCGCACGGCTGCGTGAGCGCCTACAAGAACGCTTCGCGCTGGAACCAGATGACTACCGTTGACGAGGCCGGCTGGGACATCGTTTCCAGCAACCTCTACTTCACCGTGAAAAACAACAGCAGCTACACCGACACCAAGGTGCAGTCGAGTGCCGTAAACGGCTATGTGTACCTTGTCAAGGGCTACTACGCCATCAGCGGAGTCACGCAGCCCAGCGGCTCATATGCCATCCCCAACACCGTGAGCGACAACGGCAAGACCTTTATCGTTGCCGGTATCGAAGACCGTGTATTCAGCGACAACACGAGACTCACCGAAATCAAAGGCGGTGCCGGTGTGAGGTGGATCAACGATTATGCCTTCTACGGCTGCACCAGCCTCACCAAGAGCTCGATTCCCTATCCCTCCTACTTGGGCAAGTGCGTGTTTATGAACAGCAGCAAGCTGGCCGATGTTGCCCTGGGCGACCGTCTGGCGACCATCGAAGAGTTCGCTTTCTCGGGCACGGCCATCAAGCAGCTCATCATGCCCAACACGGTGAGCAAAATCGGCACACAGTTCGTGTATGAGTGCAACTCGCTCGACTCCATCAAGCTCTCGACCAGCCTGACCGAGATTCCCAATTATGCCTTCTCGAAATGCCGTGCGAAGTACATCATGCTTCCCTATGGTGTGAAGACCATTGGCGAGGCCATCGTGGCCAACCAGGACTACAGCTATGCTGTGCCTCATGTGGTGGTCATCCCCAGCTCGGTGGCCTCGATCAACGCCAACGCGTTCAAGTTTGCCGACAAACTCGGGGCTATTTATCTGAATCTTCCTCACGACCGATTCAAGACCACCAGCGAGAACTGGATACGCTCTGGCAGTAACTACAACCACAAGGGCACCATGGTGCGTGTGCCCGTGGGTCAGGTGTCGGCCTATCAGGGCGACGCGGGCTTCAAGGCCGCGTTCTACACCAGCGACGTGGAGGCTGGCTCGTTTGACTTCACCTACAGTGGTGCCATCAGCTCCGGCTACTACATGACCGTGCTGGATGCCAGTGCCAAGACCGCGAAATATGTGTATTGTCCCAATAACAACAACTCCGCCAGTTTCGGTATGTCATCAAGCGAGAAAGACCCTGCCACCGGCATATCCTACAAGATGGTTGAGGTGGGCGACAGCTGCTGCGCCGGTCGCACAAAACTCTCCGGCATCACCTGGGGCGGCAACATCACCAAGATTGGCACGCGGGCTTTCTACGGCTGCACCGGACTGACGGGTGAAATCACCATTCCCGACCAGATGACCTATTTGGGCGATTACGCCTTCTACAACTGCTCGAATCTTTCGTCCATCTACATCCCGCGCAGCAGTGTGGCCGCGATGTATCCAGGCTTCTTCGGCAACAACAGCAGCAACTTCCGTTGCTATGTGGACATGAACACCTATTACATTTACTGCAACTGGGCCGATGGGGTAAGTTCATGGACCAACAGCAACGGCGTGAAACCCTCCAGCCAATTCGCACCCTTCATCAAGCCCACCACCGAATGGATGGCCATTTCGGTGATGAAACCCGTTACGCTGCCCACCAACGA
>JAFYCU010000190.1 GCA_017545095.1 Muribaculaceae bacterium | reverse complement strand
TGAATCCAATGTTCCACACTTTTGATACACCTTCGGGTGCCATGGGGATGGCGGTCACACTCTGCGACGGGTCTTGTAGAGGGCCAACAAACGAACAATTCGCTCATTGTCAAAGCTATGCAACCTGCGAAACTTGAATTGTTTGACCTCTCCCAATTCAAACAACTATAATAACTTGTTGCAACTTGGAACAACTCTCCTTTGCTTTTTCGGTGGTTTTGGTTGTTTTTTAGGGTGTTTTGTCGGCTTTGATGAGGTGGAGTGCGGTGAGGCCGTGCTGGCTGGCGGCGATGTAGAGCGGATGGATGGTGCCGCCGTGGTGGTGGTTGGTGGCCTGCAGGGGCTGGCCCAGGCAGAATACCATCACGTTGAGGGTGTCGCCGCTGGCAAGGCTGTGGCTACCGGTGACCTGCTCCACCTCGAAACGGATTTCGCCCAGGTAGCGCAGCACGCAGTGGCGATCGGGCAGCCACTCCAGCTCGATGCGGTCGCCCACGGTGAGCTGCGCGGTCTGTACGAGCTCGTCGTTGAGCGTGCCCGATGTGGGGTCGCTGCCGCGGCTCAGGAAGGCCGACCAGTCGCGGTAGCCGGCATAACGGGCGAGGGTGTTGAGCGTGGTGGGGCTGGGTTCGTGTTTGTCGCCCACATAGCCCACCAGCCGTTTCACCGTGGAACGGCTGATGCTTGTGCCGGTTTTCTTCGCCACTGCAGCGGTGAGCATGTCGAAGTCGTAGGGCGTGACCAGGCTGCGACCTAGCTTGAGTTCAACCAGGTGCAACAAGGCGTCGATATCGTCGCGGTTCACGTTCATGCTGCAAAAGTAGTGAATTATCGGCAAACGATGGCAAAAAAATGCCGCCGTGAACCAAGATGAACCAAATTAAGTGGGTGGCGGGTGGTGGGAGGACGCGGCAGGCCACGTCTCTACAATTCTCGGGTCTCGGCTCCTGTTACTGAAAACTGTGAACTGTCAACTGAAATCTGATAACTGTGAACTATTCATCTCGCATGAGGTCGGGGTGGTTGTTTCTGAGCCATTGCTCGGCGGCTTGGCGGGCTTGCTGTCGGGCAGCCTCCACAAGCTGCTGCCCTTCGGGGCTGGCAAGGTAGTACCTCAGCGAGAGTGACTTGGGGTCGGTGTCGGGGTAAAGCTCAAATATCTCGATGTTGGCTGTCACTTCCACGTTGTCCATCGTCAGGCTGTAGGAGAGGTCATATGCCTCGGGGGAGCTGAGCCTGCGCGTTTCTTGCAATTCATCAACCTGTTTCTGGATATATAGGATGCCGGACTGCTGCGCCCGTGCGAGCACCAGTTGCCGCAACATGGGCGGCAGCTTGGGCAATTTCTCTTGCGCATTCTGCGGCTGGGGCTCTTGCGCGGGCTGTGGCTGGGCCTCTTGCGTGGGCTGCGGCTGCTTGTTGTTGTGGACTTGAGAATCTATAGCTGCTATAGCTTTTATAGTATCTATAGCTTCTATAGTATCTATAGCTTCTACAGGCTTTGTGGGTTCGGCGGGTCTGAGCAGTGCTATGGCTGCCATCGTGGCCAGCAGTGCTGCCGCTGCGGCAGTCCACCACAGCCATTGTCGGCTGGGGCGGGTGAGCATGGCTGCCACCTGGGCGGCGCTGTCGGGGCGGTCGTCGGGGGCGGTGTGCGTGCACGCTTGTGCCGCACGTCGCAGACGGCGGTTGCCATGGGGCAGGGCTTGGTTCATTTCATCGAGCACCACCCCCAGCGAGTAGAGGTCGGCACGGCCGTCGACGTTGTCGCCGGCGAGCAACTCGGGGGCGGCATAGCGGCGTGTACCGGCCGGCCCCTTGAGCACGGCATGGCTGGCGGTGTCGCTCACGCCGAAGTCGATGAGTTTGATATGGAAGCCGTCGGCAGTGATGAGGATGTTGCTGGGTTTGATGTCGCGATGCACCACCTGGCGGTTGTGCAGGTAGGTGAGTGCATCGCACACTTCGGCGGCCATGCGGCGCGCTGCTGCTGCGGTGAAGCCGGGCGAGGCCATGAACTCGCGCAGCGTCACGCCATCGACCCATTCCTCGATGATGCAGGTGCCCAGACCATCGACCTGCTCCAGCCCCACTGTGGCGGCGATGCCGGGGTGCGAGAGGGTGTAGCCGATGTCGAACTCCTTGCGCAGCATGGCCTGGCAGGCGGGCTCGTGGCAGTAGTCGTCGTGCAGACTTTTGAGCACGAACCACTTGCCGTGGCGCTGTGCCCGGTGCAGCCGCGTCATGCCGCGCTCTCCGCCGTCAAGCGGCTCCACGTGGGTGAAACGGTCGTCGATGGTGAGCGTGGCCGCCTCCTGCCCCCATCCCGACTCGGTCGAGGGGTTGGTGTTGTCGGCGTTGATGGCATTGTTGCGCATGGCGGTGAAATGGATGCTGTTCAGGTTTTGGTTTACCTATGTCTCTCGCATCTCCTCTTCGGCCAGGGCCAGTGTTTCGGGTTTGCCCACATCGAGCCAGCGGTAGGGGGTGGCGGGATGGTAGCCCCTGATGATGTGCTCGCGGCACGCCTCTATATAAAAAGGTGTGATCGAGAACACGGGTCCCACCTGTGCTGCGTGTTGCTCGAGCAGGGGGAAGATGCCGGGTGAGATCACGTGCAGTCCGCCAAAGGCCAACTCGTGCTGCACGGCGGGGTCGTGGTGGAATCCTTCGGGTCGGGTCTCGCCGGTTTTTTTGTTGATCCATCCCTGCAGGCGGTCGTTGTGGTCGAACACAAAGTATCGCTGGGTCTCTCTTTCTTTCACGAGCAGGGTGGCTAATGCGTCGCTGCCGTGGTGGCTGTGGTAGAAAGCGTCAAGGTTCAGGTTGGTGAGGATGTCGGCATTGTGCACCAGAAACGGTTCGTTGCCGTCGAGCCACTGTCGAGCGGCCAGGATGCCTCCGCCGGTGTCGAGCAGCAAGTCACGCTCATCGCTGATGTGGATGTCGAGGCCGAAATTGTCGTGTGCCGACAAAAATTCGATAACCATTGGCGCAAAGTGATGCACGTTGACGGTGACATCGTTGAAGCCGGCTTGGCGCAGGCGCATGAGCACGCGCTCGAGCATGGTCACGCCCGCCACCTCGACAAGTGCTTTCGGGCGGTGGAGGGTGAGCGGTTTCAGCCGTGTGCCCAGCCCGGCGGCAAAGACCATCGCTTTCATTCGTCCACGGGGTTGAAGGTGCGGTCGTGGTCGCTCTGCTCGCGGTGGGTGAGCTCGACGCGCACGTTGAACTTCTTGTGGATGTGCTCGGCGGTGTGTTGGGCGGCATACACCGAGCGGTGCTGTCCGCCGGTGCAGCCAAAGCACACCATCAGGTCGGTGAAGTTGCGCTTTTTGTAACGCTCCACGCTTTCGTCGACGAGTGCATACACATGCTCGAGCCACTGGTCGATGGTGCTCTCGTTTTGCAGGAACTCAATCACGTTTTCGTCGAGTCCGGTGAAGGCTTTGTATTTGTCGTATTTGCCTGGATTGTTGAGTGCGCGGCAGTCGAACACAAACCCTCCGCCGTTGCCCGATGGGTCGTGTGGTATGCTTTTCTTGTAGGCAAAGCTCATCACGCGCACGGTGAGCGTTTTCTCCTCGCTGGTGAAGTCTTTGAGGTCGACCAGCTGGTCGATAATCCCGCTCAGGTAGGGGTATTGCTCAAAGCGATGCTTGGCCACCAGCCGGCGCAGGTTGGCAATGGCGGGCACGATGCTGTTTTTCATGAAGTCGGGCTTTTTCTCGAAATAGCCTCTGAAGCCGTAGGCACCCAGCACTTGCAGCGTGCGGAAGAGCACAAACAGGCGCAGGTTGCGGTGGAACTCGGCCTCGTCGAGGCCAGGCACATAGTGCTTGAGCCGCTCCACATAGGCTTGGATGAGTTCGCGCTTCAGCTCCTCGGGGTATTTGGCTCGCGACTGCCACACAAACGAGGCCACGTCGTAGTAGTAAGGCCCGCGCCGGCCGCCCTGGAAGTCGATGAACGCCAGCCGGCACTGGTCGGGGTGCTCGGCGTCGCCCACAAGCATCACGTTGCGCGACTGGAAGTCGCGATACATAAACGTGTTGCCCGGCACGGCGAGCAGGTCGCGTGTGAGGCGTTCGAAATCGTTCTCGAGCTTGTCCTCGTTGAACACCACGCCGGTGGCCTTGAGGAAACAATACTTGAAGTAGTTCAGGTCCCACTTGATGGACCGTTCGTCGAAGCACTGCGCGGGGTAGCAGTGACTGTAGTCGAAGCCCTCGGCTCCCAGGAACTGGATGTCGCACAGGTTGCTCATGGCTCTGCACAGCAGCTCTTTTTCCTCGCTGGTGAAGGCGTGGGTGATGCTGCTGCGGCGGATTTTGTTCCAGAGGATGTTTTCGGGTTTGCCGCCCAGGTCTTCCTGGATATAGGCCATGTGGTCGTCGCTCATGCCGTAGACCGTGGGCACCGATAGGCCGCGCTCACCGAAGTGGCGCGCCATATAGACGAACGCCTCGTTCTCCTCGCGCGACTCGCCAATCACACCCACAATCGACCGTGCGCCGCTCAGCCGGTAATAGCTGCGGTTAGAGCCGGCCTTGTCCATCAGTTTGATCTCGGTGGGCTCGCTGCCCACATATTCTTTATACAGTTTTGTCAGTCGTTCCATAGTAAATTGCTAAAAAGATTGTTGTGTCACATTCCCCACACGGTGATGTCGCGTCCCTGATAGTGCTCGGTGCGGTGCCAGATGCGTTTGGTCCACGAGAGCCGGCCCGTGCGGTCGAAGATGATGAGGTGTCCCTCGTCCACGTTGCCCACGTAGTCCATATATTTTGCCGTCTGCTTCAGTCCGTCGGCCATCGTTTTCTTCAGGCCGCCACGCAGGATTTTCAGCTCCATCACCACGCGCTGCACGGGACCTCCGTAGCCGTCGGTGAGCGGTTTGCGGATGAGCAGGTCGGTGCGGCAGCGGCCCAGGCCGTACTCTCGGTCGATATACCCGCCGCC
Organism: Muribaculaceae bacterium; assembly: GCA_017545095.1. Next base: position 44 of record JAFYCU010000190.1, on the reverse strand, counting down.
GTTCACCACGCGCTGCAGGAACGCCTGCAACAGCAGCTGCGGAC
>JAFYCU010000189.1 GCA_017545095.1 Muribaculaceae bacterium | reverse complement strand
TTGATGACGGGTATGACGGTGAGCTCATCGTTGCCGGTGGCATACACCAGCACGAAGTGCAGGCTCGACAGCTCATCGGCCACCATGCGCCGCACGGTGGGCAGGCTGCAATGGGTGTCCACCACGATGCATCCCACGCGTTCTTTCCCGGCCACGCTGCGCTCGCGGCGAACGGCATCGGCAATATACTCGGTGCGCTGTTCTTTGCCGATGCGGGCAAAGCCATGCACATATCCGGCCAAACCGGCAACTGGCGAGGTGGTGAGCTGCATGATGTCGATCACGGCACCGTTGCTCAGCTGCACGCCGCTGCATTCGTTGCTGTGGTCGCAGAGCGAGAGCAGGTTGAAGTGCTCTTGTGCGTTGAAGCCGCTGCGTTCGCTCGCAATCGCCCATTGATACATCTCCTCGAGCGAATACATGCGCCTGAGGTCGGCCTGCGAACTCACTTCTCCGTTGCGTTTAAAGGTAAAGATGCCCACTGTTTGGTCGGGGGTGAGGATATCGACCACCATGGCCGTGAGAAAGTGTGGCTGGGTGGGGTGCTTGAGCTGGTTGTGCACGTTGTTGTCGCTATTCGAGAAAAACACACCCAAGCCGGGATGCGAGTGCACCCAGCAGGTGAGGTCGTATTGCAGGTTGCTCTCGCGGCGCAGGCGGCGCAGCTTGTCGGCTACGCTCAGCTTGATTTTGCCGCCAAAGTTCAGCTCATATTCGGCGAACACGGCATCGTCGCCCGGCAGCACAATCTCCTCCAGGGTCACGTCGTATTGGTCGCTTTGGCCATCCAGTATCCAGCGGCCCAGCACCATGCAGCCGTCTTCTTTCGGATTTGCGGCATTGCGCAGGTCCTCGGCATACATGTTGTAGATGTCTTTCACGCAGGTGTTCTTGATGTAGATGCGTCGCACCGCTGAGTCGGGACACATGTTGGACGTTTCGATGCACAAGTAGCTATCGTTGTCCACTACATCGCTGATGTCCTGATGCTTGAGCACCGAGGTGGTGCGTCGGCGCACCACAATGCCGTCGCTGCCGGTGGGGGCGGTGGCGGCTTCGACAGGGCGGTTGCTCATCGTGGGGGCATGTGGCGTGGCGGGGCTTTTGCCTTGACCCTTGCGACGGTAGAGCCAGTAGCCCGCTCCGCACACGGCAGCAAGCACGGCCAGCAACACCACCAGCAGCGACGAGCCGCTGCTGCCTTCGGTGGCGCTCACATCGTTGTAGCCCACGTTGGCCATTTTGCCGATGGCGGCCAGCTGGTGGTTGCGCTTGTCGAGTTGCTCGGTGAGGATTTTGCCCAACTCGGTGCGTGCCTGCTTGCGGTCGGCGATGGCGTTGTCGGGATAGGTGTCGCTCAGGAAATCGTCGACCAGATCGAGCTTCTGGTTGCCTAGGTCTTGAATCAGCTGGCGCTCCTGTTCCATGTAGGCTTGCAGACCGTTGGTCGTGGCATAGGCTTTGCGCTCCTCGTCGTTCATGCCGGCGAGCTCTTCAACCAATTTGTCGTAGTAGGCCCGCCGTTGCTCGTTGGCTTCGGCGCCATAGAAGTCGTGCGACTCGAGAAATGACCTGAAGTCATCGGCCATCTGCTCGATAGGCACAATGCCGGTGTGGCTGTTCTGTGTCACGCGTTCTGCCGTCTCGGGCGTGGTTGCTGCAATCACCATCGCGGCCGGGAATAGCCAGCACACGATGAGCAGCAGCGCTTGTGGGATATGTCGTTTCATGACTCGTAGTGATATGATTGGCGATGATTGTGACGTGTTAAATCGAGATTTTGCCGTCTTTGTCGCGGTTCTTTTTGATGCGTGCCCCGCGTGCGGCGCGCTCGGCCTTTTCTTGCAGCGTCTCGGTAGAGCGGTCCACTTTCTTGACCACAACGGCGGGGCGTGCGGCAGCCGCATTGGTGGTTGTTGGCGCTGTTGCCGGTTGTTCGGCGGCAGGCTCCGGCGCGGGTTGTTCGGCGGCAGGCTTAGCGGGTCTTCTGATGGCACTCGTTGCGGCCTGCTGGGCGCGTTTCATTTGTTTGTCGAGGGCTTGCTGCGCGGTTTGCTTGGCCTTGCCCGTGGCTTGCTGCATGGCACGGTCCTGCATCTCTTGGATCGACCGCACCTGGGCGCGGTTGCGCAGGCTCTGCATCACTTGGTTGCCCACAAAGAGCAGCACGGCGAGCAGGCCGCCGCCAATCACCATCCACCAGGTGCGTTTCTTGCTGGCTTCCTGCTCCTCGCGGGCTTTCTCCTCGGCTTGTTTCTCTTTGGCTTCCTGTTCGGCCTTGGCCGCTGCCGCAGCGGCTGCCGAGGCTCCTTTTTTCTCTTGCATCTGTGCGATGAGGGCATCGATTTCGGCTTTTTCCTCATCGCTGGCGGTGCTCTTCAGGCCGGCCAGCTCGATGATGGCGTTGGCTGCCTCGGGGCTCAGGTCGTCGCCCGACAGGGCAAGGGCGGCTTTGGCCTTGTCGATCAAGCCGCGCACATTGGCACCACCTCCGCCCACTTCGGTGAATTCCTCGCCAGGCACGGCCTGCTCCTCGCGCACGGTCTCTTCCACCCAGTGGCCGCCCTCGCCACCGGCACCGCCTTGACCCGCATTGCTGGCCTGGCTGCCCGACGATTGGCCGCCCGACGATGGCTGACCTTGCTGGCGCGCAGGGGCGGCAGGCTTGCTGAGGTCGATGGTGAGGTTGTGCGACACTTTGTCGATGAGCTTGTGCTTGCGCGACCCCTCATAGAGCACCATATACAGCGGCAACTCCACCACCGGCGAGCCGCTGCCTTGTAGGTTGAAGGTGAGCTCGGCATCGTCGTAGAAGGTCACATAGCCGTTGTGGTTGTCCTCGTCGCGCTTGTAGCTCACGTTGCGGGCACTGATGATGCTCACGGGACTCATACCGTTGAAGTCCAATTTCTCTTTCTTGTCGCCATATTGCGACTTGCGCTCCTCGAAGCACCACAGCAGCAGCTTGTCCTTCTTGTCGCGCAGGCGCTGATGGTCGTTGCCTAAGCGGTAGAAGGTGGGACGGTCGAAGGTGACGGTGGCACGCTGGCCGTCGTGCTTCACGCTGTAGCTCACGATGATTTTGGTGCCCTGACGCGTGGTGAGCGTGTCGGTGTGCTGGATGGCTGCCAGACCGCTGGTGGCCCACAGGCACAGCATGAGGAGCAAGGGGTGCAGATGTGGTTTCATTTGCTTGTGATGGTTGCGTAGTCGCGCTTGATGGTGCTGGAGAGCGCACCACGAGCGCTGGCACAGTTATACAACGCTTTGGCCTCGCTCAGCTGCTTGGCGGTGGCTTTGCCGCTGCGCTTCACCTCGGTGGCCAGCTGGTTCATGCGCTTGGCGACATTCACGTTGCAGTAGTTGCATGAGTGCTTCGACTTGTTGCTGGCGTTGCTGCTACTGCTGCTGTCGTCCTTTTTGCCGCTGTTCTTGCTGGTGATGGTGGCGTAGTCGCGCTTGATGGTGCCGGTGAGTGCCTTGCGAGCACTGGCGCAGTTATATAGTCCCTTGGCCTCGCTGAGCTGACTCGATGTGGCCTTGCCGTTGCGGGTCACCTCGGTGGCAATCTGGTTCATGCGTTTGGCGGCATCGGTGTTGCAGTAGTCGCACGAGTGCTTCTTGGCCGGTTTACTACCGCTGTTGCCGCTGTTGCTCTGGCTGCTTTGATTGTTGCCGTTGCTACTACTGCTGTGGCCGCTGTTGCACGACTCGCACACATGGTGGAGCTTCTTGCTGCCGATGGTCTTCTCCAGGTCGCCAATCTCGGCGAGCAGGTCATTGCATTCGTCCCAACCGGGGCTGGAGGGCGACTGTTGCTGCATGAGCACCGTGGCACGCTTGCGCATCTCTGTGAGTTGGTCGGTATATTCCTTTTTTTGGCCACTCAGATTGGGCTTGTGCTTCTTGCTGGTGCAGAATTTCTGTTCCTGCACATCGCTCGACAGTTGATCAAACTCTTCGCGTAGCGCGGTGAGTTGCTCGTCGGCCTTGGGTACTCGCTTGCCTTGGGCAGTAATCAACAGGTTGAAGATGCACAGCTGGTTGATTTTCAGTTTCTTGAATGTGCCCTTCTTTTTGTCCTTGTATTCTTTCTCGCTCACGATGTAGACGGGCAGCTGCATTGAGGCCGTTTCGCCAAACGCCATGTGCAGGCGTTGCAGCTCACCCGAAGCTTCGCTTTCGAGCAGCAGCGGTTCACCCTTTTCCAAAGCCATCTCCGTCTCGCCATCGGCGTGGGTTACGGTGGCTGGAAGAACGGTACTGCTGCTGTTTTTGTTGAACTCCTCAAACAGGTTGCCAATCAACTCGATTTTAGGCGTTTGTTTCTTCAACTCCTTGTTGTTGTAGCCGTAGTCGAAGAGCATGAAGGGCAGATAGGTGACGGGGTCGTCGTTGGTGATTTGGATTTCAAGCCAAAAGCCCTCATCATCTTCATCGGTGATGTTCACCTCCACGGTGCTGGCCCCCGTGGTGCCATCGTTGAAAGTGCATTTACCCATTCGGTTGTCGCGGCTCACGGTGAGCTCGAGCGTTTGGTCAATCTGCGCCACGGCCAGCGGAGTGAGGCACAGCAAGGCCAGCAGCGAAAGTGTTAGGCGTTTCATATCGTCAAACTTTTTCGGGGTTTTGGAATCTCGGTGGTCGCGGGTTGGCTGGTGGGTTCGGCCGAAGGCTGGGAACCGCCATCGGATGGTGTCGCACCCTCTTGGGCGAAACGCACCCAACCGTTGGGCTCGCCCTCCTCGCGCACCCACTCGGCCACGTTCTGGTCCTCGGGATAGGGATAGATATTCTTGGCGTGGTAGAGCTTGTATTTCAGATACATCTCCACGCGCAGCACCAGATCGCGCAGCGAGGCAAGCACACCCATCTCCTTGATGGTGAGGCACACATGACCCTTGAAACTGCCCGAATAGCGGATGTTGGGATGCCACACATCGGTGATGAACGTGAAGATGGGGTTGCCGTCGGCCGATGGGTAGTTGTTGGGTAGCACGATGCTCATCTTGTGCAGGTCGCCAAAGATGGGTGCTCGAGGGGCCGAGCCTTCTTCCACACCCACTATCGAGCGTACGCGGTAGCGAATTTCAAACTCGGTGGGCAGGCCCATCACATTCTTGCGACGCACAATGTAGCTGATGGATGGCTTGCGAGGGTTGGCTGCACGGCGTTTCTCGCACAGCTCGTCGAGGGCATACCACTCCTGCCACAGACGCATATCGCGACCCGACAACTCTTTCTGGTTGAATCGTTTAAGTGCTTCGTTCATTGCAGTTGGCTGTTCTTGATTCTCGTTTTTGTGGTCAAAATGGTGTTTACTTCTCTCATCCCGCGATGGGCACCGAAATCAGGTGCAGCAGGTCGCCCGACATCACGTTATAGTCCTCGAGCACTTGCTCGCGGCCATACTCGTCCTCATAGTCGAGAATGGTGTGCTCGTCGTCGTCCAACCCCAGCAGATACTGAACCGGGTTGCCGCCACCGTCCATCTTGGGCAGCTCAAACACATTCACGATGCTCTCCACTTGTTCGCGCAGAGGTTTCAGCGGATCTTGCAACTTGATCTCCACTTCTTCATACTCACTACCGTCGATAGTCAAGCGGATGATGAAGTCACCATCCAGCAGTTCGGTTTGATTGTCTATCATAGTTATTCAGTTTTTATGTTCGTCAATGAATTACTTATATTCTTATGTCAACCATAGTCAAAGGCTTGTGTTCTGCCATATAACTGATTTTGCGATCTGGTGGTTCCCAGTTATGTTATGTTTTGATTCAAGTGGACTCATAACTCGTCACCTATGACTCGTCAATTGCCTCGCACTTATGTCTATTTTCCACATCACTTAAATCTTACGACGCTCACCACCGCCATGCATCGCTGGGCTGGTTATAGTTCTCGCTGCGGTAATGCTCGAACTGGTCTTTGAACACGATGATTTGCCAGCACTCAGGCGGCAGCAGTTGCGGTTGTGTCATGCCGTAGCGGAACAGTGCCAGTTCGTAGTGCCGCTGAATGGGGTCGAAGTGCAGTATCAGGTCCACACGCGTATCGCGGTGTGTGCCATACAGCCGCTCAAAGATGGATGCCGTGAGCTCCTCGTCGAGCCACAGGTGTGCGCTCCACTCGTTCTTTCCCGCGTGCCAGGCCATCGCGATGCGTTCGGGTCGCCCGGCCATGTGGTGGCGCGTGAGCGTGTCGTCGGCCAGCTTGTGGTGTGTGCCGTCGTGGCGCGAGATATAGATATGGTCCACCACGGGCACGTTCTCCTCATCGTCGGCAGGGTGCTGCCACTCTGCCTCGCCGGGCTGCCAGTGCTCCATCAGCGGCATCAGCCGGTAGCAATATTGCGTCATCATGCGGTCGAAAGGCAACGCATCGAGGCTGTTGAGCCTGGAGCGTTCTTCGTCGCTGCATTCCGACAGATATTCATCGCACCATTTATCAATGCTGTCGTTTTGCAAATCATCGTCGGGAAATAATTCTTCGAGCGCAATCTCTTCGGCAGCGGCCCAATGCAGGCGTATTTGCTTGAGGATGCCGTGAAGCCACACAGCCACTTTTCCACCATGGGCGATAGTGATGACCAAATCGGTGAACAGTGGCCGCTCATGGGGTGAGGGCGTATCAAGAAGTTCTTTTAATGCAGACTTGTCGAAACCAATTTGAGCATGATACGCCTTCCGCTCCAGCACCGACACCCACGTAAGCTCCACCCCCTCGGGGGGCGTTTCGTAGCCCTCGCCAATCACACGCAACGGAACCGACGGCCCCACTTGCTCTCATCGACAAACTTAAAGGGGATGTCGGATAAGTGCTCGCCGTTCACCGTGAGCGTGGCGTCGATTATCATCGCCGGGCAGCCCTCGCCCAGTGTGAGGGATGTGCTTATTTGATACATGATTTAATAAGGGATCATCTTGCGCATCCAGTAGTCGAGACCCGACAATTCCTGAAGTGTGCCGATGGTGTCGTCTTTGAATGTAATCACCGACTCTTTTGCGCTGATGGCCGTGTCGGCAATGGCTTCAATGACTGAATCGCCTGCTTCGGCCACATGGTAGCTGGCATCGGTTAGAGTGTCGACACCTTTTACAAACGAATAGGTGCTGTAAAGAAACCCGGCGGCCTCATCGCCATAGGCTGCACCTTTTAATAGCATTGCTCCTTTGGGGTGGTTGACCGAGGCCCAGTTGGCCAGGTCCTTCACGTCGCTTCTGAGCAGCTTTTCGTAGTGCTTGTTGTGAACGGTCCTGAGCTTTGCAATGGGATTTGTGATAATTTGTGGTTTGCCATACTGGATGGCATTGATTTCGGCCCTGCTTTGCGCAACTTGCGTCTCTAACCGCGATTGGGTGGCGAGTTTGCTTTCCAGGACACTTTCGTTGGCAATCCGCTTTTCTTCAGCCTCCATATATCTTTTTGTGGCCGCATCGGCAGCTTCTTGGCGCGATTGCCTGATGGCTTGTTCAGCTGTCGTGTCGCTTACCATTCGCTCACTACCTTTCAGATTGGCATTTTGGCTGACCACGTAGTTGGCTTTTTCGTTGGCGGTGATTTCGCGCTGGGCCACACTTTGCGCACTAATGGCCTGTTCTCGCGCCACTTCAACTTCTCTCCTGAGTCCCATTTGGGTTACTTGGCTGCTTTCAGCGGCCCTTTTGGCTGCGGCAAGTTCCTCTTCGGCTTTCTTAATTTTCCGCATTTTGTAGGCTTTGTAACCCCATTTGCCAATTTTCGCAAACGGGATGATAAACACAACATCGAGTGCCGCGTCGCGAAAATGCGCTCCCGCTCCGGGTTTGCCCTCAATCATTAGCTCCACACCCTCAAACACATGAATCACGGCATCGACGGCCGATAACGGGGAAACCACGGTGCTGGCAACGTCGAGTGCGGCATGCGTCTTTTCGCTGGTTATGCGATCGAGTAAGAAAAGTAAGAAAATATCTGTTATGCTGACATGTGTTGCAGGGTTTCTGAGGAGTTCTATTTCCATTTTCGGGCCTTTATTGCGGCTTTTCACTGTCACGGTCTTGCCGTCTTTCTCCACCTGCTCACGTTCGATGCGTTCGGCAAACACCTCGTAGGCCTCGAGCACACCGCAGTAGTCCACCTTGATGGTCCACCCCATATTGCGAAAGGTGTCGAAGGCCTGCTCATATCGCTTGGTGGCATAGCGCAGCAAACTGCTGTTTGCCACCTTGTTCTTGCAGGTACCGTCGCACAGGTAATGGAGCACATACACCAAATCGCTCACCAGGTCGTAACCGCACAGGTTGATGTGGGCGGTTTTCGTGCCAGTGCCGTCGACGTGCGCAAACAGCGTCTCGTATAGTTCGGTGGCTGCGCGGTCTAGCATTTTCTTCACGCGGGAATTGTTCTCAATGCCGCACGTCTCCATGTTGAAATCAAGGCTGCTGCAGTCAACCATGATGCATTCCTGGTCTTTGTGCGACATGGCCACCCCCTTCTCGTCTTTCACCCGTGTGTGCACGAAATGGCAGGAACCATTATTCTTCACCTCATCTGGGCAATAGCCGTCGTTGTACGAAATGAGGGTGTTCTGCTCGAAAATGGACAGAAACACGCTCACGTGTATGTCGCGCTTGCTCTTCTGCGACTCGCTTGCGCTGGAGGTGGCGGCCTCGCTGCCGCCCACTGTGTTCAGTCCCATACTATTCGATGCTTGTTGGAAAGCCAACAGTTGTTTGTTGTCCAGAAATCTTTATTGCGCTCGTCCTGTTTTTATTTTGGAAAGGTCGCTTTCATCTCTTTGATTACATCTTGTGTCCCTTCGGCGATTTGGCCGTCTTGCTCGATACTGATCACGCCACCCCACTGGCACATGCACTTGCAGCTGCGGAGCAGGGCAGGGGAGTTCTGGACTAGCAAGTCGGGCTTGCCGGGCACCCAGGGGCTGCTGGTGCCGGGAACGCAGGGCATGGGTGTGAGCGTGCCCATCGCGGCCGCCGTTGCCGAGGCCGTGGGAGGATAGGTGGGCGCACTGCATGGACCAAAGCTGGGGATGTTGGCCACGGGCTTCGAGTCCATGATGTTGGCCATGGGCTGGCCGGCAAGCCACACTGTGCGGTCGGGCAGGACAACTAACCGACCCGGCAGCGCACCAAAGGTGCACTTCATGATGGCACCGGCACAAACGTAGGAATCAGACATGGTAGGGTAGGGATGTCGATATAAGGGTTGATAACACTGTCAGTTCACCTTCACGATGGCGGCTTTGATGTCGATTTTGGCACTGGCGTTCAAGGCCATGTCGTTCTGAGCCTTGGCATGATGGGTGGTGGAATATTCCATGAGTTTCTGCTGCGCCTCGACTCGGATGTTCTCGGCCGTGACTTGCAGCTTGTGCTTCACCTGCTCATCCTTGTTGTCGTCGATTTGGACGAATTGATTCTCACTCACGGTGAGCGAGTCGTTGTGGTCGATGGTGGCGGTGCGGTCGTGGCCGGCGTGCTCGCGGATGTCGTTGTCGGCCGAGCGTTGCAGGTCGTGCTTGGCCGAAATGCTCACATCGTTGTCGGCGCTCATCTTGATGTCGCGGCCGGCGCGCATGATGATGTTTTTGTCGGCGTGCAGCTCAATGTTGCCGGTCGATTCGAGTTTGATGAGTTTTTCGTCGGTGGAGAAAGTAAGTATGTAGTTCTCCTTTTCATTGTCGTAGATGCGAATGTAGCCGCCGCTGCCCTTGTCCCAAATCTCGATGGTGTGTCCGTTGCGCGTGCGGATGGCTTTCACCTGGTTGTTGCCTGGCAGCCAGCCGCCGTCGGGGTTGCCCGGGCCGTTGTACAGCGCCCCGCTCACATAGGGGCGCTCGGCATTGCCGCCCTCGAAGTCCACCATCACCTCCTCGCCAACTTCGGGGATGAAGCTGAACCCCTTGCCGCCGCCGGCATAGGGCTGGGCGATACGCAGCCACGGTGTCATCATCTCGGGGTCGAGCTGAGCCTGCCAGTCAAATTGCACGCGCACGCGCCCCAGGGCGTTGGGGTCTTCGGTATCGGTCACGCGAGCACGGCAGGCGGGCGACACGGGGTAGATGTCGCTAATATAATAAGGTGGCCAGTCGCACTTGCTCGGAATGCCGGTGAACGAGTTGCGGTAGGCGCACTGGTCGTCGAACATGTGCATCACGCCGGTGATGAGAATCTCGTCCTGCTCCACATCGCTGTGCGAGGCGTTGCCGTAGTCGGTGAGGTAGTTGTCGCGCACCACCAGAATGACGCCGATGTGCAGCCGCGAGCTGTAGGTGGTGCCGCTGTAGGTCACCATGCCGGCCTTTTCGCCCCGTGCCTGCGTCTTCGTGGATATGTCGAGCACGGTCTGCCGGCCGTCGTTGTCGGCATAGCCGCCGGAGTGCAGGTTCTGAAGGGTGGCTTTGCAAAAACGCTGCTGCGACGCTTCGAACACCTGGTCGCTCAGCGTGTTGTAGCTGCGTTGCATCTCGGGAAGGCCTTCGCGCTGCTCGCTGTCGAAGGCGTTATAGGACGAGGCCGTGTGCTGGAACGTCACATGCTCAATGCGCAAGTCCACCTGATAGTTCGAAATGTCCTGTCCGGGGTAGGCGAGGGTGACTTGGTCACGCTCAACCATATTGCCAAACACCAGCTGGCTGCCGTCGTGGTAGAGCCATTCGCCGTAGCGTTGTGCCAATCGTTGCAGGAATTGGTAGTTGGTCTCGTTATACTGCACGCAGTAGGGAATCACCTCGGTGAATCGCGATGCCACACAGCTCGTTAGCTCGCCACGGTAGTCATTCACCACATCGCCAACGATGTCGTCGAGCGTCATCTGTTCAAACGACTTGCAGGTGGGGTTGTCGTCGAGCAGCGCATCGTGGCTGCGTGCCTCCACATTGATGCGGAACTCGGTGCCCGAGCGGCTGCCCGAGGCCGAGGTGATCACACCGCTGAACGACACCACGGCGGTTTTCACGCCGCCCGAACCCAGCGACTCCTGCTCGATGTTCTCGGTGTCGAGCCTGAGCGTGATGTCTTTGCCGATGATGTCGCCGCACACCTGGAACTGCACGTCTTGCAGATGCTCCTCTGGGCCGCGGTGAAGCGTGAGCGACAGCGATGAGGGACGCAACAGTTGCTCGCTGAGCGTGAACTGCTCCATGTGATAAAAGATGCCGCCAAGCTCAATGTCGAAACCCTGCGACGAGGTGCCGTCGATGGCCACCATGATGTTCTTGATCGATGTTGACACGGGATGAGAGGGGGGTAAAATGGTTGAGTTATGATTCGTTTTCTATAGCTTCTGTCTTATCAAATAAACTTCCCTAAAGCCGGCTGCCGATGTTGCTGCCCATGCTGCTGAATTTCTCTGCGGCCCATTGTTCGAAGTGTAAGTCCGAGCCCTGTTTCTCGTCCCACTCGTTGAAGAATATGGCCTGGTCCACCGCGCCAACGCGTATGCCTTGGGCACTGAGGGTGATGGTGGTGTACATGAGTTTGCTGTCGTTGTCGTTGAAATAGTCCTTCAACTGCACGCAATAGGCATTGGCAAAGGCCACCGTGCGATAGCTGCGCTTGTTGCTGTTGCTGAACACCACAAAGCGGAACACACCCGAATAGACCTCGGTTTTGTGGAACATCCATTTGTGAAAGAACAGGTCGTCGTCGCTGGTCGAGGGTATTACAAACGTGATTCTTCCACCCATAGGACGCGACGTGGGCTTGCCTGTTTCGTCAACCTGCTGGTTGAACTCATAGGCGCACTCAACCACACCATAGGTGCGGCCGGCGATTTTCAACTTTCCTTGTAAGGCCATAGCAGTGAGATTAAAGGTGGACCAACCGCTTCACTGGTGTCTCGCGCCAGGTGTGCGTGTGCACCAGCGAAGCGGTCGCCACGCTAATTACACTTTAGTTGTCGATGGTCCAGCGGTTGTTGTGACGAGCGTTGCCCACCTGGATCTCCTTGGCCGAGATGGTGAACTCCTCGAACTGCAGCAGCGAGTTGGTCGAGTCATAGGTCTCGGCATACTCCACCACATACCCCTCCTTGAAGCTCAGGTTCTTCATCTCGCCTCCTTGACGGTTGGGGTAGCTGATTTTGCCGCTCTTGCTCATGTAGGTGTCGATCATCCACTCCAGAATGTCGGTGTTGCCGTCGTCGTTCGATTTCACCTTCACATGAATCTTGCCACCGCGTGTGGTGCCCGTGGGCTGACCCTCGACGTCGGTTTGCTGATTGAGTTCGTAACGAACGTAGATCACTTCGCGTTCGGCAATGCCGTCAGCGTTGATGGTTGCGGTTCTTGTTGCCATAATGTTTTTGTGTTAAAGGGTTAGAAACTTGTTGTAGGGTTCTTGTTCTCGTTGGTTGAGGGTCGGTAAAATTGACTTGATGCGATTCGACCTGATTTACAGAAACTCAAATATGGGTTTTAAAATGGCAAGTATCAAAGTGTTTTAAACTAATCTCTTGATGACTAAACCCTTATTTCCTTGCTTATGTTCTTATGTCAACCGCAGTCTAATGCTTATGTTTCTTATGTCTAATTTTACCAACTTTTTTCAGATTCGCTTAGCTCACGTTCTGGTCCCACTCGGCGCCAGCGGTGCCGTTGTGGCCGGTGAGCTCGATCAGGAAGTTCTTCGCTGCGAAGAACGGTTTCAGTTCCACCTGGATGTTGATGTCCTTGGTCTTGGGATCCTGGTTGATGCCTTTCAGGTTGTAGTTCTCGATGAGCTTGCCAGGGCCTTTGTAGTCGCTCAGGAAGTCGTGAACGGCCTCGGTGAGCTCGGCCTTGACCTGTGAGTTCCAGTTGGTGAAGGCCTCGTCGTTGAAGAAGTTCTGGAACACTTTGCCAATCCAGTCAAACACGCGCACGATGGGATACTCTTGCAGACCCATTGTGGCTCCGTTGTAGAGCGAGCGGTTGCTGAATGCCATGGTGCGGCCTTCCTCCTCCACCATGGGAATCACACCCAGGTCGATCAGGGCGGCAATCTCGCTCTTGCGCAGGTTCATGCGGGCACCTTTCACGTTGTCGAGCGTGCCATACTTCTTGCCGGCGGCTCCCTGGGCAATCACGATGTCATCGGTGTTGGTCATGCGGCCGGCTAGCGCTGCCGAGCCGGGTACATACAGGTCGTCGTCCTCGTCGGCAATCTCCGAACGCTTGCGGCCCAGCAGGTAGTTGCACGTCATCACCACGTTGGCCATGTAGGCATCCTGACTTTGCAGATTGGCGTCGTCAAGCTCTTCCTTGAGCATCTCAAAGTTCAGGCTGTCGCGGAAGTCGGTTACCATGATCACCTTGTTGCGGTAGGCACTCTGTCCCCACATGCGCAGCGTGCTGGCATCGCCCAGATAGCCGGGCATCACCATCAGGCTGTAGTTGTTCTTCAGGCTCAGGCGGTCGTAGTACCGCTCCAGTTCGTCGCGGATGGCCTTGGTGTCGTCGCTGTCGTGGTCCGCAAGGTCGTCCTTGCTCACGTTCATCAGTGTGAGGCACTCCACCTTGCCCTGTCCGGCGTTGGCGAAGAACGAGTCGAGCGAGCGATAGGTAATCTCAAGCTGCTTGACCTCCTCGTGCAGGTTGAACAGGTTGTTTTTCATGTTCTCCTCAGCCTTGGCGCGGTCGCGTGTGCAGCTTTCGATAATCTGCTGCGGGTCACTGCCGCCTTCTTCTAGAATCTTCACCCACATCTCCAGCTCGTTGCGCAGCTTGCGCCGTGCATCGGCATAGGGGGCCTCGTTCAGGAAAATGTTCTTCTGAGCCTTGCGGCGCGGATCCATGTTCTCCACGCCCTTGATCAGGCCTTTCACCAGCTGGAAGCCGCCTTGCTTGTTCAGTCCGGCAAGGCTCTCCTGAAGCAACCCCGCAGGGTTCTCAATCTTTACCCGTTCGCGAAGCTCTCCAGCCTCGCTCTGGGTCTGTTTTTGCATTTCTTCTGCTGCCATATCTGTTTTTTAGTTTTAAGTTTTCAGTTTTAAGTCATGAGTTACTCTTCACTCGTTACTCGTTACTCAGCGTCTTCGAGTTCGGCAAGGAGGGCCTTGAGCGCGTTGGCCAGGTTGCCACGGGCGGCGGCATCCTTGAGCGTGTTGCGCAGGGCTTTGTTCTTCTCCAGCTGACGAATCACGGCATTCAGGGCATCAATCTTGCCCTGCTCGCTGCTCAGCAGGCCGCTTTGGGCTATCAGCGCTTCGTCGTCGAAGTCCTTGATGCTGCGGAACTCGAAGTCTTCGTAGGCTGTGCCGCCGTCCTCGGTCTCCATGGCCACGCCGTCCTTTTTGGGCTGGTAGTGCTCAAACACCTCCTTCATGCTCTTGACCTTGAAGCCCTCACGTTCCTCATCGGTCGTAGGGGCCTCGTCGGTAAACTGGTCTACATACAGGGTGCGGTTCTGCGGAAACTCGATAATCCCGTCCTGGGCTTCAGCATCGAGTACCTTGGTAATCACTGTTTTTCTTGCCATAATCTTTAGTGTTTATAGTGTTAATATATTTCGTCTTATCTATGGTCAATCAATAATTAAGAATTGTCAATTATCAATTAATCCGGTGTGTCGATGTCCCAGGTGATGGCGTTCTGCTCCTCGTCGAAGCGCATGGTCACCGTGTCGCCCGGGTTGATGTCGCCGGCGATGATGAGCTTCGACAGCGGGCGGCGGATCTCCTTGCGGATGATGCCCAGGATGGGGCGTGCGCCATAGTGTGCGTTGAAGCCCACGCGGGTCACATACTGCCGTGCCGTGTCGTCGATCACCAGACTGATGTTCTGCTCGTTGAGCGTCTTGAGCAGGTTCTTGATGTGTATGTCGAAGATGCGGTCGATCATCTCGGTGGTGATGGGCGAGAACGGCACAATCTCGGTGAGGCGTGCCAGGAACTCGGGGCGGAACTGGCCTTGCATCACCTCGAGCATCTGGTCGTGGGTGGGCACCTTGCCCTCCTCGAACGACTTGAAGATGTAGTCGCTGCCGATGTTGCTCGTGAAGATAATCAGCGCATTGCTGAAGTCGCCCACACGGCCCAGACGGTCGTGCAGCTTGCCCTCGTCAAGGATTTGCAGGAACAGGTCGAACACCGAGCGGTGAGCCTTCTCAATCTCGTCGAAGAGCACCACGCTGTAGGGGTGCTGACGGATTTGGTTCACTAGCAGGCCGCCCTCTTCGTAGCCCACATAGCCCGGAGGTGCGCCGTAGAGCAGGGCCACTGAGTGCTCTTCCTTGTATTCGCTCATGTCGAAGCGCAGGATGCTCGTCTCGTCGTTGAACAGGAACTCGGCCAGCGACTTCGCCAGCTCGGTCTTGCCTGTGCCCGTGGGGCCGAGGAAGAAGAACGAACCCATAGGCTGTCCTTTCTTGTTCAGTCCCGAACGCGACTCATAGATGGCGTCGAGGATGCTCTTGATGGCATGGTTCTGTCCCACCACGCGGCGGTGCAGAATCTCTTCGGCTCCGGTGAGCTTCTCGCGCTCCTCGCTCTGGATGTTGCCCATGGGAATGCCGGTCATCTTGGCCACTACATCGCGCACGGCGTCCTTTGCCAGACGCTCGGTCACGGGGGATCCCTCGCCACCATCGAGAGCGGCCAGTTCGTTGGTCACCTTCACCGAGGCCATCGCGCGGTCGAGCAGGTCAAGAGCCGACGACGGCAGGTGCCGCTCGGGCATATAGCGCTTGGCCAGACGCACGATTTCGGCGGGTACATCGTCGTCGATGGGCAGGTGGTGGAACTCCTCATAGTCGGTGCATTTGCTCTTCAGGATGTCGATGGCAAGCTCCTCGCCAGGCTCGTCGAGGGTGATTTTCTCGAAATAGGCCGTCAGCTCTTTGTCTTTCTCGATGTCCTTGGTGTAGCCATCCACGGTGGCCGTCACCAGCACCTGCAGGTTGTTCTGTTGCAGCAGGCGTTTAATGCCCGGCAGGATGCCGGCCAGCAGCGACTGCTTGTCCTCCACGCGGTGGAAGTTCTCAATCACCAGCAGCGGCTGGCTCAGAGCGGTGAGCGACTCGGTCACTTGCTTGAAGCGGTCCTCAATCTCGCCTTTGTAGCTCACGCCTTGGCTGAGCATGATCAGGTCCAGCTCATGAGGCTGCAGGGCTTCGAGCGAGGCGGGCACCTGCTTGGCGGCAATGCGGCGCGTGAGCTCGCCTATCAGGCTCGTCTTGCCCACACCGGTCTCGCCCACGATGAGCACGTTGGCGCGGTCTTTGCGCGCGAGCACCTCGATGATGGCGCGTATCTTCTCGTCGAAGCCAATCATCGCCTCTTTGGGGGGGTCGGCCAGCAGTGAGGTGCACAGCCCCTGTGGCACATTGCCCAGCGAGGCCGATGAAGCTGTTCCGCCTGCGTTCACGCTCGCGGCGGGCGATGGCATAGCGGCCCCCTCGCCCAGCGTGGCAAGCACTTTCTCGGGTTGCAACGGCATGGTCTTGAGCTGCTCATAGCTGAAACCCACGCCCGGCGAGAGCAACGAGGCCAGCAGGCACACCAGGCTGGGCTCGCCTATGCCGAGCTTCTCGCCCAGGTTCATCGCCTCTTTCACCACGCTCTGCGTGTCGTGCGATAGCTCCACGCCTTTCATGCCATAGGGCGAGCGAGGGCACTGCTGGATGCGCATGTCGGCCCAGTCCACCATATAGTAATAGTCCTCATTGAGGGTGTCCTCGATGAAGTTGTACAGTCCGGCATTCTTGTGCAGCAACGCACGAAGCAGGTGAGCCGGCTCAATCTCAGGGCACTTGTTGTCGGTGGCAAACGACTGTGCAATGTGCAGCACACCGCCAGGCAGTTGCTGCAAGTAGTCAAGATATTTGCTCATATCAGTTATCAGTTTTCAGTTATCGGTTTTCAGTTATCGGTTTTCAGTTATCGGTTTTCAGTTATCGGTTTTCAGTTATCGGTTTTCAGTTTTCAGTTATCAGTGATGCTGGTGGCTAACGCAAAAATAGGTGATTTATGGCCTCTATGGATTCTATGTCCTCTATGTTAATGCAATGCGCATCTCGCATCTTTAAACCACTGGTTCGAGGAAAGCTGTCGGCACATAGGCTGTTGTCACCAGTCCTATGCCGGTCACCTCGAGCACCACGCGCTGCTGGCCGGCCACACGCGCCACACGTCCCTCCACACCGCAAAACACGCCTTCGGTCACGCGCACCAGGTCGCCGCTGTGAAAGTGGCAACGACCGGGCGACACCAGCAGCACGTGCTCGTTGTGAGCACGCGTGGCAAGCATGAAGTTCTCCATCTCATGTTGAGGGATAACCAGCGGCGGATTGAATCCATCGGCGTTGCGGTCAAGACGGTTGTAGTAGAACTCCACAAAGTCGAGCTCGGGCGTGTGGTGCACCAGCTCCTTGGCTTGTTCGAGTGTGGTGTAGGCAAACACCATATTGGGTATCAGTGACTTGAGTGTGAGGCGGATGCGGTTGCCAATTCGGGTCTTGGTGTAGCGTTTGGCCACATAGGTCGCCACATCGTGGCAGGCAAGACGTTCGGCGGCAAGGTCTTCACGGCCATAGGTGGCGCGCAAGGCAAACCACTGCTTGTTTGGCGCAGGCGCATACCTCACGGACACCCCTTGACGCGTCTGGGCTGCGGGGGACGCATCAGGCGAGGAGCCTGTGCTGCGAGGGCTGTCGGTGCCTCGTGACCTTAACACATTAGACAATGTGTCCATAACATTTGCGGTTGTGGTCATCTGGGGGCAGGCGCATGAATGTGTCGCTCGTTTCGATGACCAGATGAGGTGGCATCTCCGCTATAACGCTGCAAAAATACGCGTTTTTTTCGAATTATGAAAATTTTTGAGCGAAAAATCGCGAGTTGTGCATAGTTATGAACGAAAAAATATTGTTGCACTTGGCCGATTCTGAAATAGTGACTAATTTTGCATTTCATATTTGCCTGTGCTCGATGCCGGCAACTTAAAACTACAGAATCACGATGACCACAATGAATTGGGACCGCCTCATCAGCGACAAGCGGCTGGGGTTGGAGCATTATCACGATACCAAGGAGGGCGTGCGCAGCGACTTCGAGCGCGACTACGACCGCTTGGTGTTCTCATCGCCGTTCCGACGGCTGCAAAACAAAACCCAGGTGTTCCCGTTGCCAGGGAGCATTTTTGTGCATAACCGTCTCACACACAGCTTGGAGGTGGCCTGCGTGGGACGCTCGCTCGCTGGCGAGGTAACCCTGCGCCTGCGCGAGCGTTACGCCCACACGCCCTGGGCCGAACGCCTTTCCAACCTGAGTGCCATCGTGGCGGCGGCGTGTCTGGCACACGACCTGGGTAACCCGCCGTTCGGCCACTCGGGCGAGAAAACCATCGGTGCCTACTTCAGCGAGGGGCGGGGATTGGAACTCAAGCCGTTGCTCACGACTGGGCAGTGGAACGACCTCATCCATTTCGAGGGGAATGCCAACAGCCTGCGCACGCTCGTCCATCAGTTCAAAGGACGTCGCGCCGGAGGATTCGCCATGACCTACAGCACGCTGGCTTCAATCGTGAAATATCCCTACTCTTCGTCCTATGCGGGCGAAAAGGGCAAGTTCGGCTTTTTCACCAGCGAGAGCGAGCCGTTTCAGCGCATAGCCACCGAACTGGGGCTTTTGCAGCTCGACACCGAACGCTATGTGCGCCACCCGCTGGTCTATCTTGTGGAGGCCGCCGACGACATCTGCTACCAGGTGATGGACATCGAGGACGGACACAAACTCAAAATCATCGACACCGAAGAGACGTTGCGACTGCTGCTCTCGTTCTTCGACGACGACCGACACCAGCACATGCAGGCGGTAATGGGCACCGTTGACGACCCAAACGAAAAGGTGGCCTACCTGCGTTCGTGCATTGTGGGGCTGTTGGTGCAGGAATGCGCGGCCATTTTTGTGGCTCATGAGCCCGAAATGCTGCAAGGCCGTTTCCAGGGCAGCCTCATCGACCACCTGCCACCACAGGCGGCTCACGGCTACAAGCAATGCAGCCAACTCGCATTCCGCAAGCTCTACAGGGCAGGCTATGTGGTGGATGTGGACCTGGCGGGTAACCGAATCATCAACCTCCTGCTTGAGAAACTTATCGACGCCGTGATGCATCCCGAACGCAACTACTCGCAGCTGCTGCTCAACAAGTTCCCGCAGCAATACGATGTGCATGCCCCCACCGTGTTCGAGAAAATACAGGCCGTGCTCGACCACATCAGCGCCATGACCGACATCTATGCACTGAATCTCTACCGCCAGCTCGACGGCATCTCCATCCCCACCGTGTGACGCAACCGACACAGCTGATGGCCTCCCCCAAAAAAAACTGGGTTATTTCTACCGAGTCATGTAGAGCCGCACGGTGCGGCTGATGACCGAAGCACGTAGGGTCTGCGCATGTGCGGGACTGTTAACCGAGTCATGTAGAGCCGTGAAACACACATCGCGGTATCACACCAGTAGAAAAAAAGCCCCTCCTAGGAGGGACTTGGGGAGGCCACACGGGGCTTGGTGAGGCTATGGGGAGCCTCTACATAACTCGGGTTGCCTTGTTTGTCAGTTTGTCAGAATCAGGTTGATAATCCAGTTCAGGTCGCCGATGTCGATGGTGCCGTTACCATCCAGGTCGGGGTCACCGCTCAGCTGGCCGGCGGTGATGTTGTCCAGAATCAGGTTGATCAGCGCGTTTGCATCCTCCACGTCCACCGTGCCGTCATTGTTCAGGTCACCCACCACCACATCGTCGTGTGGCGTGCTCACCACCAGACGCAGCGTGTTGGGGTCGACGGTGAACGTCCATGTGCCGGCCTCGGCCATCTTCAGGTTCTTAGCTCCGGCTCCCATGCCCAGGGCAATCGGGGTGCCGTTCTGCGCCATCGCGGCGGTCACTGTGAGCGTGGCATCGCCCACAGCCCCGATCCATTGGTCATATTCGTCACGGAACTTGAACTCGGCGCCGGCCTCCAGCTCCTTGGTGATGCTCCACTTGCCGTCGCTGCCAAGCACCAGTGGCTCCTGTGTGTTGTCGTTCCAGCCGTTGAACGACCCCAGGATATACATCGCTGGTTCGGGGTTCGACTGGCCGGGATAGGTGAACCGGCCTTCGAGCAACGTGATGGTGAACGGCTCGCAGTCGCCTGTCCAGAACTCGGTGTGCGGGTCTTCGGCCGTCCAGTGGGTGTCGCTGGTGAGCGTGGTGTTGGTGCCCGTGCCGGTGAGCTGCGACAGCACGTTGTCGCCCGTCACGCCGTAGAGCACAAACGAGCCGTTGTCGTTGGCATATAGCACCACCTTGTCGGCCTTCCAGGTCTTGTCCTTGGCGAGCTTGATGGTCACGGGGTTCACGGCGATGTCGGCAAAGTTGTCGATGCTCACCACATAGCTCGAGTTCTCACTGATGTGGATGGCCGAGCCAAAGTCGAAGTCATCGTAGTGGTAGGTCATCACGCCGTTCGACGTGGTGTTGGGCGTGCACGTGCTGCCAGGTTTCACCATCGGGCCGATAATGGTGCTCGTGCCGCTGCTGTTGGTGCCGCCATATTTCACCATCCAGATGTTATCGTCCCACTCCAGCTCGTTGTTGTAAACCCATGCGCGCAGCTGGGTGTAGAAGTAGCCGCCCGTGTTAGGGTTGTAGCACACGCCACGCACCTGATAGCCGCCGCCATAGTATTGGTTCCAGGCCGCCACCAGGTTCTTGTCGACCACAATCAGCGGTGTGTCGTAGCTGGTCACATCGAGCTTGGCCGTGAGGATGCCGTCGAACATGCCGGCAATCTTGAACGTGCCCTTGTCGTCGTTGGCGTCATAGATGCGAATCACGCGACTGCCGGTGGTGTAGGTGGCGATGTCGTCGCCTGTGGGGGCGATGTCCTCGGCGGTCTTGTAGTTCCAGCTGTAGCTGCCCACCAGGTCGCTGGCTTTGGTGACGGGGTTTTTCATCTGGCGCGGGGAACGAGCAGGCAGGTTGCCCATCATGGCCTCGCCCGAGACGGAGGTTTCTTGAATAGCATGTTCATGTTGCACATCGGGCGTGGTTGCCGACCGACGGCCATCAAGCGTGATTGCCGAGCACCACAAGGCACTGGCAAAAACCAAAGCGGTAAGTAATAACTTTCTCATAATTAGGTTATAAATATTAATGGTTTTGTCCTGCCCTCAACGGGCTTTTTATTCATCTGCCGAAAAAGATGCCGCAAAGATACACGGAAACCATGAGACTTCCAAATTTCTCCTCAACTTTTTCTTACAAATTGTAATATCTCAACCGTCCTTAAATGCAAATAATCGAATAATAATTCATCAAATTTAAACCCCCAACTTTTCTACTAAAACGCTCGTCTGCTCGATTGCTCGACTATTCGATGCTCGATCACACGTTTGCTAAAACTGCTCGTTTTTTTTCGGGCGAAAAGTTGCAGTTTTAAATAATAGTGTGTAAATTTGCAGCGATTTTTTATTTCGCTGTGAGGAAAGCCCTTTTGTACATTCTCATCTTCTCTTCCTCACCTAATCGGCTTCGTGCGAGAATGGCGGTGCCATAACAAAAAAACTAATGTCAAAAAAACTAACCACAATGCTGCTGCTGGCGCTGTTTGCCGTCACAGCCATGGCCCAGGACGACCAGTTGCCGTCGTTCACCGTGGGTCGGTTCAAGTATGAAATCATCGATGCCGCACAGAAGTGGGTGCAGATTGCCCCCAAGCGCGAGGCCTACAGCACGCCCGATGATGATGACTATCAAGACACCGGTTATGGCTTGGGCCCGAATGGAGCGGGCGTGGCCATCGGCCGCAACGACATCAAAGCCGAGGTGACCTACAACGGTGAGACCTACTATGTGAAGGGCATCGGTGCCGGTGCCTTTGTGAACTGCATCCTCAACGGACAAGGCATCATCGAACTTCCTGATGGCATGATTTTCATTGATAACAATGCCTTCACCAACTGCGAGGCTGGTTCGCTCAAACTGTGCAGTACCTTGCAATATATCGCTGAGTATGCCTTCGACTCCAACCGCCTTGCCGGTATCAGCGTTGTGGCGGGCAACCCCTGGTATGCCAATCTTTCAACTGAGCAGGAAGAGCGCTCGATGAGTGTGCTCACCAACAAGGAGAAGACCAAGTTGCTCATCTGCCCCGGTGCCAAGCCAAAAACTTTCCATGAGGACGGCTCCACTACCTACGTGACAAGCTACACGGTGCCCGAGCAAATCACCGAGATTGGCGACTGCGCCTTCATGGGCAACCCCACGCTGACTAAAGTGATTCTGCACAACGGCATCACCCGCCTGGGCGACGGTGCTTTCTACGACAGCCACATCACCAGCATCAACGTGCCCAACCCCGACTGTGAGATTGGCAGCTCGTGCTTCAGCCACTCCAGGGTGTCCAGTGTCACGCTGCCCCAGGGCATGAAGAAGCTGGGCCGCCACGTGTTCTTCTACTGCGAGAACCTCAAGAGTATCACCCTGCCCGAGGGCATGGAGGAGCTGGGCATGATGTGCTTCGGCAGCTGCGCTCTCACCACCGTGAACCTCCCCAGCACCATGGTGAAGCTCGACACCTGCGCCCTGCAGGACAACCCGTTCACGAGCATCGACCTGAAGAATGTGAAGTGGGTGGGCCGCCAGTGCTTCAGCCAGTGCACCAACCTGGCTACCATCACTGGCAACGCCTTGCAGCTTGAGCGCATTTGCGGTGCCGCTTTCACACGCGACAACGCACTCACCACGCCCTATCTGCCCGATGGCCTGAAGGTGCTCGAGATGAACGCTTACTTCCGCAACACCGGCTTCACCTCGATGAATATCCCCGCCAGCGTGGAGTGCATCAACGGCAACCCCGCTGTGGGTTCCACCAACTGCACGGCCTACAACGTGGCTGACGACAGCCCCTACTTTGTGAGCATCGACGGCGTGCTGTACGCCACCACTGGCAGCACCATCCTGCCCGAGGAGATGGAGGAGGCCATAGCTCCGCGCCGCGCCACCGGCGACCTCGCCACTCCCACCGCACTGGTGGGTGTGCCTGCCGGCATCACCAACACCGTGCTCAACGTGCCCGAGGGCGTGACCACTATCTGCAACCAGGCTGTGCGCGAGGTGTCCATCACCGAGCTGTACTTGCCCAGCACCCTCACCGAAATCCGTCCCAGCGCTTTCAGCAGCGTGAAGACCATCACCAAGGTCACCTGCTTGGCCAAGGTGCCCCCCACGATGGCCAACTACTTCGAGGAAGATGTGTATGCCAACGCTCCACTCTATGTGCCCATGAACTCGGTCGAGGCCTATCGCAACACTTCGGGCTGGATGGAGTTCCAGAACATTGTGGGCATCGACACCGGTGAAGAGCCGGGCATCGTAGGCGACCTGAACGGCGACGGCAACGTCGACATTGAGGACGTGAACCTGCTCATCAACGTGATTCTTGAGACCATCACGCCCGACCAGCTCGCCGGCAATGCCGATATCGATGGCAGCGGCGTGACCGATGTGGCCGACATCAACGAGCTGATCAACCTCGTGCTGAATCAGTAATCCGTCACCGGGATTCAACCCCCGCACAATAAAAAGCGGAGCCGCAAACAACTGTTGCGGCTCCGCTTTTTGCATGGCGAGGGGAGCACTCACTCCTCGTCGCGTTCATACGCGGCCATGTTGTCGCGCGACTCCCACACCTCGGCGCGGTAGCAGCTGGGCACCGTGTCCACAATCCACCGCGCGATGTTCTCGGCCGTGGGGTTGAACCCCAGCACCTCATTTAGGTTGCGGTGGTCGATGCGTCCATGAATCATCTTCTTGATTTGGGTGAAGTCGCACACCATACCGTTGCTATCGAGTTCGCGTGAGCGACAATAGATGTTGATCATCCAGTTGTGGCCATGCAGGTTCTCGCATTTGCTCTCATAGTCGAGATACAACTGATGGCACGACGAAATCTCTAGGGTTTTCTTGACGTAATACACGATACTATATTAATTATCAATTAAATAATTTGTTCGATCGTCAACACCGGCTTCGCGCAGGGCTTGTCGGCGCTCGGTGCAGGTGCCGCAGGTGCCGCAATGATACTCGCCGCCCTTATAGCACGAGTAGGTCTCGCTGTAGTCCAATCCCAAGGCGGCTCCGCGACGGGCAATATCGGCTTTGCTAATGTTGGTGTAGGGCGCAAACACCTCCACGTGCTCATAGGTGCCTGCCTGCATAGCCGTCGACATCGCCGCGATAAACGGGGCCGTGCAGTCGGGATAGATGCTGTGATCGCCAGCGTGGTTCGCAATCAGCACACGTCGCAGACCATTGCTCTCGGCAATGCCGCACGCTATCGACAGCATGATGCCGTTGCGGAAGGGCACCACCGTACTCTTCATGTTCTCGTCATCGTAGTTGCCGTCGGGAATCGCCTCGGCACTCTCGAGCAGCGCACTCTTGAAATATTGATGTATAAAGTCGAGGCGCACCACAATGTGCCGGATGCCCAAGCGCTGGCAGTGTGTGATGGCGCACAGGCGCTCACGGCCGTTCTGCGTGCTACCATAGTCGAATGTGATGGCAAGCGCAATTTGTTCGCGGTATTCATAGAGCATCGTTGTCGAGTCCATGCCGCCCGATATGATGATAACAGAATCTTTCATGCTGATAGGTGATTAACTTCGTTCCAGTTGTTTCAGCAGCCGCTCGCGCACCAGGTCCTGATGTTCCGCATCGCCGTGGTTGGCAAAGGGGATGATGGAAATTCCGCCACGAGGACGAAACTTGCCCGAAACCTCGATATATTTCGGATCCATCAGTGCAATCAAGTCGTTCATGATGATGTTCACGCAGTCCTCGTGAAAGTCGCCATGGTTGCGGAAGCTGAACAGATACAGTTTCAGACTCTTGCTCTCCACCATGCGCTCGCGGGGCAGGTAGCGGATGATCAGGTGCCCAAAGTCGGGTTGGCCGGTCTTTGGGCACAGCGTGGTGAACTCAGGGCAGTTGAGGGTGACCAGATAGTCGCGCTCGGGGTGCTTGTTCACAAATGTTTCCAGCAATTCGGGCTTGTAGCCAAATTCATAATGCGTTCCTTGGTTGCCAAGCAGGGTGACACCCTGCAGCTCTTGTTCGGTTCTAGACATAACGGTTCATTTTTTTTGCAAAGTTACACAATAAAGCACAATGCGCAATGCACAATGCGCAATTAATTGTCAGGACTTCGTTTCGCTCAAACAACGAACCACCTGCAAAACCCTATGTTTGCAGGTGGTTCCATTACTTCAATCAAGCACGAAAATCAAGATGCAAGAACCGTGATGCAAAAAGCAAGCATGGGACGTGGACAGTCGCGTCCACCAGCTACGAGTTGGCAATGTGGCATAATGTGCGTTAGCCTTCTTGGTTCTTGGTTCTTGGTTCTTGGTTCTCGGTTCTTGTTTCTCGGTTCTCGACAATCATTTCACCACTTTGCTCACGCTGGTGGAGCCGTCACCATGCTTCACAACCACGATGTTGACACCGCTGAACGGTTTGTTGCTCGTCTGGCCCATTGTGTTCACATAGGTCACGCTGGTGGCCTCGGTGGAGATGTCGCTGATGGCGGTCACCACACCGGCGGTGCTGATGCGCAGGCGCATGGGAGCATTGGTGGGCTCGGGCAGCGGCAAATAGCACCGGTGGGCAGCAAGTGTGCCAGCCTTGATGCGGATAAACATGTCGTCGTATAACACATAGCCGTTGCTGACGGCCGTGTCTTCCAGCACACCTTGCAGCAAGCTGGTGACGGAGGTCGCTGCGCCGGTATAGGTCGATGCACTCACCGTCTCCACTGGGGTGTCGCTGTGCAGCAACACGCCCACACCGGCAGGGATGTAATTCACTGGCTCAATCACAGTGACATCGCCCTCAATGCTGCTCACCACCCAGGCTGTGATGCCTGCAGGAAGCGCAAAGTCTTTGTCGCCATACCACGAGGCGTAGGCATCGTTCACAAACTCCACGCCATCAAGCTCCACAGGAGGCTCGATGGGAACACTGTAGAACTTGCCCCAATTCTCATCGTTGCTGTAGGCATACTCGCTGCCCTCGGGCACCACTAAGTGGTCCTTGCAGGCCTCATACACGGCATCCTCAAACACACCACCCGTGGGTGGGGTCACGGCGTTCACCGTCAGGCTGGTGATGGTGGTTACGCCCTTGAAGGCATCCTGACCTATCTCGGTGAGCTCGGCAGGCAGGGTGAGCGTGCGCAGGGCGGTCATGTAGGCCATGGCCTCCTGACCAATCTTGGTGGCGTTTTGGATGGTGACATTGCTCAGATTGTTGTTGCCATAGAGGGCATAGTCGCCAATCTCGTCGTAGGTGCCAAAGGTGTAGCTCGTGGTCAGCGTCTGGTTCTCGGTGGTCCACAGACCCGTGCGGCGCATACCGCCCCAGGCCCACAGAATCTTTTTGCCGTCGACCATCTTGTAGAGGTCGCCGGTCATGGCGGAACCATGGTTGCCCGAATTGTCGCTCGACACAGCGAACACATCCTGACTGTTGGTGTTGATGCGGTTGATTTTGTTGTTGCGGAAAGCGGTGGGGTGGATGTCGCTGGCACGCAGACCCACGGCATTGATGTTCCAGTTGTTGAAGGCATCGGCCTTGACAGTGGCGGTAGTAGCGTCGAACCAAATCATTCTGACAGTTTCCATCGTGCCGGTAATGGTAGCATCGCGGAAGGCGCCCTCGCCAATGGCGGTCACGTTGTAGGTGTTGCCGTCGTGCTCCACCGAACCGGGGGCGCTGGTGTCGGTCGTGCCGCTGTACGGACCCAGGGTGGGGTCGTATACACTCGGATGCACAAACTCCACCTCATTGGCGCTGATGGGGCGGAAATAGTATGCACCGCTCTTGAACGGGGTCACATCAAACGGAATCTCATCAATCACCAGTTTCATTGTCTTTAGGTTCAGCGTGAGGCTGTAGTTGCCTTCGGGGAACTTGTAGGCATTGGTGCCGTGGGTGAGGCTCAACTCTTGGCCAAGCAGCTGAGGGGTGACGAGGAAATCGCCATTGCTCACAGCACCGATGCGGTAGTTGGCGATGGCATCCCAGCCGTCGGCAGCGGTGGCTAGCTCACTGGTGAAGTTGATGAAACTGTACCCATCGTTTTCGCCACGCGCCTTCATGTTCAGCGTGTACTGGCCCGTGGTGGCATCGTAGTTCATCAGTGCGCCGGCGTTGGCAGCCCAGCTGGCTCCGTTCACGTTGCCCAGCACCCACACGCTGCGGGTCACCTCGGTGATGGTGAGTGTCATGTCGGTCAGGCTCAGCGTCAGTTCCCACTTCCCCTCGGGAATCTTGAAGGCGGTGGTACCCGCAGTGAGGCTCAACGGGTGTCCCAACTGCTCGTCGGTGACGAGGAAGTCGCCGTTGCTCACAGCGCCGATGCGACTGCCGCTGATGGCATCCCAGCTGTCGCCCAAGGCCTTGGTGAAGCTGAAGTAGCTGTAGCCGTCGGTGGTTCCGGCGGTATAGACGGTCACGTGGTAGTTGTCGTTGTTCTGGTCGTAGGCCATCTGCACGCCGTTGCTGGGACTCCAGGTGTTGAAGTTCACCTCGCCGAGCACCCACACGTCATCGCTGGCCTTGGTGAAGAACTTGCCCCAGTCTGGGTCGGCCTGGAAGGCGGCCACATCGGCGTTGGCGCCAAAGTTCACATGATCGCGCAGGGCGTTATACACTGCGTCGTCGAACACCACACCGGGCACGGGCTGGGCCAGGTTGATGTTGAGCGTGGTGATGCCCGTGGTGCCCACAAAGGCGTCGGCGGCAATCGTGGTGGCCGTGGCGGGGATGGTGAGCGTGCGCAGGGCGGTCATGTTGGCCAGGGCCTCGCTCTCAATCACCTGCACGCTGCCCAGGTCCAGCGTGTTCAGCACCGTGTTGCCGTAGAAGGCGTAAGCACCGATGGTGGTGGTGACCGCTGGAAGGGTGTAGGACACGCGGGTTGCTGATGTCGACGAGAAACCTTGACGCCATTCACCGGGAACAGCAATCAGGCGAGTGTTGTCGGGGGTCCACAGTGCACCAACCTCAGTGCCGCCCACTCTTACAGAGAAATGGTCGGAGTTGGAGCGGATAAAGCCCAGTTTGTTGTTCTTGAATGCTGCTGGATGAATGGTGGTCACAGGACCTTGCAAGCCAAAGAAGTTGATGTGGCAGTTATCGAAGGCATTGGCCTTGATTTCGGGTGCATTGCACCAAATCATGGGATAATTGCCACCGTAAGAGCCATTGGCATCCTTGAAGGCATATTCGCCTACGGCCACAATTGTGTAACCATTCACCGAGGCATCAATGCTCTTGAAACTGTTCGGAAAGTAGTAAGTGCCGTCGGGCTTCGGTGCCACCTCGGCGGTCTTGGCGTCCTCGTCCACCACGTTGTAGTAGAAGAAGCCGTCGTTGAAGTCGGCCGCCTGCACAGCCAGCGTGGACGCAAGCAGCATACACGGAATGAATAGAAGTCGTTTCATCTTGTTTTATGGTTTAGGTTTGATAATTAGTTCAGCCTTGTATGCATGACACCCGTTTGGGTGCGTTTTCGCATTCAAATCGCAAAGTTAGTAACAAATTCTTGCATATCCCAACATTTGGCCAAAAAAATCGGCCAAAATTTGCGGTTTACAATAATAATATGTAATTTTGCAACAATTTATAATCATGGTGTAGCAACGAGTGAATGAATGTGCCTCATTGCGGGGTATTCCCCCACATTCTTAAATATAAGCAAGTTCGTTCTGGGGAATGGCGGGCAACACTAATTTTTCAACAACAATGAAAAGACGACTACTTTTCGCGAGTCTGCTCCTGTCCGCTGGTTTGGCGGCCACAGCGGCCGACTTCCAAGTCGGGGATTTGTACTACAACATCCTCGATGCCGACGCCAAGACCGTAGAGGTGGCTCCGCCGCCCAGCGGAGCCTATCAGCTGTCTTCTGCAGCTGGCTACACCTTCCCAGACAACGTGACTTACAATGGCGAGACCTATACGGTGACTGCCATTGGTGTGGGTGCCTTCAAAGATGCGAGATTCACAAGCAGCAACAGCAGCAAAGTTTACCCGATGATGTGGTTGGGTAACAATGTGGAAGAAGTCAAATCCGAAGCCTTTGCTGGCTGCACACTCAATCTTACTGGGTTCCGCGCTAAACTGGTCACCGTTGCTCCTGACGCTTTCAAGGACAACCGGCTCAACTGGTTTAATATCAGTGGAAACACCGTTTTCACCTCACAGGATGGTGTGATTTTCTCCCAGAACAACACGCACATCACCATCTTCGGCGGTGTGCACTGCTCCTCGACAACAGGCGGAAGCAATTTTGTGACCAGTTATGCTGTTCCTTCGGGCACTGTGGCTGTTGACCCCTATTGCTTCAGTGGAAACGCCAAGCTCACCACGCTCAATTTGGGTTCTGTCGAGAGCATCGGTCAGGAGGCTTGCGCCCGCATGACCGCACTCAGGACTCTCACCATCCCCGCCACGGCAACTACGATTGCCGCCGACGCATTTGTGGGCACCACGGGCATCACCACGCTCAACGTCAACCTCACCGAGCCCGTGCCCGGCGTGGTGTTCGACGATGCCGTGTATGAGGCTTGCCGCGACCATGTGAACTTTGCTGCCGGGGCCAATATCTCGGCCTTCCAGGCCGACCCGGACTGGGGCAAGTTTTTCTCGGTCACCTATCCCAAGCTCTATCTGGCTGGTTCGTTCACCGACTGGGCCAATGGCAAGCTGGAGATGACCGCCGACCAGGATGGCAACTACTCGCTCACCGTGGCCGATGTGCCCAACGGAGCTGAGTTCAAATTTGTCAATGAGGACGGCTCCGTGTGGTACGGTGGCGATACCAACGACCAAAACTACGTTGTACACATGGGCTGGTGCACTGACATCGCACTGAGTGCCACCGGACAGAACTTCAAGGTCAACGGCACCGGCACACTCACCTTTGCTGTCAGTGCCGACATGAAACTCACCATCACCGGCTGGTCAACGGGTGTTTACCTGATTGGCACCATGACCAGCAACTGGGCCAACCGTTTGGAGATGGCTGCAGATAATGGCAAATTCACCATCACGCAAGAAATGGTTGCGGGCGATGAGTTCAAGATTGTTGACCTCAACAACATCTGGTATGGTGCCACGAGTGGCAATGGTCAGGTTACCGATGCTATGCTGGAGCAGGAACTCACTGTGGCATCGCCGGGCGACAACTTCCAGATGACCCGCGAAGGCATCTACATCCTTACCTTCGACAAGGACAACATGAAGCTCACCATCACCGAGGCTCCCTTCGATGCCACTCCGTTCCAGGCCGGAAGACTCTACTACAAGCCCGTGAGTGAAACTGAGGTGGAAATTATACCTGATCCTTCGGGTATACCTTACGCGATTGAGTTGGATAACCCCAATGAACTCACCGCTCAAGTCACCAATTCTGGCAACAGTAAAGAATATACCGTGATTGGTATCGGTGAAGGTGCATTCGAGGATGGCTCCATCTGCACCAAGGCCAGTTATAACACCACGGCTCGTAGTACGGGCTATTTCTTCTTCCCGAGCACCATTACTTACGTAAGCGCCAACGCTTTCAAGAATGTTACCAGCCAGTTGTTCGGTCTGCGTCTCGGCAACATCACCAGCATTGACAACACCGCGTTCCTCAACAACAATATTGTGTGGTTCAACACGGGTATGTCGGGCAGTGTATATAAGGTGTCGAGTGAGTCGGGTAACAACGGTGACAACGTGGGTGGCCTGCTCTATAAAGAGGAAGAGGGCGTGAAGACGCTGCTGGCCTTCCCCGGCGACCGTCACCGCGACTATCGCAAGCTCAAAGCCGACGGAACGAACTGGGTGGAGAACCCGAATTACACCATTGCCACCGTTGCCGACTTGAGCGCTTACAACGTGATTGGCGAGAATGCCATGTATGGCAACACCAACATCAGGACGCTTATCCTGGGTGCCAACCTGACCGCTATCGAGGCCAACGCTTTCAAGAATGTGAACACCATCACCAGCATCACCTGCAACGCCACTGTGCCTCCCACGGGTGCCGTGTTTGAGGATGCTGTGATTGCTGCATGTAAGGACAAGCTTGTTGTGCCCGCTGCCAGCGTCGCCGCCTATCGTGCCGATGAGAACTGGGGCAAGTTCTATAGCCCCGTCTATGACGTGACTATCGCCGACGACATCGAGAACGGTACCGTCGTGACCGATGTTACCGAGGCCAAGGAGGGCGACACCGTGACGCTCACCATCACCCCCAACGAGGGTTACGAGTTGGAAACCCTCACCGTGATGAACGGCGAGACCGCTGTCGAGACCACAGCCACCGAGACTGGCGCCACCTTTGTGATGCCCGCCGCTCCTGTAACCGTGAGTGCCACCTTCAGCTTGCTGCCGCCGCCCACTTTCGCCATCACCGTGGCCGAGTGTGAGAACGGCACCGTCGTGGCCGACAAGGCCGAGGCCGCTGAGGCCGAGGCTGTGACGCTCACCGTCACCCCCGCCACCGGCTATGAGCTGGCAACGCTCACCTACACTGTTGAGGGCAACGAGCCAGTGGCCATCGAGAACTGCACGTTCAACATGCCCGCCGCCCCCGTCACTGTGAACGCCACCTTCACCGCCATCGACTACACCATCACCATTGATGGTGATATGGAGAATGGCACCGTGGAGGCTCCCGCCACCGCCAACTATGGCGAGACCGTCACGCTCACCATCACTCCCGACGAGGGCTACGAGCTGGAGGGTGTGTATGTGACCGCCGAGGGTGTTGACCTAATTGTCGAGGTTGAGAACGGACAGTTCGAGATGCCTGCAGCCAATGTGTTCATCGAGGCCACCTTCACCGCCATCGACTACACCATCACCGTTGATAACAACATTGTGAATGGTACCGTGGAGGCTCCCGCCACCGCCCATGTGGGCGAGACCGTGACGCTGATTGTTACCCCCGACGAAGGCTACGAGCTGGAGATGATCACCGTGATGAACGGCGATGATCCCGTTGCTGTTGACGAGAACACCTTCGTGATGCCGGCCGCTCCCGTGACCGTCACCGCCACCTTCGTCGAAATCCCGCCGGTGGAGAGCGTGATTACCTTTACTGCCGCTCCCGACAACGGCACCGTGGCTGTGTATGTGAACGACGCTCAGATCGAGAGTGGTGCTGTCGTGGCCGAGGGTACGACCGTGAAGGTGATTCTCACGCCCGATGAGGACTACGAGGTGGGCACGTTCAGTGTCGAGACCGCTACGAATGTTGAACCCGAAGGCCCCTCTGGTCTGCCGCGTCGCGCTAGCGTGCCTGTTACCGAGGGTGATGAGGAGAACACCTACACCTTCGAGATGCCTGGTGAACCGGTGACACTCAACGCTACCTTCGTCGAGAAAATCATTACAGCCATCAACGACGTGCGTGCCGCCGACGGCACCGTCCGCTACATCGACATCAACGGTCGCGTGAGCGACAAGCCGTTCCAGGGCATCAATATCGTGGTGAACGCCGACGGCACCATCACCAAGGTTGTGAAATAAGATGCGAGAAGCAAGATGCGAGACTCAAGCCTCATGGCCTCCCCAAACCCCTCCTGAAGGAGTGGCTCGCCGAGGCTTTTAGGAAATCTAGTTAATCTAGAAACTCTAGAGAATCTAGGATTGAGGCTTAAGGCTTAAGACAGCAAGGGACAATCGCTGCGATTGTCCCTTGCCGTCGTTTTTGCCGCCTGTAGAGCCGCACCCCGGTGCGGCTCCCCCGATGCTGTTTCCCCATACCGTGAAACACCGCCCAACATTCGGCCACCCCCCCGAGTCGTCACTCTTGATTGTGCGATTTTTCGGCCAAATGTTTTGCAGTTCGAAAAAAAATCGCTACATTTGCCACGATATTTTAAGAGAGCGGGCGCGTTCGCTGTCAAGTGCATTCTCCCGCGTCCGTCAACACAAGCGATTTCGCCGGTTGAGGAGGATGACCGGCAAAATTTAATTTCATGCAATCATGAAGAAATTATTACTTTCTTTAGGACTGCTTGCAGCCATGTCGGCGCAGGCAGCCGACTTCAGCGCAACGCTGCTCGGCGGGGAGTTCTTCTTCAACATTGTTGACGAGGATGCCGCCACATGCGAGTTTGCCGCCAACCCCAACGGGCCGTACAACATCACCCTCACCGGAGCTTGGCTGCCCACCACGGTCAACTACAACGGCAAGGACTACACCATCATCGGTGTGGGCGTGGAGGCGTTCAAGGACGGCTATGTGACCAACGGTGCCGACAACAACACGGCCAAGCAGCGCGAGTTCTGGGGCTTCCCCACCACACTGCAATATGTGCGTGCCGATGCCTTCAACGGTTTCCGCTCCAATTTCCCCGCCCTGCTTCGCGGCAATGTCACGGAGTTTGACGTCACCGCCATGCGCAACAACAAGATCAACGCCATCAACACGGCCGGACAAGAGGGAACTTATCTGTCGGTATCTCAGGTTCAAGGCTACAAAGTCAACACCAATAATGACACCTACAGTGCCACATCGGCTTTAGAAGCCTCGGCCGGCAGCATCATCTACAAGGAGCTTGATGGCGGAGGCAAGGTGCTGGTGGCCTATCCTGGCGACCACCGCCGCACCTACCACCACTACTATCAATCGGGTGTGACCCTGTTCCCCTTGGATGATTTATATGACCAAATCATCACTGTGGTTGATGCCACAGGTTATGTGGAGATTGGCGAGAATGCTTTCTATGGCAACGAGAACGTGACTCAGGTCAACTTCGACCAGGCCCTCACCACCATCGGTGCCCACGCCTTCGAGAACAGCGTGCTCACCACGCTCACGCTGCCCGCCACCATCGAGACCATCGGTGAGGACGCGTTCAAGAATGTGACCACGCTCACGAGCATCACCTGCAACGCCGTCACCCCGCCGGCAGTGGTGTTCGACGATGCTGTCTATGCCGCCATCAGCGAGAGCGGCAACATCACCGTGCCCGAGGAGGCTCTGGCCGCCTATCAGGCCGATGAGAACTGGGGACGCTTCTGGACTGCTCCTCCCGCTCCCACTGTCTATACCATCACCGTGGCCGATGGCATCGAGAACGGCACCGTGGAGGTCGATAAGACCGAGGCTGCCGAGGGCGAGACCGTGACGATTACCGCCACTCCCGTCGACCGCAGCTACCGCGTGAAGAGCATCACCGTTGCTCCCGAGACGCTCAACCTAGCAGTGATGGTGGATGAGAACGGGCAGTTCACCATGCCGGCCGACAACGTGACGGTGAGTGCCGAGTTCGAGCTGATTCCGCCGGTAGAGAGCGTAATCACCTTCGAGGCCGCTCCCGAGAATGGCGCTGTGGCTGTGTATGTGAACGAGGCTCAAATCGAGAGCGGAACCGCCGTGGCCGAGGGTACGGTGGTGACGGTTGTTCTCACTCCCACCGATGGATACAAGGTTGAATCGTTCAGCGTTGAGACTGCCGAGAACGTCGAGCCTGACGGCCCCACTGGCCTGCCGCGTCGCGCCAGCGTGCCTGTCAATGGGGGTGAGAACAACACCTATTCCTTCGAGATGCCTGCCGAGCCTGTTACTCTGAACGCTTCGTTCGTCCAGGACACCTCTACGGCCATCACCGACGTGCGTGCCGATGGCGTCGTCCGCTACATCGACGTGACTGGCCGTGTGAGCGACAAGCCATTCCAGGGCATCAACATCGTGGTGAATGCCGACGGCACCGTCACCAAAATGGTGAAGTGAGATAAGGCCCATGGCCTCCCCAAACCCATCCTGAAGGAGGGGCTTACCGAGGCTTCTAGGAAATCTAGTTAATCTAGAAACTATAGAGAATCTAGGCTTGAGGCTTAAGACGACAAGAGACAACCTCTTTGATGGGTTGTCTCTTGTCGTCTTTGTTTCCCAAATCGCCGCGAGGTGGCGGAAAAAACGAATTTTTCGTACAATTATTTTGCTGTTTGAAAGTTTTTTGCTACATTTGCCACGATATTTTAAGAGAGGGGGCGCGTTCACTGTCAAGTGCATTCTCCCGCGCCCGTCAACACAAGCGATAACGCCAGTTGTGGAGGATGGCTGGCAGAACTTAATTTCATGTCATTATGAAAAAACTCTTACTTTCGCTCGGTCTGCTTGCCGCCATGTCGGCGCAGGCGGCCGACTTCAGCGGCACGCTGCTCGGAGGGGAGTTCTTCTTCAACATCGTTGATGAGGATGCCGCCACATGCGAGTTTGCCGCCAACCCCAACGGGCCGTACAACATCTCCCTCACCGGTGCCTGGTTGCCCTCCACTGTCAACTACAACGGCAAGGACTACACCATCATCGGTGTGGGCGTGGAGGCCTTCAAGGACGGCTATGTGACCAACGGTGCCAATAACGCCACAGCCCGACAGCGCGAATTCTGGGGCATCCCCACCACAGTGACATACGTGCGCGCTGATGCCTTTAATGGCTTCCGTTCCAATTTCCCCGCACTGTTGCGTGGCACTGTCACGGAATTTGATGTTACCGCCATGCGCAACAACAAGATTAACGCCCTCAACGCAGGTGCATCGGGTAATGGTACTTATAAATGTACTGAGCAGCCGCAGGGCTACACCGTCAACTCCAACACCGACTCCTATACTGCCACATCAGCTTTAGCAGCTTCAGCCGGTAGCATCATTTACAAGGAAATTGAAGGCGGCAACAAAGTTCTGGTGGCCTATCCCGGCGATCACCGCCGTACCTACCACCACACCTATCAATCAGGTGTAAATCATTACTCATTGGATGATTTGTACAACCAACTCATTACTGAAGTGAATGCCACTGGTTATGTGGAGATTGGCGAAAATGCCTTCTACGGCAACGAGAATGTGACAAAAGTCAATTTCGACCAAGCACTCACCACCATCGGCGCACACGCTTTTGAGAACAGCGTGCTCACCACGCTGGTGTTGCCCGCTACAGTCACGACCATTGGCGAGGACGCGTTCAAGAACGTGACCACGCTCACGAGCATCACGTGCAACGCGCTCAC
>JAFYCU010000188.1 GCA_017545095.1 Muribaculaceae bacterium | reverse complement strand
CTGGACCATGCCACTATTGGGCAGCAACAGCGAGCATAAGATGCGGTAGAGCGATGTTTTGCCCGCTCCGTCGGGCCCTATGAGCCCGAACACCTCGCCTTGTGCTACGGTGAACGACACATCGTTGAGTGCCTGCACCTTGCCGTAACTTTTGCTCACATGATTGACTTCGATGGCGTTCATGGGGCGGGGTGATTAGAATTTAACTTCACCGTACATACCAATCTTCACAAAGCCGTCGTTCACAAAACTGATTTTCACAGCATAGACCAGGTCGGCGCGCTCGTCGTCGGTGAGAATGGTCTTGGGTGTGAACTCCGAACGGTTGCTGATCCATGCCACAGTACCGTCATATTCTTTCTTTTTCCCGTTGCCGTAGTCGGCAAAGACCTTGACGGTCTGGCCCACTTTGATGTTCTGCAACTGCTGCGAGGTGACATAGGCGCGGATGAACATGTTTTTTGTGTCACCAATCTTGAAAAGCGGTTTGCCGGCAGTAACAAACTCGCCTTGTTCGACATATTTCTCAAGGACTGTTCCCGTGATGGGACTCTTGATGCTGGCGTTGGCAATCTGGTCGTCGAGCTGAGCCGACTGCACACTGATACCCTCTTTCTGCGCATCGATGCCACTGATTTGCGCGTCGATGCCAGCGCTCTGTTGCGCCAGGCTCTTGTTGGTGGCACTGAGTTGGTCGGCAGTGGCGGTCAGTTGTTTCTCGAGGACGCTAATCTGATAGTTGATGTCGTCGAGTTGCTTGCGTGCCACCGCCCCGTCGTTGACCAGTTCGGTGAACCGCTGGCGTTCGCGCTTGGCGTTGGCAATTTGCTGCTTGATGACGGCCACTTGCTTCTCAAGGTCGGTTTTTTTGCTGTCGGTAGCGCGGCGATTGGCACTCAGTTGCTGCTGATTGGCTTGCATTTGTCGTGCGGCGGTGGCCAATTCTTCCTTCTTGAGCCTCAACTGAGTCACATCGATGTTGCCGGCCAAATCGCCTTGCAGGAGCGTTTGCCCTTCGACCACATGGAATGTCTGCAACTCGCCGGTAGCCTTGGCCGACACGGTGACCTCGGTGGCCTCGAAGGTGCCAGTGGCGTCATATTCTTTCTCCTTCTTACTGCATGCTGTGGCAATAATGGCCAGGCTTGCACTAATTGCGATGATGCGTTTCATATTATGTTTGTAGTTTTAGTTGTTAATCGAGTTTTTGATATCGTAGATGCGCTTGAGCATTTCGATTTCGTGGGTCGACTGCGAAATGCGGGCGGCATGCTCGTTATTGATTTCCTTGATGAGGTCGTTCACATCGATGATGCCGTGAGCCAGCCGCGACTCGGCTGCCTTGCGCACATCGGTGCGCAGTCCGATGATTTCCTCGTCTTGCTTCATGAGGTTACGGTAGAGTTTCACATCTTCGTCCATGCCCGCCAGTTCCAGGCGGTTGTTGAAGAGGAAGGTCTCGCGGTTGTTCTCAAGCGAGGCACGCTGCAGGCGCAATTTGGTCTTGTCGTTATGCCTGGTGTAGAGCGCACCCATGTTCCATGTCATTTTTAGGCCCACAATGCCGTTGAGCGTGGGGGTGCGTTTCATCATGTCCTGAAACATGTTCAGACCCGGATAGCCGTAGTAGCCTTGTGCAAAAAGATTCACCTTGGGAATCAGTTGGGTGCCAAGTTGTTTCTCTTGGGCATCAATCAGGCGCATTTGCGCATCGATGAGTTGCAGTTCGGGGCGCTGATTCGTTGCTTGGGAGCTGATGGCTACGTCGGCGGGTTTGACGGGATTATCTATCGTTATGCCGCACAACAGACCGAGCATCTTCGACAGAGATTGCTTTTGAGCCTGGAGCGAGGTCAGTTGCTGCGCTGCGCTGAGGCGTTCGGCCTTGATCAGGTTATATTCGCTTGCCGAAGCCGTTCCGTGTTTGTACATCGCGGCCAACTCGTCTTCACTG
>JAFYCU010000187.1 GCA_017545095.1 Muribaculaceae bacterium | reverse complement strand
TCTAATTCGCTGGGCATCACCCCGTTCCGTAGCTTGTCGCTCTATGTGCCTCGGCCATCAGCCGCACCAGGGTGCGGCTCTACGTGACTTGGTTTCAATGGAAGCCCCTCCTTTAGGAGGTAGGAGGGGTTTGGGGAGGCCAAGCGCTTGGTTCTCGGTTCTCGGTTCTTGGTTCTTGTCTCTTGGTTCTCGCCTCATTTATAGCTGCGGGTGATGGTCATCTCGTGTTTGCCGTCTTGCGAGATTTCCACGCGGGTGATGCGGCCGTGGGTGTCGATTTTGTAGTTGAACTTACGCTCGTGACCCGGGCCATCGTCCTGGATCTCGCTGATGCCGATGAGGTATTTCTTGAAGGTGGCGCTGTCGTAGTCGTAGTAGTAGCGCAGCACGCGGCCTTGCGTTTCCTCGCGGATGATGTAGCCGTCGTTATAGACCAGCACGCGTCGCGTGTCGCCGTCGGTGATGACCAACTTTTGCAGCGCCCCTTTGTCGTTGTAGGTGTACACCCATTTGTGCTTGTGTGTGCTGCCGTCGCTGGTAATGATTTCGAGTTTGTCATCGGCATTGAAAAACACCTCATAGTCGATGGTGTTGCCGCCTTGCCGTGTAGCGGTCTTGAGCGTGTATCCGTGCAGGTTGTCGTAGGCATAGGTGTAGGTTGTCACCACCACATTGCCGCGCGAGCCAGTCACGCGGCTCTCGGTGAGCAGCCCCTGGGCATTGAACACATACACGTTGTCGCGTGCTTTGCTGCCGTCGGCAAAGGTGATGTGCTCCCGCACGGTGCCGGTGCAGCCGTTAAAGCCCACGTCCATGTGTTCGAAGCGGTAGCTGTGTGTGGGGTTGTTGACCAGGTTGGCATAGAACATGCGGATGCGCGGCTCCTGCACGGTTTCCTCGTCGATATAGGTCACCAGTCGCTCCAGCGTGGTGGCGCTGTTGCAGTAGCTGTTCACGATGGCTGCGTCGCGCAGCTTGCGCGCCTGCTCAATGTAGAACGATTCAGGGTAGTTGTTGATAAAGATTTCCCAACCGTCTACGGTGTTGAGTCGTTTGGCTTCGGCATAAGCTTGGCGCTCCACGGCGCGGTCGGCCGGGGTTTCTTGGGTCTGAGCCATCGCGGGCATTCCAGCCAGCAACATGGCGAGGGAAATGAGTGTTGATTTCATCGAAAATAAGTGTGTGTTTGTGCAGTTGTGAGTTACGAGCCTAAGGCTCCTACATTGTCAATTATCCATTGTCCATTGATTCATTACCATGAGCCGCCTCCACCACCGCCGCCGAAGCTGCCGCCGCCGAAGCCACCGAAACCACCGCCGCCGAAGCCGCCGCCACGTGAACCACCCCACGACGACGACCCGCCACCGAAGATGATGGGGCCGCCCCACGTGCCGGTGTAGCCGCCTCCGCCACCACCACCGCCACCAAACAAGTTGCTGATGTAGTAGAACAGCCATGCCAGCAGAATGATGGCGATGATGATGGTGGCGATGGACTCGGCCATGCTTTGTTCGCCGCTGTCGAGGTACTGCTGCTCGCTGTACTCTCCCTCGGCGATGGGCATCACCACGCGCACGGCGCGCCACACACCCTCGCCATAATCGTTGGCGCGGAAAGCGGGAATCATCTCGCGGTTCACAATCTGTGTGCAGGTCAGGTCGGTAAGCGCACCCTCAAGTCCATAGCCGGTGGCGATAAACGCCTGTCCACGGCTGGCATCGGTCTTGGGCTTCACCAGTATTACCACACCGTTGTTGAACTTGCTGCCGCCCACGCCCCACTGCTGTCCCACCTGCTGGGCAAATTCCCACGGCTCGTAGCCACCGAGGTCGGTCACGGTGAGCACCACGATTTGGTTGCCTGTGCGCATGGCAAAGGCTTCGAGGGTGTCCTCCAGCACCTGTGCCTCGCTGCCCAGCACACCAGCCAGGTCGTTGACCAAGCGTGGCGGCACAGGTTTGTCGGGCACGGGATATTTGGCCCATGCCAGCATAGGCAGCAGGCACAGCAGCATGAGCAGCCAGCTGTGACGCAGGGGGTTAGTCTTCGTAGGTGATTTCATTACTCAGTTCGTTGATGTCGTGGCGGTCGGCGGGGAAGAATGTTTGCAGGCGTTCGCCTATGGTGGCGATGGCCTCACACAGGCCGTCGACGGGCCGCCCGGCGCGCAGCCGATCCGACAACGTTGTTGCCACATCGTCCCAATAGCCACTGGGCACCACGTCGTTGATGCCCTGGTCACCAAGGATGGCCAGTTGCCGCGACTCGTAGGCTAGATAGATAAGCACGGCGTTGCGGCGTTGCGTGCGGTAGAGCTGAAGGCGGTTGAACGTGTCGATGGCGGCCTCCATGGCTGTGCCCTGGCAGCGCGGCGTGGCATGGACGCAAATCTCGCCCGATGTGGTGCGCTCGGCCAGGGTGATGGCCTGTGCAATGCGTCGCTGTCCGTTTTCGGGTATGAAGTCACACAGTGGCATGGGTAGTGGGTGGTCAGAGACCTTAAGGTCTTTATTTTGCGTTAGGCCCCGTCACTTCAAAACTCCACTGTGGGGGCTTTGTCGGCACCGGTTTGAGCCTCGAAGTAGGGCTTGGCATCGAAGTTGAACAGTCCGGCCAGCAGGTTGGTGGGGAAGGTGCGGATACTGGTGTTGTAGGCCTGAGCCACTTCGTTGAAGTTTTTGCGCTCCACGGTGATGCGGTTCTCGGTGCCCTCGAGTTGCGACTGCAGGTTGAGGAAGTTCTCGTTGGCCTTGAGTTCGGGGTAAGCCTCGCTCACGGCAATAAGTCGGCTCAGCGCACTCGACAGCTCGCCCTGCATGTCCTGGAAGCGTTTCAGGTCGGCTTCGGTCATGTTGCTCGGGTCGATTTTCACGCTGGTGGCATTGGCGCGGGCATTCACCACCCCTTCCAGTGTCTCCTTTTCGTGCTTGGCATAGCCTTTCACGGTGTTCACCAGATTGGGAATCAGGTCGGCACGACGCTGATACACGTTCTCCACTTGTGCCCAGGCGGCTGTTACACCCTCTTGTTGCTGCACGAGTCCGTTATAGGTGCTCTTGGCCCAGCCAAACAGAGCAAGGCCCGCAATCACTACGATGGCCAGTACGGCCAGACATCCTTTTTTCATCATAGCAGTGTCTTGTTTTTTTATGGTTTCTTTTTTCGATTGCAAATGTAGTGAGAATTTTTGAAAGTGCGGCAAGCGCAAGGCGAAAAAAATCATTTTTGAGTCGTTCAACGCGGTGTCGCGTGTGCGCAAAATGTGGTGATGATGCCTTTTTTGTGGGAAATGGTGTGTTTGTTTGCTTTGTTTTGGCTAATTTTGCAGCGCGAAAGCTCTTGGGCCATTGCCTAAGGTGGTGATGAGCCGAGATGTGAAATGCATAACATTCAATCATTCATTAACATACCCTTTTTATGAAAAAACTGATGACATTAGCAGCACTTGCTGCCATGGCAGTGGCACCCAGTGCTGTGGCGCAGACCCATGGCCTGAACCGGGCCGACATGAACCTGAGCGTGCAGCCGGGCGATGACTTCTATGAGTATGCTGGTGGCGGCTGGATGAAAGCCAACCCCCTCAAGCCGGAGTATCCGAGCTACGGCGTGTTTAACGACCTCGCCGAGAAAAACCGCGAGCAGCTCAAGGAGCTGTTTGCCACGCTGGCCAGTGAGCATCACGCCCGTGGCACCGTGGGACAGAAGGTTACCGACCTCTACAACTTGGCCATGGACAGCGACCGCCTGAACCGCGAGGGCGCCGCACCGCTCAAGGCCGACCTGGCCGAGGTGGCTGCGTTCCGCAAGGCCAACCTCACCCCATTCCTGGCCAAAACCCACCTTACGCTGGGCAACCCGTTCTTCGGCATTGGCGTGGAAACCGACCTCAAGAACAGCGATGTGAACGCCATGTGGGTGAGCGCCGGCACCGCCGGTCTGCCCGACCGCGACTACTACCTGAGCACCGATGCCGACAGCAAGAAGCTCCAGCAGCAGTACCGCGACTTTGTGGCGCAGATGTTCACGATGTGCGCTGGCTACAAGAAGAAAGACGCCCAGCGCGCCGCCAAGCTCATCTACGACATTGAGTATCAGTTTGCGCAGGCCAAGATGGACCGTGCCGAGGCACGCGACTACACCAAGCTCTACAACATCCGCACGCTCGACCAGCTCCAGAACGACTACCCCGCCATCCAGTGGCGGCAGTATTTCGACCTCATGGGCGTGAAAGGCATCGACTGGGTGATTCTGGAACAGCCCAAGGTGATGGAGGTGGCTCAGAAGCTGATGACCACGCTCACCGAGGCGCAGATGCGCGACTATTTCACCTGGGAAGTGATCAACCGCGCCGGCGGACACTTGAGCGACGAGATTGGTGAGGCCAGCTTCGACTTCTACGGCCGCAAACTGAGCGGACAAAAAGAACGCCAGCAGCGATGGAAACGTGCCCAAAACGTGCCTAACAGCCTGCTTGGCGAGGCAGTTGGCGAACTCTATGTGAGCAAGTATTTTGCCCACGGTAGCAAGGAGAAGATGCTTGCCCTGATCAACAACTTGCGCAAGTCGCTGGCCGCTCACATTGCTGGCCTGACTTGGATGACCGATGAGACCAAGGTCAACGCACTGGTGAAGCTCAACGCCTTCACCGTCAAAATTGGCTATCCCGACAAGTGGCGCGACTACAGCGGACTCACGGTTGACCCCGCTAAACCGCTCTACGAGAACATCAAGGCTGCAACCATCTACGAGACACGCCGCAACCTTGATAAGTTTGGCAAACCCGTCGACAAGGAAGAGTGGGGCATGACACCGCAGACGGTGAACGCCTACTACAACCCCACCACCAACGAGATTTGTTTCCCCG
Organism: Muribaculaceae bacterium; assembly: GCA_017545095.1. The sequence continues at coordinate 16,593 of JAFYCU010000187.1, read as the reverse complement.
CTGCCATCCTCCAGGCTCCGTTCTTTGACGTGGAGGCCGACGATGCCACCAACTATGGTGCCATTGGCGTGGTCATCGGCCACGAGATGACGCATGGCTTCGATGACCAGGGCCGCACCTTCGATGCCGAGGGCAACATGGTGGACTGGTGAACACCCGCCGATGCCGACCGTTTTACCGAGCAAGCTGAGAAACTGGCTGCACAATTTGATGAATACGTTGTGGTGGGTGACTTGCATGCCAACGGTCACCTGACGCTGGGCGAGAACATCGCCGACCAGGGCGGCCTGCGCATCGCCTTCGATGCCTTCAAGCAGACGCAGCAATTCAAGGATGGCAAAGAGCTTGACGGCTTCACCCCCGCACAGCGCTTCTACTTGAGCTATGGCCGAATTTGGGCGCAAAACTCCAGTGATGAGTATCTGCACCAGATCACCAAGAGCGACCCGCACAGCATAGGTCGCCTGCGCGTGAACGCCACCCTGCGCAACATCGACACCTTCTTCGAGGCCTTCGGCATCCAGCCTGGGGCCAAGATGTGGCGCGACCCCGCCGACCGAGCCATCATCTGGTAAAGTATAAGTGGTGTTGAATCCAATGCCCCTGAGGAGCAGGCTCCTCAGGGGCATTTTTAAACTGGTCTTACGGGTCTTGCTGGTCTCTATTCCTTGCCGAGCATGATGTTGATGATGATGTTCAAGTCGTCCACATCCACGCTGCCGCTGTTGTCGATGTCGGCATTGCCGGGGAAGTCGTCGGCCAGGGCTTTGCCGAGCATGATGTTGATGATGATGTTCAGGTCGTCCACATCCACGGCTCCGCTGGCATCGATGTCGCCGCGCACGGGAACTTGCTGGTTCGGCCACAGGTTGGTGTACACATCGTCGAGTCCGCTGGCTTGGCTACTGCTGAGTTTGAGGTAAGCCTGGCCGGCCATGCTGCCGTAGTTGCCGGTGGGACGCGTGAAGTGTGGGGTCACGCCGTTTCGGCTGGTCCAGTAGTAGCCCACGGTTTGCTCGTTCACCATCACTGTGGTCACAGGGGTGCCCACTAAGTAGTTGGTTGCCGGTGCTGCCACACTCCCACTGGCGTGCTTGACACGCAATTCCTCGTTGGCGGTAACGCCAATGAGCAGCAGGCCGGTACTTGCCGCTGCCTGGTGCGGCTGATGGCCGAGTCACGTAGAGCGACAAGCCACGAAACGGGGTGATGCCCAGCGAATTAGGGATGCAGCATCGGGGGAGCCGCACCAGGGTGCGGCTCTACTTTATCACTGTTTTTCCGAATCATGTAAGGACGCAAACCGCGATGCAGGCCGAATCATGTAGAGCCGCACCCTGGTGCGGCTGGTGGCCGAATCACGTAGGACCTGCACCCATGCTGGCCGCGTCACCGAGTCCAGTAGAAACTAGTGTGCCGCCGCATCTCAAACGGTGAACGCTGAAACAGCAATCGCGAAGCAGCCCGAGAAGTTACTCGTCTATCGCAAATAAATTTGCATTTGCGTTCGACTTGCAGTAACTTTGCAGCGTGAAATCGGTGTTGAGAATAGTCGGAAGGCTGTGCCGTGTGGGCATGGCGCGTCGGCTGGCGGTGGTGGCCATGGTGCTGATGGCCGTGTCGGCCGTCGGGCAGCGGCGTGTGCTCTATAATGAGTGGTTCCACGAGGCGTACTGCGAACTTCGTCACGAGCAGCGGGCCGACAGCACGCTGTGGTGGCTCGTGCTCACGCTCGACGAGGGCGACATCACGGTGCCGCAGGGCAGCCGACTGGTGCTGCGTCTGCGAGGCGGCACCGACCTCACGCTCACCACCGACCGCCCCGTGACGCGTGCCGATGTCACCGTGCGGCGTTTTCGCGACCGCACCGACCGTATCATCACCTGCCGTTACCCCATCACCGAGGAACAACTCGCGCTGCTGCACGAACGCGACTTGCGCCACGTGCGCATTGAGACCACACAAGGCTGGATTGAACGCCGCATCCCCCGCCACCTGCGCCTGCGGTAAATGGCTTAGAGATGCGAGATGCAAGATGCAAGATAGCTGTCGCATGCTATGCCGCATTGCGCCAGTTATACATTATAACTTGACCCTTATTCACTTTATGTGGTCTGCCGCGTCACTACAGCAAAAAAAGCCCCTCCTAGGAGGGGTTTGGGGAGGCTTCTTTCAGCTACGAGTTACGAGCTACAAGTCCGCAACGCGGCATACGTGCGTTAGCCATCTTGGTTCTTGGTTCTCGGTTCTTGAATCTCGCTTGTCGGTTCTTGGTTCTCGCTTGTCGGTTCTTATTTCACCACCTTGATGGTGTGTGTGGTGCCGTCGGTGTAGCGTGTCACTTTCACGTTCATGCCCTCGAAGGGACGTGTGCTGGCGTTGCCGGCCATGTTGTAGTAGGTCACGCTCTGCACCTGGCGGGTGTCGGCGACGACGGCGTTGATGGCGGTCACAATCTGGTTGTCGCCCGTACCCTGCAGCGTGGTCTCGAACTCCTTCTCCACCACATAGAACTTGGCGTCGTCGGGCACCTGTCCTCCGATGCGTCGCGGGGCCGTGGTGGGCGTGTCCAGCCCGGCGAGGTTGCTTGCGAGCGTGTAGTAGGCGCGCACGATGAACTTCACGGGGATGTCGATCTCGTTGGCCACCACATCCAGTGCGCCGAATGTCGCCACCAGCTCGTTGGGGTTGCTGCCCGTGGCCAGCGGCGAGGGCGTGCTGCCCAGCGGCTTGCTGCTGGCGCCGCTCACGGTGATGTCGGGGAACGTGAGCTCCTCCATGAGCACATCGTCGCCCATGCGGCTGCGTCGGCTGCTCAGCTCCTCGCCCAGGTATTCCTCGGCAATCTGCCGCCACACGCGCACCATATACAACTCATAGCCCTGCGGCACGAGCACATCGCCGTTCTGGCCCTCGGCCTCAAGGTTGAGCAGCGCGGTGTAGTAGGCATAGGTCTTGCCGCCTGTCTCCACCTTGGCACCATGGTCGTTGGGGTCGCCCATCCAGGTGTAGTCGCTCTTCTGCGGGAACTGCGAGACGCTGTTGCCTGGCATCGCATAGCTGCTGCACTCGGTCACCTCCACATCGGCGGTGGCAGCCGTCTGCAACGGGGCACCGTAGGTGTTGTAGTCGGTGCGGTCCTCGTTTGGTGCGAAGGTCTCCACCACGGGCACATAGGTGTAAACGCCGGCGTTCTCGGCCACGTAGGCGTCGGTGAACCGAGCCTGGGCCGTGGTGGCGTCGCCCTCAAAGGCCACCGAGCCGGTGGTGAGGAACGTGTCGCTGTTCATGGCCACGGTGTAGTAGTCGCCCTGGTTGCCGGCGATGCCGTTGGGAGCCACGTCCTGCTCGTTGTTGGCCGGGCTTGACGGCTCGATGATGTAGCGATTCTCGCCCTCGTTCCAGCGATAGGCATCGTAGCGCAGGATCTCCTTCTTGCTACTGTACTTCACGTCGATGTCGAAGTTCACGGGGGCGTTGGCGGGCAGTGCGCGCGAGGTCTTCTCCTCGCTGCTGTTGATTTGTGCCAACGTCACGGCGCGGGCACCCTCGCCCGTGGGGTCCATGTCCATATTGGTCTTATGCACATAGACGCTCATCGTGTTGCTCTTGGCATACTTGTCGCCATAGGTGAACTCCACCTGGTAGACATACTCGCTGGGATGGGTGTTGTCGGCCACCGATACCGTGAAGTTGTCGTAGAACTTGAAGTCGCCCGTGAACTGCACGCCGTCGCCGTTCACCGTGTAGGCCTTGGTAAACGAAGGATTTGGAGCGGCTTCCGAGGCGGTGCCGTTGCTGTTGTAGCCATATTTGAAGAACGACTGGTTCTGCATAGCGATGGTCATGGTGCCGTTGCTTGCTGTTCCGGTGGCAATCACGTCGCTGTGCTCGCCGTCCCCGTCGGTGTAGCTGCGGGTGAAGGTGAGCGTGCCGGCCTCGGGGTCGGCGGCGCTGATGTTCGACACCGTGCTGCCCATGGTCACCAGGTTGGAGTAGTTGTTGCACACCGTCTGCGGGTCGAATCGGCTGTAGTAGTCGGCCTTGAGCTTCAGGTTCAGGTCCTCGCTCACGTCGATGCCGGGAATGTAAACGCTCTCCTTGTTGCTCATCTGCAGACTCAGGAACTCGCTGCTGTCCTGTCCGCGCACGGCGTAGGTGATGGTCTGGCCCTCGTTGGGCAGCTGCGCCACGCGGTCGGTGTAGTGCAGGTCGGCCGCGTTGTCGGTGGTGATGGTCACGGGCTGTCCGTTGCCGTCGAGCACCTGTGTGTAGGTCTCCACGCCGTTCACGTTGGAGACGCGGTAGAGCTTGTACACGCCCTGCTCACCGGGCAGGAAGTCGAGCAGGTTGCTCGTCCAGGTCAGGTCGATGTCGTAGGCATCCTCGCCCTCCACCTTCACGCGCTTGGCATCGGTGATTTCGTCGAGCTTGATCACATACAGACCCATCGTGGGCGCATGGTCGGGGTTGTAGTACAGGAATTTCTGCGCTTTGTTCGGGTCGCGTTTCGATACGGTTGCGTTGCCCTCATGGGCAAGCATACGGTAGTCGGGCACAAAGAACATCATGTCGCGCACGTCTTGGCAGTCCTCGCTCAGCGACTCCTTGCCATACATATTGAACTCATGGCCAGCACCCTCGGCACTGATTACATCAAGGCAGTCGTGTACCACATTAAAGCTGTCGCCGTTTACCAACAGGCGGTACACATCGTTGAGTGCCGTGCCGCCTGTGGCTTGCGACGGGCTGAACTGCTCAAACATATGGCTGAGAAGAGCCTCAACGCTTTGGTCGTAGAAGTTGCCTCCGATAAAATAGGGTTGGTTGTTGGCATCAACACAAGTAGTGCGCGGTGGTGTAGTGGCATTGACACCGTTGTCATTATAATCATTGTTGAACCAGCGCAATTGTCCCTTGCCCAGCAGATAGAAGCGGTTGAGCTTGTCGGCATCGATTTTAAACAAGGTGCCGGCATTGATGCCGCTGCCAACTCGTTTGGCATCGGTAAGCACACGGGCCGATTTGATGGTGGCTGCCACCACGGCACGCAGTGTGGCATAGTCCGAGATGTTGTAATAGTCAAATGTGTTACTGCTGTTTTTAGTGGCCAAACCAGCTGTGATAAGACCGTTTATAGTCATGCCGTCTTTTACTTCAAGCAAAAGAACCGTATTCCCCTCCTCGTTTGGAGTGTAACTGTCGTGGGCAAAATAATTGATATTGGGGCCGTCATATTTGTAAGTGGCTTCGATATATGTGAAGCGCAGATTGTTCTGACCGTTTGGCTTTATGTATAATGTTTTAGTGGGAATATTCCACGACATTGACAATCCATTATCAGAAAACGACAAGTTGCTAGATTCAATCAAATCGGCAAACGATGGTGATGACGTACTGGTGATAGTGACCTCGGTACCATCATCTTTCCAATATTTAATATACTGAAGTCTACTGCCATCATTGTTGACACCGGTGCCATAAGAGGAGAGGAAAGTGAAATTCATATTAGTAATGGTATAACCATCGTAGGTCTTGAACCGTGCATCATAACCGTATGCGGCTTGATACCAAGTTGATGAGGTTGAACCAAATCCACCGCTTATGTAGTCAACAATAAAACCACCCTTGGTTGCTTTTTGTCCTGAGGAAGAGCTGGAAACCACATTATTACCTAAATCCGTGCCAGGTACATAAGTTACTGTCTCGGAAGTGCCCATGAAAGGAGTGATAATAGGACCAACCGACTCATAGGTAACATCCACTTGCGTTAAACGTACAGCACTTGAATGCTTAAAGGTTACCTTCTTCGCCGAACCAGTCCATGTTCCCGAGGAATAAGAACCACTTCCGCCAGTGGCTGATGTACTCGTAATGGCACTATAACCAGACACAAATGTCAACTTGATATTTGTAATCAATTTGTCATCTTCGGCTTCCAAAATGATGTCATTGCTGGTGCCACCATTAAAGTAATATGTTGGTGAACTTGTAGTGCCTGAATTACCATATAATTGATACATATTTAAGGTAATACCATTCTTCTTTACGTTGGACGCTCTGGTGCGATCCTGGTTTCGTGTAAAGGAAACTGTGCCAGACTCTGATTTCCTATACACTAGCGCGGCCAAATCCCAACCATAAGAGTTAAGATAATCGATGTCGCCGTTGGCGTCGCGGCCAATCGTTCCCACAGCCGGATAAGCTACAGGGTAGTTGCCGGTGGCGGTGCCATTGGTCCAGGTGCCTTCGGTCACGCCTTCAGCGCTGTAACCGCGTGTGTAGTTGCCAGGGATGGCGGGGTTGCTGTACACTTCGCGCAGCATCGCGATGATCTGGTCAGGGTCGGTGGCGATTTCACCAAGGTTGCTGGTCTGCTGGTCGGCCGGGGCGGCGTTGTAGGGCCACTGGTAGGTGATGCCCTCGAAGAACGCGCGGTTCTTGATGGCCGTAGGCAGGGCAAATGCGATGCCCGTAGCCACGCATGACAGCAGGATGAATGTAAGCAATTTTCTCATTTCTATAAGTGTTTTATAAGTGTTCGTTTTACTCAAAGCTCGTAGCATGCGGCTCGTAGCTTTCGTATCAGACGTTTATTTAAACATGCAAAATTACTGCAAATCGTTCGTTTGGCCGAATAAAAATAAGGGAATTAACGGAAAATTAACGCAATGGTTTGCATGGCGGCTCACACAAGCATCACCTATTGCAGTACTGCGTTGGTAAGCCACATGACGGCATTAAGCTTCGAATCCTTGTGTGAGGAACCGGCGCAAGTGAAGGTGGGTGATGCCGTTGTCGTCCGATTTGCTGACGAGGGGTGTCGTAGATATCACATATTTAGGGTAATTATCCCTGATGGCATGGAGGTTGCCGAACTCGCGTTGGCGTGTCACTTCATCAGCTATGATGTAGGATGCCTGCACATAGATTCTCGCACCTTCAGCTTTGTTACACACGAAGTCAATCTCACCGGCCTGGAGTTGGCCAACGGTGACTTCGTAGCCAAGCCTGACAAGTTGGTTATAGATGATGTTTTCAATCACTTTCTCAATATCGCCCTCACGGCTGCCACCCACAAGCATGTTTCTGATTCCAATGTCTTCGAAATAGTATTTGTCGTTGCTTTCAAAGAGCTTTTTCCCGTGAATGTCGTATCGGTGTACCTTGCGAATCATGTAAGCATCACACAACATCTTGATGTAGTTGATGATGACTGTGGCGGTGATGTTCTCGCCCTGCGATTTCATGTATTTGGCGATGCTGTTGGCTGAGATTATTTTGCCAGCATTGTCGGCCATAAAACGAACCAGGTTTTCGAGGAACGTGACGTTGCGGATGTTGTTGCGAAGAATCACGTCTTTCAACAACACAGTGTGAAAGATGTCTTGCTGATAGTCGCGTGCGTCTTCCTGATCGAGTCCCACCTTGAGCAGCCCTGGCAATCCGCCATATTGAATGTATTGAGACAAAGAGTCGTCGGAATCGGGTAATTGATGGAACTGCAAAAACTCCACATAGCTCAGAGACTGCACATGGATTTCCTTGTAACGTCCACCAATTCGGTTGCTCAGGTCGCTGCTCAGTAGGTTGGAGTTGGACCCCGTAATGATAATCTCAATGTCGGGCTCTTCATAGTAACCTCGCACGCTTTTCTCGAATAACTCTATTTCCTGAATCTCGTCAACGAGAATATAGTTCATCTTCGATTTGTCGCGTTTTTCATCAATATAGTTGTTCAGGTCCTGGTATGTCCTGATGCTGTCGAAAGTGTATTTCTCTTTATCAACATAGATAACGTTGGCATGCTGGTTGTTGGCAATCCTGTCTCGGAACATACGCAGTAGGTAGCTCTTCCCAACTCGTCGCTGTCCAGTGAGGATGATGATGATGTCTTTGCCTAATTGCTTTTCAATCTGGTCGATATAGCTTTGTCGCAGGATAGCTTTCATTTCTTTTATAATTGAAATTTGCCGCAAAGTTAGTGATTTTATTTTTTATAGAAGATAAAAACGGCAGAAAAAAATGAGTCGAGAGGGAGCAAACGTATCACAAAAACATAGTTATGCATCGCGGTTTCCGTTATTGTCGGATTGCGTCCAAAACAGTGAAAAAGTAGAGCCGCACCCTGGTGCGGCTCCCCCGATGCAGTATCCCCCAATCCGTTGGGCATCACCCCGTTTCGTGGCTTGTCGCCCTACTTGACTCGGCCATCAGCCGCACCAGGGTGCGGCTCTACATGATTCGGCCTGCATCGTGGTTTCCGTTATTGTCGGATTGCGCGACACAGCGGATTCGGCCTGCATCGCGGTTTCCGTTATCGTCGGTTTACGTCCCTACATGATTCGGCAATACCCGAAAAAACCCCTCCTTTTGGAGGGGTTTGGGGAGGCCTCATGGGTTTTGGGGCTCTCGGTGCTTGGTTCTATTCACTCACCTCACCACTTTGGTGGCGGTGGTGGTGCCGTCGGCGTAGCGGGTGACCACGATGTTCACGCCGCTCCAGGGACGGTTGCTGGTCATGCCGGCCACGTTCACGTAGTGCACGCTCTGCACCTGGGCTGCCGTGCGCACGTCGCTCACAGCGGTGATGATGCTCGGGCTGCCGGGAGCCACCTCCAGGTCGATGGGCCAAGCGGTCATGTTGGGCGAGGGGGTCTGTCCCTCACGAGCCTGGGTGCGGGCGGGCGTGCCGTACTCCTTGTTCAGGCGCTTCACAATCATGTGGAACGCATACTCGTTTGCGGCATTGTCTTCGTCAGCGAGACCCTCAAGTGCCTCATCGCCTGGCTGGATGTTGTAGCCCCAATCGCCAATGCGGAAGGCACCGGTGAAGTTTTCGGTGTTGTCCACGCTGTTCTGCGCCGGCACCACAAAGATATGCTGCGACTCGTCCCACATGGCCCACGTCACCACAGCATACTCCTGCACCTTGGGGTTGAGCATGTAGTAGTATTTGTTGTAGGTGTCGCTGTAGGCTCCCTGGTCGCCTTCCTTGAGCACGAGGTTGCTCTCCAGGAAGTTCACGGGGCAGTAGATGTTGGGCTCATAGCTGGCTGCTCCGTCGAGTGTGAGCTCGCCGCTGGAGACCTTAATCTTGTAGTTCACATCGTCGATGTAGTCGCCGGTCACGGTGCCTGCTGCGATGTAGTGATCCACGCCGTTGCTGGCCATGGTGGCACCATTGTCGTAGTCCGAGAAGTCGAGCTCCACCCAGTTGCTCTGATCCCACGTCTCGCTGTTGGGGCGGCGTGTATAGCTGTTCTGCCACAGGAAGTCGATTTGGTTCTCATCCACGGGGCTGGTCTTCACGATGGAGATGTCGCCCAGGTCCTTGCACCACAGGCTGGTGCCGATGGCATAGATGCCTTGCATGCGGTCGCTCACGGTGTAGGTGTTGTCCTTCTCGCCATACTCCTCAATCCAGTGCAGCGGGGTGTCGATCACCTTGTAGTAACCAGTGTTGTTGGCCACAATCCATCCCAGGTAGTTGTACCCGTCGAGCTGCGTGACGGTAGTGCCCTCGTTCACCTGGTCAAGCGTGGTGGTAGCAGTGGTGGTGCTTGATACGGGAGTGTCGGCAGTGCTGTTCTCACCAATGGTCTTCACTGCTTTATACTTAAAGTTGGCTGCAGGCTCATCGGGATTGATAGCCATAATCTTGTCATAAACATCACCGCTCAGGGTCACCAACTGGTTCTTGCCCACTTCCACAGCCTCGGCTGCGGTGGCACCGCCAGCCGGGTCAAAGGTGAGCGTGGTGGGATACTTCACAATGGTGAGCTGGTCGTTATGATAGCCGTAGGATTTCACGTAGATGCGGTAGATGCCAGCAGGAATCTTGAAGGCATAACCCTGGTCGGCTTTCGTGTCGTCATAAACAAGTCCATAATTAGGATTGCTCTCAGAAATCAGATAATCCCAGGTGTAAGGAATACCGCGTCTTCCGTTAGAGTTCACTTCGGCCCAGGTGTTCCATTTACCCCAAACCACGTTGAAGTGGCCGTATGACACTTCGGGAAGGTTACCACCTGTGTAATCTCCATAATCGCCAGAGTCACCCTTGAAATAGACATCAATATAATATTGATCTTCTTGTGGGTCATAGTTGAAACGGGGGCCTGTTGGAGCCCAAGTGCCGCCATTGGCAGTACCGAGCAAGTAGAGCGGATTGTTGTTGTTATAGATGAACGTGGCGGTGATGAGCACGTCGGCATCTGGCATGGTGAAGTCGTAGTTGCCGTCGGTGTAGGTGTAGGAAATCGTTTGTCCGCCTTCGTTATAGGTCACCGTCACCGAGTACAACTCATGGTAACCCTTGCTCTCGTCGTCAATGTCGATAAGGTTGGGCGTTACGTTAAACACCACATTCTCACCCTCGTACGATTTCACTTGGTCGTTTTGAACCACATATCCTTCGGTGAGGAATACGTTACCATAATCGCCACTTGGATTCACTTGAATGTAAACATTGTGATAAACCACTTCCTCGAATTCCGCAATGATGTGGACATCATTTCCTGGCATCACAAAGTTGTAGAGCGTTCCGTTGATTGACTGACTGCTGTTCAGAATGTCGACCGTGCCAAGCACTTGGGTCACGTTGTCGTTGGCATCGCGGGTCACCTCCTGAATGACGAGGCTCTTCACCTTGTAGCCATCGGCAGGTGTAACGAGGAATTGCACGGTGTCCATCTTCTGCGACCAGTTTCTGCCGTTGTCCACCAGGATGCCGTCGCGTAGTGAGATGCTACCGTATGCGACGTTGGGTCGCACCTCGGTGGTCACCAGATACTGCTTTGCAGGCTTGTAGAGGAAGACGCGCTGCCTAGAGTTATTGTTGTATAGGTTTCTGAATTGTTAGTTGTCATTATTGTGGCGTAAAGCATAGTAGCTGTTATTGGTGTAGGGGTTGCTGAATTGGTAGCGTATGTCAGCGTAATAGTCCCAGTTAGTAGATATATCTTCACTATTAATAGTGACCTTTGTAAAGCAAGCGCTAGTAAGTGAAGGTACGTTTGCAACCTTGGTCAAACAAAAACCATGGTTGTAACTCTCATTACTCTGATATGTTGTCTGTGACCTGATATAATTGGTTCCTGCTTTTATGTAGTATTTGTAGGTGCTGTTACCGGTACCTGTTGCAAGTTTGATAAATTGGGTCTCATCGGTGGCTTTCACGCGAAGGCCATTGTCAATCAGCGTCACAGGTGTTGAAAGTATGTTGTCACTTGCAGAGGACCCCGTCGTGTTCACACTCATGGCGTAGCCAGTGGTTGTGGTAGCAGTAGCACGACCGACAAGCATGTAAGTATCTGTTGTGTTGATTTCACTTGTACTTGTCACGAGTTCATACATATCGCCCACCTCTTGTTCCACGACGATGTCGATAGACGCAAAGCGCACGGGTTTTCCTTCGTTCTCAAACATCAGCTCGTAGCCGGCAGGCAGTCCGTTGGGATAGTTGCCAGGATTGCTGCTTTTGGTCGACCGCCACAGCGCATCGTAGGTGCTGCCTTGATAATTATAGGTCAGCGTGCCTGCGTACTCTTGGTGCGTTTGGCTGTACTGGATGTGCAGCGTTGTAGGACCCCAGTAGAATGGGTCGAGGTTGTCGTTGGTGAAGTTGTCCAGACAGTGGAACACAATCCGCTTGATGTTGAAGTTGTGCGACTTCACCGTGATGGTGGTGTGCTGCTTCATCAGCAGAAAGTTCGGGTTGTTCATACCACCCGACATCACAAGTTCCACACCGCCTTTGGTCACGTTGTAGACGGTGTTGGCGCTCTCCCAGGCCACATCATTGCGCGAGATGGTAATGGTCTTCTCTCCTGCCCAGGCCGAGAGCACGCCGACCAGAAGCAGCAAAAGGGTAAGTAGTTTTCTCATTTTTAATAATGTTTTTAAGGTTTTCAGCCGTGTGGCGAAAGGTTATGCATAATGCTGAATAAAATATCAATCATTAATTTAATAGTGCAAAATTAATTCAAATTGTTCGTTTGTCTGCAAAGGTGAGAGAACAATTAACGGAAATTAACGCGATGTGTGTCAGTTTGTTTCGCCGTCGGTCGTGTTGGGGTCAGCGTCACAGCCCCGGCCACGTTGCGGCTGTCGGTGTCCTGCATCGTGGTTTTGACTCGGCCATCAGCCGCACCAGGGTGCGGCTCTACATGACTCAGGACCGAAGATTTGGAATGGCCTCCACATTCGGTCATCAGCCGCACCCTGGTGCGGCTCCCCCGATGCGGTGTCCCCTAATGCGGTGGTCATCACCCCGTTTCGTTGCTCCGACTCGACCTGACTCGGCCATCAGCCGCACCAGGGTGCGGCTCTACATGATTCGGCCTATAATCGCGGTTTCCGTTATTGTCGGTTTGCGGTTCTACAGGATTCGGAAATATCCGAAAAAAAGCCCCTCCTTTACGTTGGAGAGGCTTGGGAAGGCCAGAAGCTTGGTTCTTGCTTCTTGGTTCTCGGTTCTTATTTCACCACTTTGGTGGTAGTGGTGGTGCCGTCGGTGTAGCGGGTGATGACGATGTTCACTCCGTTCCAGGGCTGGCTGCTGGCGTTGCCGGCCACGTTGTAGTAGGTGGTGGCCACGGGCAGCTTGCTGGCGCTGAGGTCGCTCACGGCGGTGGGCACGATGCTCTCGCCAATGAAGGTGTGGGTGGCTGTGCCCTCGACCATGAACAGGTTGCGAGCGGCGTCACCCTCGGCACGGCGCGGGGCACCCGATGGGGTGGCGGCATCGCGGGTCAGGTACAGGCGCACCACGAAGTCGGTGGTCAGTTCCTCAATGGCTCCAGTCTCGCCCTCGATGGTGCGCAGCTTGCGGGCGCCAAAGGTGACGGGCAGCAGCTGACCCTGTTGCAGGGCGATGTTGTCCTCGTCGGTGCAGAGCCACTCACCCTCGGCATTGCCCAGGCGCTCGTTGTTGTCGCTGTTTTCCTCGCCGAGCAGGGCGGGATCCACCTTGCGCCACATGCGCAGCTTGGCCACCTTGTAGCCCTCGGGGATGGCGGCCTCGTCGACCTGCACATAGACGGTATAGTAGGCATAGCTGTCGCTGCCACTGGTCCAGGTGCTGCTCATGAGGGTGTAGTCGCCGGTGGTCTCCACGCTGGTGGGCATCACGCTCACGGCGAGGGTGCCCGTAGCGAGGCTGCGCGCTGGTGCACCGTAGGTGTTGTAGCCGCCGTTGTCACCGTTGGCAAATACCTCCACCACGGGAGCGTAGACGTAGGCTCCCACGTTCTGGGTGGCGTAGGCATCGGTGAAGCGGGCCTTGGCGGTGGTGGCTCCCGGCTCGAAGGTGGCTGTGCCAGTGGTGAGGAAGTCGCCGCTGTTCATGGCCACGGTGTAGTAGTCGCCTTGGTTGCCGGCGATGCCCGTTGGCGGCACATCCAGCTCGTTGTCGGGCGTGCTCGACGGCTCAATGATGTAACGCTCATCGCCCTCGTTCCAGCGGTAGGCATCGTAGCGCAGGATTTCGGCCTTACTGCTGTACTTCACGTCGATGTCGAAGTCTACCAGGTCGTCGGTGGTGGCAGCGGGCTGGGCATGCTCAGTGTCGGCGGTGACCTCATCGAGTGTCATGGCACGGAGGCCGTCGGGGTCGAGGGTGAGGTCGGTCTTGTGCACATGCACGTTCATCTCGTTACTCACGGCTTGCTTGGCCTGGCCATCGTTGTAGTCGAAGAGCACCTGGTAGGTGTAGGTGGCGGGGTGCTGGTTGTCGGCCACCGAGACCGAGAAGTTGTCGTAGAATGCGAGCTGGCCGAAGTCCACGCCGTTGGCATTATAGGTAAACGGCACCGTGAAGGTGGCGTTGGCCTGTGTGCCGTTGGCATGGTAGCCATAGGTGAACTCGTTTTGGTTCTGCATGGTCACTTGCAGGGTGCCGTTGCCGTTGGCCAAGGCGGTGACGCGTGCCGTGGCGATGACATCGGTGTGGTCGCCGCTGCCGTCGGTATAGCTGCGGTTAACGGTGAGCTGGTCGGCTCCGGTGGTGAGGTAGTCGGCCTTGATGCCCGAGGTCTCGCCCAGAGCCAAGCGGTTGGAGTAGTTGTTCTGCTGCAGCTGCGGGTCGAAGCGGCTGCTGTTGTCGGCACTGAGGGTGAGGCTGAGCAGCTCGTCCTCGCCGGTGCCGGGCACCAGGTAGCTTTCTTTGTTCGACAGCTGCAGGGTGAGGAATTGGTCGGCATCCTGGCCGCGCACGGCATAGGTCACCTCGCGGCTGCCCGAGAGCATGGCCACGCGGTCGGTATATTCATAGGTGTTGGGTTCGAGCTGTGCCACAGGGGTGTAGGTCTCGTTGCCCTCGGCATCGGTGGTGACGCGCAGCAACTCGTAAAAGCCGTCCTCGCCAGGCAGGAAGTCGGGCAGGTTGCTCGTCCAGCTCAAGTGCAGGTCGTATTGTGCTTGGCCATCGACCTGCTCACCGGTGATGGCGTTCTGCTTGATCACGAACAGAGCCATCGTGGGCGCGTGGGCGGGGTTGTAGTTCACAAAGCGCTGGGCCTTGTTGGGGTCGCGGGCGTTGGTGTTGGCATTGCCGTCGTGGGCGAGCATACGGTAGTCGGGTACGAAGAACATCAGGTCGCGCACGTCCTGGCAGTCGTCGCTCAGCGACTCTTTGCCATACATGTTGAACTCATGACCCTTGGCCTCGGCGCTGATCACGTCGATGCAGTCGTGCTTCACGCCAAAGCTTTCCATGTTCACCAGGTCTCGGTAGATGTCGTTACGGGCCTCGCCACCCGACGATGATGCGGGGCTGAACTGCTCGAACATGTGTCCGAACAGTGCCTCGATGCTCTGGTCGTAGAAGTTCTCGCCGATGTAGTAGGGCTGCTGGTCGTTGAACTGGTTGTGGTTGCGCGGCGGCTTAGTGGCGTTCACGTCGTTGGCCGAGTAGTCGTTGTTGATCCATCGCAGCTGTCCCTTGCCCATGAGGTAGAAACGGTTGAGCTTGTCAACGTCGATTTTGAACAGCGTGCCGGCATCGAGACCCGTGCCGAACCGCTTGGCGTCGGTGAGCACGCGTGCGCTCTTGATGGTGGCAGCCACCAGGGCGCGCAGGCTGGCGTAGTCGTTCACGGCGTAGTCCTCAAACTTGCCGTCTTCATCGGTGGTGGTGAGTGCTTCGGCAATCAGGCCATCGACGGTCATGCCATCTTTCACCTCGATGAGCAACAGTGTGGTACCTTCTTCGTTGGGCAGATAGGCGGCGGGGTCGAAGTGGTAGTCGTCGAGGGCCGCCTCGTAGGTGGCCTCGATGAGTGTGGCGCGCAGGTTCTGGTTGGCAACGCAACGCAGCACGAGCGAGTCGGTGGGGATGGTCCACTCAAAACTCAAACCGCCAGCGGGCATGA
This sequence comes from Muribaculaceae bacterium, assembly GCA_017545095.1. Next base: position 1,219 of record JAFYCU010000187.1, on the reverse strand, counting down.
ACTCGGTGATTGACGGCGTGGTGTTGCGGTCGATTTTCACCATATTGCCCTCATCGTTGCGGTAACGCACGTAGTCGATGTTGGTCGAGCCATAACCGGCGGCGGTGAAGGTGAACTTGAGGCTGGTCATCTTGTAGCCCGGGTCGGTGGAGAACCGCTGGTCGTAGCCATAGGAGAGCAGATACCACGAGGTGGGATTCATGTTGTTGATGAAGTTGATGTGGAAAGCTCCCTTGGTCTGGTTGGTGTGGCTGCTGTTGTCGCCCTTGTCAACGCCGGCGACGAACGACACCGTTTCCTCGGCATTATCGAAGACGTGGGTCACATTGCCGGGTAGCGCCCAGCCGTAGTCCAGATAGTCGATGTTGCCGTTCACGTTGGCAATGGTGCCGATGCCGGGATAGGCCACAGGAAATTTGCCGGCGGCCGCGCCGTCGAGCCACGTGCCCTCAGGGATGTCGAGGGCGCTGTAGCCACGCGAATAGGTGCCGGGGATGGCACGGTTGCTGTACACTTCGCGAATCATCGCGATAATCTGGTCGGGGTCGGTGGCCACCGTGGCCAGATTCGATGTCTGTTGATTCTCGGCGTTGATGGGCCACTGATAGGTGATGCCCTCGTAGAACGCCCGGTTCTTCACCGCTGTGGGGGCCGCTTGCACGGCACACATGGCCAGCAGGAAGAGCGTGAGAGTGAGAAATCGTCTCATAAACTAAATGTTTTTTGGTTGGTTATAATAATGAATGTAAGTGTGCAATGGATTCAAACTACAAAATTACAGCAAAATGCTTGTTTATGCAAAAGGGGTGGAGCTATTTAACGTGTATTTAACGTGATGCTTTATAGTTCATAGTTCATGGTTTTTTAGTGGCAATCATCGCGGTTTCCGTTATTGTCGGATTGCGTCCAAATCAGTGATAAAGTAGAGCCGCACCCTGGTGCGGCTCCCCCGATGCAGTATCCCCAATACGTTGGGTATCACCCCGTTTCGTGGCTCGTCGCCCCACCTGACTCGGCCATCAGCCGCACCGGGGTGCGGCTCTACATGATTCGGCCTTCATCGCGGTTTCCGTTATCGTTGGTTTGCGTCCAAATCAGTGATAAAGTAGAGCCGCAGCCTGGTGCGGCTCCCCCGATGCGGTATCCCCCAATATGTTAGGCATCACCCCGTTTCGTGGCTCGTCGCCCCACCTGACTCGGCCATCAGCCGCACCGGGGT
>JAFYCU010000186.1 GCA_017545095.1 Muribaculaceae bacterium | reverse complement strand
TCTCGGGCAAAAAAACTCCTTCATGAACTTTTAAGGCAGAAGAACATAAGGACATAAGATTTTGATTTCGCCAGCAATGCTTGTGTTTCCTATGTCCTACCATATAACTAATTTCGCAATCTGTTGGTTCCCAGTTATCTTATGTAATGATGCAAGTGGACTCATAACTCGCCACTCATGACTCGTCATTTGCCTTGCACTTATGTCTTTTAATTCCTTAATTGACAAAGAGTTGCAATTGCCATTGATAGTCCTTCATTGTCCTTCATAGTCTGATAACCTGAGCTTCGGCCATCAGCCGCACCGGGGTGCGGCTCTACTGTTCTCGCATCTTGATTATTCTTCGTAAATCAGGTAGGGCTGGCGCTTTTGCTTGAATCGAGCCACATCGTCGGCCCAGGTGGCTTTGATTTCGGCTGCTGTGCGGCCATCGATAATCATCTGCTTGATGTCGCTGCGGCCCATGAGCAGGTCGAAGAAACGAGTGAAGAACCGCTCGCCGATGTTCAGGTCGCGGTAAGCATCGATAACGTATTCCAAGTTGATGCCTTGAGCGATGGCGGCCTCGGGGTCCATCGTGTGCAGGTCGGCACCGTGGCATTCCTGGTCGAGGCACGGAGGTTTTTTGGCACCGGGGCGGCTGCGCGGGGTGAAAGTGAAGCCGTGTCCCTTCATGTCGGGGTGTCCATAGACCTGGAACGGCCAGTCGGTGCCGCGCCCCAGGCTCACCGGAGTGCCTTCGAAGAAGCAAGTGGATGGGTAGAGGTAGATGCTGAGCATGTTGGGCAGGTTGGGCGACGGAGCCACAGGCAGGTGGTAGCGCGTGTGGCGCGTGTAGTGCTGGCAGGACACCACGGTGAGTGGCACACGGCGGCCCTCGGTGAGCCAGCCCTCGCCATTGGCCATCTGTGCCAACTCGCCCATCGTCATGCCATACACGGTGGGAATGGGCAGACGGCCCACGCCGCTCTTCAGTTTCATATCAAGGATGGGGCCGTCCACCGTCATGATGTTGGGATTGGGGCGGTCGAACACCACCACTTGCTTGCCGTGCAATGCAGCTGCATCCATGAGGTTGATCATCGTCACATAGTAGGTGTAGAAGCGCAATCCCACGTCCTGCAAATCGATGACGATGACATCAAAGAGGTCCATGGTCTCGCGTTTGGGCATGGGCGACTTGCCGTCGTAGAGCGAAGCGATGGGTATGCCGGTCTTCTCGTCCACGCTGCTGGCCACATGTTCGCCGGCATCGGCATTGCCACGGAACCCATGCTCGGGCGAGAAAATCACCACCACATTCAGCCCCTGCTCGAGCATGACATCAAGCACATGTTGGTCGCCCACCAAACCCGTTTGGTTGCTTAGCAGAGCAAGTCGTTTGCCTCGCAACAGCGGCACATACACATCGGTGCGTGCGGCACCCACCACCACGGCCGAGTCGCTGTCGCAAACCGTGGCAGCACCATCGGCTGTTACGGCATTGACAGGCCGACACGCCAACAACGACAGCGTGATGGCCGACAACAAAATAAGCATGTTGGTTCTTAATGCAGTCATAATCGTATAGCTAAGTTAGGTCATTGTTCTATAACTTGTTGCCACAAAGGTACGACAATAATTCGGAACAACAAAATAATGCAGACATTGCCAATGCCGGGGTCAAAGGGTGGGGGAGCTGTTGAGGCGTTTCGCATCCTCGATGGCGGCTAAGTTGCGTTGCAGTCCAGCGAGTTTGGTGCGCTTGACGGCACTGTGGGCAAAAAGGTGTGAGAATTCCTCTGCTGTCATGTGGCGAATGGCTGCGGCATCGAGTCGCAGAAACTGTTCCGATGGGTGCAGGTCGGCAACGGTGGTGGGAGCGGCCTGCCAGTTATGCGGGCAGCACTGCTGGCAGGCATCGCAGCCATAGACGCAGTTGCCCATTGCTTGGCCGGCCCATGCAGGCAATGGCCCGCGCAATTCGATGGTGAGGCACGACAGGCATCGGCTCGCGTCGGCGGCACCATCGCCGCTCAAAGCCCCGGTGGGACAAGCGGCCACGCACGCACCGCACCCCTCGCACGAGAGCGTGCAGGGTGCATCGGGCGGCAACTCCAGCGTGGTGAGCACTGCTCCGAGAAAGAAATAAGAGCCGCGCCCGGGCACGATGAGCTGGTTGTTTAGCCCGATGAATCCCAGTCCGGCTTGTTGTGCCCAATAGCGTTCGCGCAGCGGAGCGGTGTCCACACAGCATCGGCAACGGCCTCCCGTGGTTTCGTGGATGAATGCCGCCAGCCGTTGCATGCGCTCGCGCAGCACCTCGTGGTAGTCGCGGCCATAGGCATAGGTGGCAAACTGCGGCACATCGGCTGCCTGCAAGCGCGGCGGATGGTAGTTCATGGCGAGCATCACAATAGTGCGTGCCCCATCGAGCAACAGGCGTGGGTCGTCGCGCACCTCGCCATAGCGTGCGGCCCACTCCATGCAGCCGTGATGGCCGTTCTTGAGCCACTGCCGGTAACGTTGGCGAGCAACCTCGTCAACAGGCTGCGCCCGCGCAAAGCCGCACGCGTCAAAGCCCAGGCTCGCCGCCTGCGCCTTGATGGCCGCAGCAATGCTCGATGGCGAATGGGGCATAACGCTTTTTTTGATAGGCTGGATTTTCTATAGGGTCTAGAAGCTCTAGAAAATCTAGATTCATTACAGGTTGTCGGGGATGGCGGCGAGGCGGTAGCCCTGGCTCTGCAACCACTCGATGGCTCGCGGCAGTGCATAACGCAGATTGCGTTCGGCCTTGAGCGAGTCGTGAAACACGATGATGGACCCATTGCGCGTGAGCCGCTTCACATTGTCGAACACTCGCTCGCCGGTGAGCTTGTTGCTGTAGTCGCGTGTCACCAGGTCGTACATAATGATGGTGAACCGCTCGCGCAGCACGCGGCTCTGGCCCCATCGCAGCAGGCCATGCGGCGGCCGGAACAGGTTGGACTGTATCAGCTCGTGGGCGTGGAACACGTTGAGCAGGTAGCGCCTCGTGGTCACGAAGCGCCCCTGCAAGTGGTTCATCGTGTGGTTTCCCACGCTGTGTCCTCGCCGCTTAATGTCCTCAAACAGCTCGGGGTTGCGCTCCACGTTCTCGCCCACGCAGAAGAAGGTGGCTTTCACGCCGTAGTGGTCGAGTGTGTCGAGCACCCAAGGAGTGACTTCGGGCACCGGGCCGTCGTCGAAGGTGAGGTAGACGGTGTGCTGGCGCTTGTGGATGCGCCACACCGTCTCGGGGAAGAGCATGCGGTAGAGCAGCGGCGGACGTTCGACCAGCGAGTGCATAGGCTCACTGAACGGTTGAGTCGGCCTCGGCTGCCGGCAGTTGGATGGGAGCCGCCGACTGCTGAGGCATCAGGAATGCCTGTGTGCGCTGCATGTCCACGCCCTTGTCCTGCACTTTCTTGAGCAGTGCATCAAAACCAGCTTCGTTGATTTCGGCATAGTCTTGCAGCAGCAGCGGCAGGTAGCGTTGGTCGATAAAGTGGTCGTAGCGCGTGAGGCGGTCGTAGTCCACAGCCGAGAGCGTCTGGTAGAAGCGCACATAGTCGGCATATCGCAGCACCTCCTGTTCAAGAATCTTCACGGCGATGTCTTTTGCAGCCTTGTCGCCGGCATACTGCTCCAGGCGGGCATAGTTGAGCGCGATGCGCTCACCCATCTGCACGGTGAACGGCGCGTTGGCCGTGGGCAGCTTGGCCATCATCAAGTCGAGCACCTTGCGGGCACGTGTGAAGCGGTCCTGAGCATAGGTCTTGGCATCTTGTCCCATAAAGGAACTGTTGCCGTTCTTGGTCGACTCCAGTGCCATCACGCCCTCGTAAATCAGGTCGCTGGCCAGCGTCACCATTGAGCTGCGCACGGTGGTGACCATGCGGCGCACCGTCTCGTCGAGGTAAAGCTCGCCGGGCTTGGCCACATCGATTCCACCCCAGCGGAACTTGTTCATCACAATGTCATACATCTTGTCGGTGGCGCTCTGGATATCGCGCTCGTTGCCCAGGCCATAGAGCGGGGTCACCTGATAGGCCATACCCGTGTTGCGCAAATATGGAGTGAGCCCCAGGTAGTAGCTCTCGGGCACCGTCATGGCGAAGTAGCACGGACGTTTCCAACCGCCTTTGATGCTGGAGTTGATGATGTCGAGGCTCATCAGCTGACTCGAATTGAGACCCGAGCCCACCTTGGTCAGGTCGATGTTGATGCTTTCCTGCACCATGTCGCGCTGATTGGCGGGCACCACCCCGGCTTTCACGGCCTGGTCGCCGTCGATGGGGATGAACAAGCGCGGGTATTTGATGGCACTCACGCCATGCTTGTTTTTCTTGTTGTCGGGGCCATAAATCTGCTCGATGCATTTTTCGGCAGGCACCACCATGCTGGTGTCCATCTCATCACGAATGATGTAGTTGTACTGCCGCTCGCTATAGGCATAGGTGAGATTGGTGGCCTGCATGGGGAGCGGAGCGCTTTCGTAGGCGGCACGCTTCATCTGCGCGATATACCAATCGGTGCTCAGGTAGCTCAGGTTCACCACGCGCACATCGGTACGGTAGCCTTCCACCTCCTGGCAGTACCACAGCGGGAAGGTGTCGTTGTCGCCATTGGTGAAGATAATGCCGTTCTGATCCACGCTCGACAGGTAGTTCATACCGAAGTCGCGTGCGGCATAGCGTCCGCTGCGGTCGTGGTCGTCCCAGGTCTGGCTCACCATCTGCAGGGGCACGAGCAGGCCGATGAGTGCAGCCACGCCAGCCACGGCCAAGCCCTTGCTGGTATGACCGAGTTCCTCGCGCTCGCCGCTCTTGCGGTCCTTCTTGGCCATCAGGGCCAGCACACCGCGCCACAGGCCGGCCACACCCAAACCAATCCAAATGGCATAGGCATAGAACGAACCTGCGTAGGCATAGTCGCGCTCACGTGGCTGGCTCGGAGTTTGGTTCAGGTAGAGCACGATGGCGATGCCCGTCATGAAGAACAGGAAGAACACCACCCAGAACTGCTCGATGCCGCGCTTGCCACGATAGGCCTGCCACAGCAGACCCACGATGCCCAGCAGCAGCGGTAGCAGGAAGAACACGTTGTGACCCTTGTTGCCCTTGCCGTAGTCGTCGGGCAGCAGGCTCTGGTCGCCCAATCGCGGGTTGTCGATGAACGGGATGCCCGAAATCCAGTTGCCCTGGGTGATTTCGCCCATGCCCTGGATGTCGTTCTGCCGGCCGGCAAAGTTCCACATGAAGTAGCGCCAGTACATGTAGTTGAGCTGATAACCCACAAACCAGCGCAGGTTGTCGAGCATGGTGGGCTTGATGGCCGGCTCGCGCTGCAAAGCATTGCCTTCCTCGTCCACGGCCACCAGCGCATCCACCTGGGTGCCAAAGTCGCCCAGCCATTCCTGATATTGCGAGGCGTGACTCTCGCTATAGATGCGTGGGAAAAGCATGTTCTGCTCGGGGCTGTATTTGTAGTTCTGCTTGTAGCCCATCTCCACATAGTGGTCGGGGTCGGTGGGAGAGGTCTTCACTTCCTGAGCATATTGCATGGGACCCTCGTCAACCACTGGCTCGAGCGTGGGTGAATTGCCTTTCTGCTTATACACGATGTTGCTGAAGAGCGTGCGGCCATAGAACAGCGGTGTCTCGCCATATTGCTCGCGGCTCAGATACGAGGCCAGCGCAAAGGTGTTGTTGGGCGAGTTCTCGTCGAGCGGCGTGTTGGCATTGCTACGTATCAGAATCAGCGCATAGCTCGAGAAACCGATGAAAATCACCAGAATCGATAGCGAGATGTTGCTCAGGATGCGCACAGGCAGTCGCTTCTGGCTGAAGAACAGATACCACACCAAAGCACCCAGCATGGCCAGGTCCACGATAATGCCTTTCCATCCCTCGCCAATCAAGAGCATTCCGCTCAGCAGCACGGCCAGCAGGAACGACACCTTGATGCGCAGCTCGCTGCTGCGGGTATACAGCTCGAAGATGTTCCAAGCCAGCACAGCCACCAGCAGGATAGCATAGAGCAGCACACCCATGTTGAACGACATGCCGAGCGAGTTCACGGCAAGCAGGTCGAACTTCTGACCCATCTTCACAAAGCCCGGCTCCAAGCCGTAGAGCACCAGCACGATGATGGCAAACGACACGGCCAGCGTGATGAGCGACCCCTTGGCGTTGGTGTTTTGGAACTTGCGGTAGTAGAACACCAGTGCGATGGCGGGAATGCACAGCAGGTTGAGCAGGTGCACGCCCAGCGACACTCCCACGATATAGGCAATCAAGATGAGCCACCGGTCGCTGCCTGGCTCATCGGCATGGTCCTCCCACTTGAGGATGAGCCAGAACACCAGCGCGGTGCAGAACGACGAGAAGGCATACACCTCGGCCTCCACAGCCGAGAACCAGAACGTGTCGCTCCACGTGTAGGCCAGCGCACCGCACACACCGCTACCCATCACAATCAAGTATTGGGCCAGCGTCATGCGGTCCTCTTCGCCATCGGCCACCAGCAGCTTCTTCACCAGGTGGGTGATGGTCCAGAACAGCAACAGGATGGTGGCCGCGCTCAACAATGCCGACATGGCGTTGACACACTTCGACACCAGCGACACGTCGCCACCGGCAAACAGCGTGGCAAAGCGGGCCACAAGAATGAAAATGGGGTTGCCGGGCGGGTGACCAATTTCGCTCTTGAACCCTTGTGCGATAAACTCTGGGCAGTCCCAGAAACTGGCTGTGGGCTCGATGGTGAGCAGGTAGGTCACCGCTGCCACCACAAACATGAGCCAGCCCAGCGTGTTGTTGATTAGCTTGTATTTCTTCATTGTTGCAACTTGAAGATGTATGTATTGATTCTTGTTTTTTCGGTAGTCAGGTCGAAATAATCGGCAAATTTACGGCAAATCTTCCACACCGCAGCCAACCACCGACCCAAAAAATGCAAAATTGCGCAAAAAATGGGGAATCTTGCAAAATCCTGTCTTTCGTCGGCCAACTCACACGCAAAGGACACTCTTTGAGTGTACTGTAGGCACCATGCCACGGACATTTACCCCCTGTGCCAATGTTTCTAAAACTGCAAAGATAATGGCCTTTGCTTTTTCGCTCGGCTTGTACTATGTTGACCGCTTTTGCGGTCGAAATTAGGCTTCGTTTCGGAAAAATTGTGCAAACCGAATGCAATGAAGCTTGCTTCGATTGCTGAGGTGCAGCCAATTTTATTCAAAAATCAAAGCAAGCTTTGCTTTTTCGCTCAACTTGCACTAATTTTGCACTTTATTTCTAAAAACGACATCTACTTATGGAGAAAATCAGTTACGGAAAATACGTAGAATTGGCCTACGAAATCTTTGTTGTGGGTGAGGGCGATGAGCAGACTTCGGTGTTTGAGTTCACCGCCGAACGCCCCGACCGCTTTGTGTTTGGCAACGACCTGAGCCTGATTGTGGGCTTTGTGAAAAACATCGACGGTCTGCCGCAAGACGCAAAGTTCGACTTCACCCTTTCGCCCGAGGAAGCCTTTGGCGACCGCGACGAGAATCTGGTGTTCCAGGTGCCCTGCGACACGTTTGAGCGCAACGGCGAGTTCGACAACGAGCACGTGTATGTGGGTGCGATGGTGCCGATGCGTTTCAACGACACGGGCCAGGTGATGGAGGGCCAGGTCAAAGCCATCGACGAGGAAAACGTCACGCTCGACTTCAACCATCCGCTGTCGGGCGAGCGCGTGCGCTACGTGGGCATGGTGCTCACAGTGCGCGATGCCACCCCCGAGGAACTCGCTCCGCGGCATGGCTGCGGCTGTGGGTGCGACCACGATGGCTGCGGACACGACCACGACGGCTGTAACTGCGACCAGTGCGGCGGATGCTGAACGAGCTACAAGCTACGAGCTACAAGTGGCGCAATGCGCTTCTTGCATCTTGCTTCTCGCTTCTCGCATCTTGAATACTCCCTAAACACACAAAAACGATTATGGCCGAAAGCAACTTTATTGACTATGTGAAAATTCTGTGCCGCAGCGGCAAGGGCGGTGCCGGGTCGGCACACCTGCATCGCGCCAAGTATGTGCCCAAGGGCGGACCCGATGGTGGCGATGGTGGACGAGGTGGGCATATCTTGCTCAAGGGTAACCGCAACCTGTGGACGCTTATCCACCTCAAGTACACACGCCACGTGTTCGCCACCGACGGACAGGCCGGCGGCGAGAACCAGCTCACCGGCCGCAATGGCGAGGACCGCATCATCGAGGTGCCTTGCGGAACAGCCGTCTATGATGCCGACACGGGACGTTTTCTGTGCGATGTCACCGAGCACGACCAGGTCGTGCCTCTGCTCAAGGGCGGGCGCGGAGGACTGGGCAACACCCACTTCAAAACGGCCACCCGGCAAACTCCCCGTTTTGCCCAACCCGGCGAGCAGGGCATTGAGCGGGCAGTGATCATGGAGCTGAAGCTGCTCGCCGATGTGGGACTGGTGGGATTCCCCAATGCCGGCAAATCGACGCTGCTCTCGGTGATTTCGGCGGCCAAACCCAAGATTGCCAACTATCCTTTCACCACGCTGGAACCCAACCTGGGCATTGTGGGCTACCGCGACCAGCAGTCGTTTGTGATGGCCGACATCCCAGGCATCATCGAGGGAGCCAGCGAGGGCCGCGGGCTGGGGCTGCGTTTCCTGCGCCACATCGAGCGCAACGCGGTGCTGCTGTTCATGATTCCGGCCGACAGCGACGACATTCGCCATGAGTACCAAGTGCTCAGCCACGAGCTGGCCACGTTCAATCCCGACCTGGTGGCCAAACCGCGTGTGCTGGCCATCACCAAGTGCGACATGCTCGACGACGAACTCATCGAGCAGATGCGCCCCGAGCTGCCCGACGATGTGCCCACAGTGTTCATCTCGAGTGTGGCCCAGCAGGGACTCACCGAACTCAAAGACCTGCTCTGGCGCACCATCAACGACGAGCGCAACCGCATTCCCGAAACGCTCACGCACCGCGACTTGGATGAGCGGCATCGCGAAAAAGCCGAAGACAATTTCATCTTCGACACACCCGATGCCGAGAGCGACGAACCCGAGGACGACCTGCCACATCGAGCCAAAGGTTCTGGAAAAATGCTCGACAGCGGCTCCGACCAGCAGTGGAGCGACGAATATTGGGAGAGCGACTACGAAGACGAGAACAAAGATTTCCAGGTGGTGAGCGAAAAGGTCAAGTAATAAGTAGAGCTGCACCCCGGTGCGGCTGATGACTGAATGAAAAACGGGACTGAGAACCAAGTTCCCCAATGCGCACTACTTGGCATCCTTAGAAGCCTTAGTTTCCCTATTTTGCGTTAGCCCCTTCTTTAATAACTGATAACTGATCCCGACAATGCGAAAACTTATCCTTTCCCTTACACTGGCCACCCTTGCGGCCATAACCATGCAGGCTGCTCTCATTCCGGTGGCTCCCGCACCGCTTCACCCGGGCGACACCATCGCCATCATCTCGCCGGGCAGCACCCCCAAGGACGGTGTTGCCGAGGCCGGAGCCAACGTGCTCAAGCAATGGGGCTTCAACGTGGTGATTGGCAGCCATGCCTATAGCAAGCACGCCATGTATGCCGGCACCACCGGCGAACGTCTTGCCGACTTCCTGTGGGCGTTGCGTGACCCCAGCGTGAAAGCCATTGTGTGCACACGTGGAGGCTACGGCTCATCGCTGCTGCTCTATGCCATGGACCGCAACATCCTCACCACGTATCCGAAATGGATTGTGGGCTACAGCGACATCACCAGCCTGCACAGCGCACAGGTGCGCGCCGGCAACATGAGCCTGCATGCCAATATGTGCGGAGCACTGGCCGAGCGTGGGGCCAACGATGCCGTGAACCTGATGTTGCGCGACGTGCTGCTGGGCAAGCGCCCTACCTACAACGTGCCGGCGCACCCGCTCAACCACATGGGCAAGGCCGCGGGCATACTCGTAGGCGGCAATATGGCGGTGATGAGCAACCTGGCGGGCAGTCCCACCTACGACTTCCTGGACCGCGACTATATCCTCGGCCGCGACATCATCCTCTTTTTCGAGGATGTGAGCGAGAGCATGCCTCGCGTGATCAGTATGCTCTACCAGCTCAAGCTCAAAGGCGTGATTGACCGTGTGAAAGGCATCGTGGTGGGGCGGTTCACCGACTACACGCCAGGCTATGGCTACACCGACATGCCCCAGCTACTCGATGAGTATTTGCAGGGCTACGAGATACCCATCTGCTACGACTTCCCCGCCAGCCACGACGAGAGCTGGAACTACCCCATGATTGAAGGCTGCCCTGTCACCCTCAACGTGACCGAAACCGGCGTCACACTCGATTTCGCCGAATGAGAAGTAAGACGCGAGATGCGAGATTCAAGAGCCGCATTGCGGTCTCATAGTTTGTAGCTAAAAACGCTTGTTTACTCATGAAGAAAATAGCATCAGCACTTGTTAAATACGGCATCCCCATTGCCATCAGCGTGGGGTTGGCCTGGTTTCTGTATAAAAACGTCGATATGGCCGCCATCCGCGAGAGCTTGAGCCAGGACGTGAACTACTGGTGGTTTGCGCCGGTGGTGGTGGTGAGTACGCTCAGCCATGTGCTGCGTGCGCTGCGTTGGCGGCTGCAACTGCGTGCCATCGGCGTCACCCCGCCGCTCCACGCCGTGGTGTGCTCGATATTCGGTACCTACTTCGTCAACCTGCTGTTCCCCCGCCTGGGCGAGGTGTGGCGCACGGGCTACATCGCCCAGCGCGAGCACGCATCGTTCTCGCTGGTGTTCGGCTCATTGGTGGGCGACCGCCTGAGCGACACCGTCACAGTGCTGCTGCTCACCGTGGCCACCTTCTTCATGGCGCAGGATGCGTTTCTCAAGTTTCTGGCACAGAACGACGACGGGCGCAGCACCAGCACGCTGGTGATGGTGGGCCTGGCTGTGGCGTGCCTGCTGGGCGTGGCCCTGCTGGTGTGGCTCTACCGCACCACGTCGCAGAACGGCATCGTGCGCAAGCTGCAAGGCATCGTGCGCGACCTGTGGGACGGCCTGGCCTCCATCGCACGCATGGAGGGCAAGTGGTGGTTTCTGCTCTACACCGTGCTGATTTGGGGATGCTACTACATGCAGCTCTACATCGCCAGCAAGGCGTTCACATTTACCGCCAACCTGGGTTGGCTGCCCGTGCTGGTGCTGTTTGTGCTCAGCTCCATCGGCATGGCCGTGCCCAGCAACGGTGGCCTGGGACCCTGGCAGTTTGCCATCATCTTCGGACTCACCCTCTATGGCGTGGGAGCCTTCCCGCCCTCGGTGCCCTACGACGCCCAGGCATCGGCATTCGCCTGGTTGGTGTGGGGCGTACAGACACTGCTGCTCATCGTGCTGGGTATCTACGCTTTTGCCTACATCGCCATCGACCGCAAGAAAAAGCCTTGAAAGGGCGACAGACCATAGTCGGCGGCACAGCCCCCGGGAAACTATGATTTTCGCCTATATATAATAGGTGCAAAAATAATTTTCCTGCCCTTAACATAAGTTAAGGCCGAAAATTTGCCCATCTCAGGAAAAATACCGACCTTTGCACCCGATTATGAAAGAGAACCCCAATATACCATCCAAACACGCGAGCCGCGAAACGACACGGCCCATTTCCCAAAGCCAAATTGCGAGTTTCAGGTTGACCTCCCATCATAGGAAGAGGTCATCCCGCTCGGCCACGGCCATTTAATCCTACGAAATAGATATTCCAGTTTTTTCTCGAACGGCCCCCATTGTGCCTGTTCGGAAAGCTGTGCTGCCTGCTCCTTTTGGAGCCGGGGGGTGAGTCAACTAATTTAATTAACATCTAATTTTTTCGAAAATGAGAGCACAAAACAACATCCTCGAAGCCAAAACCATGAAAGCCACCATCACCCTCACGCAAGCCGGGCTCACCCCCGAGCAAGCCCGATCCACTGCCGAGCTGCTGCGCGACATCTATCTCGAAGGGCTCCACACCCCGCTCACCGCCGTCAACGCCGTCGACTGCAAGCGCGGCGCCGCCACCGCGCCCAAGGTCAAGGCCGTGATCAAGCTCCACGACCGCGACATGAGCAAGCAACGCCGCCAAAAGCGCAAGTGGGGCGTGATGCTCCTCATCAACAACCGCCCCGTCCCCATCGCCTTCGGGAGCAAGGAGGGAACCATGATTTACATCTGCACGCTGCTGAAGAACAAGATTGGCGAGCGCATGTTCCGCCACGAGATCTTCAACAACTCCAAGGGGAAGCACTCCAAGCTGAGCAAGAGCAAATCGCAAAAATGGCTCAAAGCCGTTTACGACACCCTGTTCTGCGGCTCCAACGACGATTTCGCCACTTGGAGCAAGAAGATCCAAGCTTCCCGTGGCCACGCCCTTGACCAAGGCAAGTCGCAAGCCTGCCGCAAGATCAAGGAAGCCCTGAAACACCATCCCGAGGCTCTGCCCCATTGCCTCGTTGGCACCGTCACCGACGGCAACCGCGACTCCTACTACTCGATCGCAATCAAAGGCGACGATATCACCGTGCCCGAAACGCTCGAGCACCTCGTCGACGAGTTCTACGAAATGGTTGGCATTGCCCCGATGGAATAACGTCTTGACAAGTGCGCGAAGGAGTGTCCAAACCGCGGTTTGGACACTCCCTCTCACACTGGGGCCGGCACGGCAATTCTGCCGCCCTTGAATGATCACGACTCAAAAGCCATGTTGATGATGGCTTGGGGAATATCCACCGTTGGCTTGAACCCGGCCTTGCCATACGACATCCCCATGTGGTCGTAGAAGAACCGCTTCACATCCTCCTTGCCCAGGCTGTGAACATAGTCGTTCAGCCACTTCGAGAAGGCGATACATTCTTCTGCAGACCCAGTCTCGCCACCCTCACACACGAAACCGCAGTTCTCCTTACAATACGCAATCAGCCCTTCGCGGTCGCAGGTGCAAACATCCAAGTGTTCACCAATTGTAAATGTATTCCACAAAGAAAACATCTCCTCGGCCTCTGCACCAATCCGATAGTAGGCTTGATACAGTTTCTCGTAAATCTCGGGATGCGATGCTTCGAGTCCGATTTCGTTAACATCGGCCGAATTCTTCTCACGGATGAGGTTCACAAGCGTTTCCACCTCGTCGTCGGTCAGTTCCACCGTGCCCGTCTCCCGCACCGGCTCCACATAGGCGCCCTCGTAATAGTCGCCAGGAACCTCGTAATAAATATCAAATGTTGCCATATAAAAAGTATTTTTTCAAGTTCGCAGGTTGCATAGCTTTGACAATGAGCGAATTGTTCGTTTGTTGGCCCTCTACAAGACCCGTCGCAGAGTGTGACCGCCATCCCCATGGCACCCGAAGGTGTATCAAAAGTGTGGAACATTGGATTCATACCACTGAT
>JAFYCU010000185.1 GCA_017545095.1 Muribaculaceae bacterium | reverse complement strand
CCGAGAACCAAGAACCAAGACCCCAAGAACGGAGTTGTAAGACCGAAACATAGATTCCATAGCATCCATCACTAGTCACCAATGTCTGTCCTCCATCGCATCGCCCTGCGCTACCTGGTGTCGAAAAAGACCCACAACGCGGTGAACATCATCTCCATCATCTCGATGCTGGGGGTGGTGGTGACTACGGCAGCGCTGGTGTGCGTGCTGAGCGTGTTCAACGGTTTTCGTGGAGTGATTATGAGCCGTCTGGCCTTGCTCGACCCCTCGATTTCCATCACCGCCACCATGGGCAAGACCATCGCCCATGCCGACAGCGTGATTGCTGTGGCGAGCAACGTGCCGGGCGTGCAGCTCGCCATGCCCGTGGTGTGCGACAATGCGCTGGCCATCTTCGCCGAATACCAGATGCCCGTGCGCATCAAAGGCGTGCCCGATGACTATAACCGCCTCACCGATGTGGACAGCGTGATGGTGGACGGGCGATGGTTGCTCCACGACCAGTTGGCCGCCTATGCCGTGGTGGGCGTGGGGCCGGCGATGAGGCTGCACGTGCGGCCCGAATATCCGCTGATGATCCACCTCTACGCCCCTCAGCGGCGAGGACGCGTGAACATGGCCAACCCCATGGGGGCGTTCACCAGCGACTCGCTGTTCACCGCTGGCATATTCCAGCTGCAACAGAACTCCTACGACAACGACCTGATGTATGTGCCGATAGACATGGCTCGCCGCCTACTCGACTACGAAAGCGAAGCCACCGCCGTGGAGCTGCGACTCGATGGCAATGCCGACGAAGCCGCGGTGATGACCACCCTGCAACAGCAACTGGGCAACGGCTACACCATCAAGAACCGACTCATGCAGCAGGCCACAGCCTACCGGCTTGTGAACATCGAGAAATGGATGGCTTTCCTGCTGATGGCTTTTATCCTCATCATTGCCACGTTCAACGTGCTGAGCACGCTCTCGCTGCTGATTATCGAGAAAGACGAGAGCATCGCCACCTTGCGCAACATGGGAGCCAGCAATAGCCAGCTCACGCGCATCTTCGTCATCGAGGGATGGCTCATTGCGCTCACCGGAGCAGCGATAGGCATTGTGCTGGGCGTGCTGCTTTGCCTGGGGCAGCAGCAGTTTGGATGGCTCAAACTGGGCGGCGACCCGGCCACGATGATAGTGCAAGCCTATCCCGTGGAACTGGTGTGGACCGACCTCCTGCTTGTGGCTCTGCTCGTGGCGGCCATCGGTGCGCTCACTTCGCTGGTCACCACACTGATCATGCGTCGCCGACTAGCCAACTGAATAAATTGGCGCACGATAAGACCAACTTTCACTACGATAAATTATAACAGCTATGAAACGATTGACCTCACTCTTGTGTATGATGCTACTGGTGCTGACCAGTATGGCTGCCCCGGCAACCTTTCAGCGGAAAAACCTGAATTTGCCCGAAGCGCGGCGCATCTACAACACGCTGCTCAAGCCAACTTCTATTCCCGTGGCTTTTACCTACGATGGCAAGGACTACCACGGACTGGGTGCGCTCACCATGACCTCAAAGACCGAGAAAGCCGCTCCAGGTGGAAGGCAAGCCCATCTCACCTTCGCACTCGACGAGACGATGGCGGTGCGCATCGACGCTTTCTTGAACGAGGAGTTCGGCGAGGTGGAGTACACCGTGTGGTTTGAGAACACGGGCAACCGCGCAAGCAAGGTGCTCGAGCGCGTTGACGCGGCGGTGCTCGACTTCGGTGGGAAGAACCCCAAGCTGGTGAGCTGCCTGGGCGACCATCAAGGGCAATATGCCGCCTACGAGAAAGACCTGGCTCGGGAGAAAGCCTACTTCCGCTCCGATGGCGGCCGCGCCACGCATGTGGTGTTCCCCTACTTCAACCTGCAACACGGTGACGGCGGCACGCTCATCGCCATTGGCTGGGCGGGCACCTGGCAGGCAACATTCGAGACGCAGCAGGCCAAGACCCGTTTCACCGCGCAGAGCTGCAACGACTTCCGCTCGGTGGTCATGCCCGGCGAGAAGGTGCGCACGGCGCTGATGGTGCTGCTGCCCTACAAGGGCCGTGATGTGGACAACGCCTTCAACTTGTGGCGCGCTTGGTTTGTGAACTACAATATGCCGCGTGCCAACGCGCAGGGAGACCCGGTGCTTCCCTTCTCCACCAGCTGCTGGTCGGGCGACACGGGTCTGCCCAACAGCGACGGCAGCATCTCGGAGCGGTTCTACACCTGGCGGCGCACACTCGACCGGTTGGTCTATGAGAAAGTCGATATCGACTACCGATGGTTCGATGCCGGCTGGTATTTCGACCCGGCTGGCAACACCGTGATGCGCGACTGGTGGGGCACCGTGGGCAGCTGGGAACTCGACACCATCAAGTGGCCTGGTAAGTCGTTCCGCGAGTCGAACGAAGCCTGCCACCGCGTGGGCATGAAAACGCTCGTGTGGTTCGAGCCCGAACGCGTCACCAACGTGCCCGACTTGGTGAAGAACTACGGCTACAAGGCCGAGTGGGCCATCTCAAACGGTCGCAAGTGGCGCAAAAACCGTGAGATATTCACCAACGACCTCGGCAACCCCGAGTGCTTGAACTGGACACTGAACCGCATCACCAAGATGATGCTCGAAAACGAGGTGGACCTGTTCCGTGAGGACAACAACAGCGACCCTGGCACCACCTGGCCCATGGTGGACTCGATGCAAATGACCAAACTGAACCTGCCCCGTATCGGGATCACCGAAAACAAGGCCATTCAGGGTCACTACGAACTGTGGGACCGCATCATCGAGTTCTGCGCCAAGCACGGCAAGGCAACCTTTATCGACAACTGCGCCTCGGGCGGCGGCCGCAACGACATTGAGTCGCTGCGACGCAGCATTCCCTTCCTGCGCAGCGACGCCGACCGCACCACTACGGCCTTGCGACTGTCGATGAGTTCGACCTTCAACCGCTGGATACCCTACAGCGGCTCATCGACCAAGGAGTCGGAGGGCGAGCTGGATGGCGGCATGGCCGGCGGAAGCGACTTCTACATCACCCGCGCCTCGTGGCTGCCCGTCTATAACCTGTCGGAGAGCTGGACGCACGATGAGATTCTTGACTACGACCGCGTGCGTGCCACCTATGGTGAGTGGAAGAAATACAACCACCTAATCATCAAGGATTTCTACGTGCTCACCCCGTGGCACAGCAAGACCGACACCAAGGGCTGGACCACGTTTGCCTATCACGACCCCGCCACCGACGAGGGTGTGGTGGTAGCTTTCCGCCAGGAGACCTGCCCCGATGCCAATTTCACAGCCCGGCTGAAGTTCCTCGACCCCAAGGCCACCTATCGCCTCGAGGACGAGGACACCCACACCATTATCACCCTGACAGGCGCGCAGCTGGCCGCCAACGGCCTGCCCATCACCCTCGACAAGCCCAAGTCGAGCGCCGTGTGGCACATCACCCGCCAATGATGGCGCCCTCAAATCCGCCGCAAACAGACGAAAACACCCATAATCGGCAGAATATAGTATAGTATATTTTGCCGATTGTGGTATTTTCACTACCTTTGCGGCAGAATATAATTATAATGGCATTACAACTATGAGTGTAATCATTGGAAGAAAGCAAGAACTGGAAGAACTGGAACGGCTGTATCGCAGCGACCGTCCTGAGTTCGTGGCGGTGTATGGCCGGCGGCGGGTGGGAAAGACCTTTCTCGTCAAGCAGGCTCTGAAAGACCGCATCACATTCCAGCACACTGGCGTTTCGCCCGTTGACCAGAACGGCGAGAAAAAACGCATGAAGACCCAATTGGAGAGTTTCTATTATTCACTGCTTAATCATGGCCTCGAGGGTTTCAAAATGCCCAATTCGTGGATGGAGGCATTCTATCAACTGGAGCAATTGCTCATCAGCATAGACGACGGTAGCCGCCAGGTGGTGTTCATTGATGAATTGCCATGGATCGACACACCGCGGTCGGGTTTTCTCTCCGCCTTTGAAAACTTCTGGAATGGATGGTGTTCAGGGCGCGACAATATGATGCTCATCGTGTGTGGCAGTGCCACTTCGTGGATTCTTGGAAACCTGTCGCGCAGCCGTGGTGGACTATACGGGCGACTCACCGATGAAATCAAGCTCATGCCTTTCACGTTGAAGGAATGTGAGGAATATTTCGAAAGTGAAGGCATTGAATTGTCGCGTTACGACATCGTGCAGAACTACATGGTATTTGGCGGCATACCTTATTACCTCAGTTTTTTCCAAAAAGGAGAGAGCTTCGAAAGGAATACCGACCGCATTCTTTTTGGTCGCAATCCACGGCTCAAAGACGAGTTCAACCGCCTGTTCAATGCCATCTTCAGCAACCCTGAAGACTGCAAGAAGGTCATCCGTCTGCTGGCCACACGACATGCTGGATTCTCGCGCGAAGAGATTGCGCAAGCTACCGGTCTCCCTCTTGGTGGCGGGCTTTCGGTCACACTGGCAGCCTTGTGCGAAAGCGACTTCATAATGCGCTATGTGCCCTACGGCCAATCAGGCAACCTTGAGCACTACAAACTCATCGACAATTTCTCTCTTTTCTGGCTGAAGTATGTTGAGCCAAACCTTGTTGACGACAGCTTCATGACCGACAATATCACTTCCGACGTGATGCGGTCGTGGAAGGGAGTGGCATTTGAGGAAGTGTGTTGGCAGCACGCCGCGCAAATCAAACGAGCATTGGAGATTGGCGGGGTCAAGTCCTCGCTGTCGGCTTGGACTGTAAGGGGTAACAGCGAGCATGAGGGTAGCCAAATCTACCTGCTTGTCACCCGGGCCGACAACGTGGTCAACCTGTGCGAAATGAAGTTTTCCAGCGGCGAATACACCATTAGCAAAGAGGAAGAAAGTCGGCTGCGCAACCGCATCGACGCATTGAAGAGCACCTTGTCGCGCAAGCAGACCGTGCACCTCACCATGGTCACCACCTACGGGGTGGCCTACGGCAATCACAGCGGCATCGTACAAAAGCAAGTCACGCTCGAAGACCTGTTCCGGTGACATCTGGAAAAAGTCCGTTTATTTGTCTGGGAACCGAAAAATTTTGCGCTCACAGAGAAATAAACCCGCTTATTTGTCTAAAACGATATGTTTTTGTACCTTTGCAGAGATTTTAAATGAGCGCAAGAAATGAAAATTATTGGAAGAAAGGCCGAGCGAGAGGCACTTGAGGGCATTTACAATGCTGAAGGGTCAAAATTTGTTGCCGTTTATGGTCGAAGGCGGGTGGGGAAAACCTTTTTGGTAAAGGAACATTTTGCCGGTCGGCTTGCGTTTTGGCACACGGGGCTGTCGCCTTATGAGCGCAGCAAGGAGTTTTTGTTGCGCGACCAGTTGCAGGCGTTTTATTACTCATTGCAAGACTTTGGCTTGCAAGATGCGCCTTGTCCCCGTTCTTGGTTGGAGGCGTTCAGGTTGCTGGAGCAGTTGCTACAATCGCGCAACGACGGTAGCCGGCAAGTGGTGTTTATCGACGAGATGCCCTGGATGGACACGGCGCGGTCGCGGTTTATTCCGGCTTTTGAACATTTTTGGAACGGTTGGGCTGCCCGTCGCGACAATGTGATGCTCATTGTGTGCGGCTCCGCCACTTCATGGATTCAGAACAACCTGATTAATAACAAGGGCGGTTTGTACAATCGTGTGACCCACGAAATCAAGCTGCGGCCATTCACTCTGGCTGAATGTGATGAGTTCTTCGAAAGCCGGGGAATCATGATGAGCCACTACGATATAGCGCAAACCTATATGGTGTTCGGCGGCGTGCCGCATTACCTTGAGCTTTTTGAAAAAGGACTCAGTGTGGCACAGAACATCGACCGACTGCTTTTTGCGCCCAACGGCCAGCTGCGCAACGAGTTCAACCGCTTGTTCACCTCGCTGTTCATCAATGCCGAGCAGCACATCGCCGTGGTGCAGCAACTGGCCAATAACCGGTGCGGCTACACACGCAGCGAGATTCTGCAAGCCACAGGCATCAAGGACGGTGGCGGAGCCTCGCTTGTGCTGAAAGCCTTGGTTGAGAGCGATTTTATTTCAGCTTACAAGCCTTTTGGCGAAAAACGCATTGAGCGTTATCGGCTCATCGACCCGTTTTGCCTGTTCTTCCTGCGATTTGCCAGCCGACTGGCCGCCCCCGACCCAGCTTTTTGGGAGAAAAACCACAATTCCCCCCAACTGAACGCCTGGCGCGGCTACGCTTTCGAGGAATTATGCTTTTCGCACATGGTGCAGATAAAGCGCGCATTGGGTGTCCTTGCCGTGAGCAGCCAGCAGTCGTCGTGGGTGGTTGAGTCCGTCGACAAGGGGCGCATGCAGATTGACCTGCTCATCGACCGCTCGGACAATGTGGTCAACCTGTGCGAAATCAAGTTCTACAGCGGCCCCTTCGCCATCAGTCGCCAATACGACGATGTGCTCCGCCAGCGCGTGCAGGCCCTCATTGAGCAACTGCCCAGACGCAAGACCGTGCACCTCACCCTCATCGCCGCCTATGGCATCAAGCCCAACGGCTACAACGGCCAGGTGCAGAGCACGGTCACACTCGACGACTTGTTCCAGTGATATCGTGATAAAGGGGCAATAAAATCTTACGATTACATCGGTTTGAGAATAATTGGAATCACAAGGTTACATTTAGCCAACACGGCTATATGATAGTAGAAACAATGGCAACGATTACCGGCAATATTTATACATTTTATACATCATCAAATTAATTTTTCGTTATGTCATTTTTAGACAAGGCTTTCAATGGTTTATTTCGCAACGCTATAGCCGAGAGCTATAAGCGCTTTTTAAAAAGCGAAAGCGAATTTGACGATCAGTTATTCAAGTGTTTTGACTCGGAATACGCTCTTCCCACTTTATACAAGTTTTTTGATGAGCGTGCCCAAGTGACGGAAGCTGACGAGAATGAAGTTGCTTACACTTATCAATTCATTTACAATCAGAATTACTATATAGCAAGGGTGTATCATAAGTATCCAAGCACAGTAATGATTGTCATGGCCAAGGAACTTCAAGTGGATATGACAAAACATGAGTTGAACCTGTTCTGCAATAAGGCCAATTCGATTGATCCAATTCACCAAATCGGCTATAAGAAGGATAAAAAGAGGGGCAAACCATCTATCTGGTTGCTTAGGCAAATTATTATCACGCCTTCAATCGAAGGCATGAGTGCGCTTGAACTTTGCCTCACCCAACTCCAAGATTATGCCGATAGGTTATGCCAAGGGGAATGTCCCAAAGCCAATGACTGGAAACGATATGCCATCAAGCCCAGACAGGGTATCGACGGGGCAGAGAGTCTGTGGTTCCCTGCCCGGAAAGATCATGTGTTATTTAAATACAGCAGCCAAAGCAAGGTGATTCTTGATGACGCTCAAAAAACTGTTCGCGAAATGATTCGTATTGACAAAAAAACGATTCATCAAGTCAATGCGTTTGGCGAGACAATCAACTTGGATACTGAATTGATTGATGATTACCAAATCACTACGTATAAAGATTTTCCCTATCTTGCGACACTGAGCGCAACCGTTTACCCTGCAAACTATACATCACCGCTTCTTGTGAAGAAGAACAGTATGCAAGAAATATCAAACCAATGGAACACGGCGTGCCACCTCTGTGTGGCGAAGGTTGTTGTCAAATATCCCAGTCACTGGGAAGTCGATGATTGGAGTGCCTATAAATACAAGATAATAATGACGGGGCTTTTTGCGGAATCGTTAAATGCATACACCTATTATAACATAATAGGCTCGATGGAAAAAACCATTGGTTTTTTAATACGCAATCACGCCCTCCCTTTCTAAACCAAGACATTTACGCCAGATGAACTGCAAGTCGCTTATTTTGGGGGATGTAGCATTGTTGTTGTGGCTTTGTGGCATGAACAAAGAGTAAATCTAACTTTTATACTTCACTTCGTCATGTTTGATTGCAAAATTGAGTCCTACCAGCGCGTGCGGCACCGCTGCGAGCAGCGCATCGTTTCGACGACAGCAACAGCCGCTTGCCGTGTGCTGGCTGTTGTGATGCTGCTGGCTTGCTTTGCCATGCCGGCCAGTCCACAGTCGAAGTGGGAACGCGCCTTGTCGGGCATTGTCAAGGCCGGTCAGGCAGCCACCATCACCGACGAGGAGCTTGCCGAAATGGTGAAGGAGGAAGTGGCCTTGATGGACAAGCGGAACAAGGTGTGCCCTTCATCGAGTGCCTACACCAAGCGACTTCGCCGCATCACCAGCGGCATGCGTGATGCCGATGGCATCAAACTCAATTTCAAAGTATATAAAACCACTGATTATAACGCCTTTGCTTGTCCTGATGGCAGTGTGAGGGTTTATTCGGCATTGATGGACGTGCTCACCGACGATGAGCTGCTGGGCGTGCTCGGCCACGAAATAGGCCATGTGGCGTTGCGGCACGCGAAAAAAGCCTGGCGAAGTGCCTTGCTGCGCAGTGCCGCCAGTGATGCTATGGGCGTGGTGAGCAGCACATGGGCCGACATGAGCGACTCGTTTATGGGCGATATCTGTGCCGAAGCGCTCAGTGCGAAAAACTCACGCTATCACGAGACACAGGCCGATGACTACGGATACGACTTCCTGAAGAAGTGCGGCAAGAACCCCTGGGCCATGGGGCTGGCATTCATCAAATTAAAGAAACTCTCGAAACAATCCAAATACGCCAAGTGGCTGCAGGCCTTCTCGTCGCATCCCGACTTCGACGACCGCATCGACCGCATGCGCGACCGCGCAAAAAGCGACGGCTACAAAACCGACTAAGCGGTTGTAAATAAGTAAGAAAAAGACATAAGCCCTTGAGTGCGGTTGACAAAAGAACATAAGACTCTTATTATCATCCTTTTGCGCCTTTTTTCATTCTATTTTTCCTCTGATTGCACAAGCTACCAATCTTGCTAAGTTGTTTTTTCTCGTTCACTAATTCCATGGTGCAGAGATGGAGAGAAACCTGCTTTGTGCAGTATCACAATTATCAGTTTTCAGTTCAGATGCATTAAAGCGCAGCTACGACTTCGGGAAACTGAAGGATTCTCGCTGCATTCGACTCGTTGAAAATCAGGTGTGAGAAGTCGCGCATTTTTTGGTTCAAGTCGATGCCACCCAACCGATTGGCTATACCGGCTTTTAGTTCGTCCATCGATGTGATGCCTGTTCTTGCGCGCAGAAAGTCCATGTTCGGTCGGGTTTTCGACAGCAAAAAGATAGTGTCGTAGAAATCTCGCCCCTTTTGGCGCGAGAGCGCGGCCGACAACTTCATAGCGCAGAGCACATCCAATGGTGGAACCAGAATGTTGAAGAAGAACCCCATTCGATTCACAGTGGCCACAACTGGCTGGTAAGCAACCCCTTGGTCTTGAGCCTCAATCTTCAACAGCACTCGTTCGTCGCGATGCCCGGTTAAACCCAGATTGAAAAGCAGTTGTGGAAAATAAAGATTGCGCCGAAATGCCGTCAATCTCGGATTGGGCTTGTCTCGTGTCTCCACATCGATGTTGTTTTGTCGCAGGTACTGCATTACGCTGTCGGTCATTGACGTAAATTCCGTTTCACCGAGACCTTTACAATCAAAGTCCAAGTCCTCGGAAAAACGGTCAATGCCTTGAATCAACCGCAGGTTGGTGCCTCCGATAAATGCCAGCTGCTGAACAAACGGCGTGGCGGATAAATGGTCGAGTATCAACAATTGCAAATACTCTTTCAGCATATAGCGGTCGAAACGACTGTTCTGCGCTATGGCTAGTGGAAAGAATCCACGAATGAAATCCAGTTCTATCATAAATCATACACGTTTAGCAACCGTTTCACTCTCATCTCCAGTGCCTTGCTCTCCATCTTGGTGAGATAGACCATCATGCGGGATGTATTAAAGTCGTTCTGTATAAAGTCCTCGTCGAGGCGCAGCGCCTCCATGTCCTGTTCGGTCTTGTAAAACGGATTGAGGTAGAGGAGATCCAGTAGGGCTTTTTCTGGCGTGGCAAACAGCAAGCCGCGTCCATCGGGCATGGTCTTGATTTCGTAACCGAAGAATGACGCTGTCTTCACATTGTGGTAATGAAAGGTTCCGAAAGCATTCCCGAACTTGGCCGTCTTGAGCGTGGTCACACTTGTGAGCTGAACCACCTCCTCGGGAATCATGCCGTAGAACGACAGGGCGCTGTGCAGGCTGACGTAAGACGGCGCATAGATGCGGTTGGCCACATAGCGCGAAAAGTCAGGCACTTTCTGATATTCCGGGAAAGCGTAGTACTGGTTGCGCAACTTCACCAACCGGCCTTTGCGGCACCATCGAGTCAAGTTGTTGCGGTCGAACGCTTTCTCGTGCAACAACACCTGATGGATGTTAAAGCAACCCAATGGATACATTAGTTCTTTGAAAGTCAAATAGTCCATAATGCGACTCTGTTTCTAAAACTCTGCAAAATTAGTGATTTTTGGAAACAAAACAAAATGTTTCAGAATTTTTTGTGATAGCAGGCCGTATTGTAACTCTTCATCGAAAAGGAACGATGTGAGGCGGTTGTCCGATGGTGTATCAAAAGTGTGGAACAATGGATTCATCCCACTGATGGCGATAGAATGATTTGCCCGGAGGGCAATATCTGGATAACCCCAGAACACCGCGCAGCGGTGGTTCAGGGTTATCTTGATACGGCTTCTTGTTTTATCGGACAACATTAGAAGGAAAGACTTAATGGCAATCAAGAGTATTCTAGACATCATATAAGCCTATTCTTTTATTCTTTTAAATATTCCAAATAAGCATGAAAAATTATGCTTATTTGGCGTATGGCTATTATAGATTTGAATTTCAAGCACTTACGGGTGGTATTTAAGCGGCAACGGCTATAGAAATCGAGAAAATTCAAAATTGCAAGGTTACATTTTTGGGAAATGTAGATTTATAGTTGTAATTTTGAGGCATGAAAAAGCTGACTGGAGTTGCGCATAGTGAACAGGAAAAAATAACTTAGCAAGATAGGTAGCTTGATATAACAAAGGTTTAAGTTTGTATAAAGTCATAAGTGTTAAGGCTATTCACTTCGCTATTAACTTGTAGCTCGTAGCTGAAATGCTTATGTTCTTCTGTCAACCGCACTCAAGGGCTTATGTTCTTATGTCCATTTTTACGCATCGCATAATACAGTTATCAGATGAATTTCAATACATTAAAAATGATTGGCTCGGGGGTGAACGTGTTGGCAACACTGCCTTTTCACCTGATGAGCAACCCCGAGAAGGAACTCACGGCAAGTGCCCAATCGTCGGCATGGCAGCAGGAGCGCGACGACATCCTTGAGCGCGCCAACTGGCTGTGCAAGAAAATTGTGGTCGCACCCGAGCAATTGATGGACGACGCTCCATCACTCATCGGCCGCGAATATCAAGGCGAGTGGGCCATCTACTGCTGCTCGATGCTCACGCACGCACTGGCAAACATAGGCGTGCTGTATCCCGAAAAAAAGGAGAAGTGCCCGCCACTTATCGCCAAGATGATCGACATTGTGAACACGCCCGTCATCAGGGAATACGATACCATCCAGTGGCACGAGGACGCCATGGCCACGCTCGACGGCCCCAAGAGCCACATGACCTACTTGAGCATCCTGGCATGGATGATTACCAACTACAAGTTTGCGGGCGGTGACAACCGTTACGACGCGTTGCTCCACAAGCTGTGTGCCACACTGGTGCGCCGCATGCACGAGAGCCGCTACGACCTAAACCTCCTCAGCTTTCCGCGCAAGCCGATTTGGATTCCCGACATGCTCGTCACGCTTGTGGCGCTGAGCAACTATGCCAAACTCTTCAATGGCACCTATTCTGACACCGTTAGGGCCTGGGTGCACAATGCCCGCACCAAGTGGATTCACCGCCGCACAGGGCTTCTGGCGGGAATGTTGCCCGGCGAGAGCCGATATAGGCGAGGCATCACCATCCGAGGGTCGCACTCGGCGTTGATTGCCTCCTACCTCACCATGGTTGACGAGGATTTCGCTTGCGAGCAGTATCAGTGTCTGTGCAAGGTGCT
Organism: Muribaculaceae bacterium; assembly: GCA_017545095.1. The sequence continues at coordinate 2,464 of JAFYCU010000185.1, read as the reverse complement.
TCGCAAAGAGGCCACCGTGATGGGGCTCACCATTTGCGGCGTGAAGGAGTACCTGACCAAGTCGCCCAAGTTGAGGATGACACCGGGCGATGCCGGGCTCATCGTGCAGGGCATAAGTGCCGGAGGAACGGCGTTTGCAATCGGAGCCGCCACCTTTTTCGAGGACTGGAAGTTCCGCTACCAAATGCTCCGCACCGCTGAAATGGCTGGTGGAACGGTGAAAGAAAAGCGGAGTCGGCACTACAAGATTGCCAAGATGTTTCTCGTGGGCGAAGCCACAGCACTGGCCATGCGAACCAATGTGAGACGATAGAGCAAATATTGACCCATTCTATGAGCCGTTAGTCGAGCAGCTGTTATAGGTGAGCAAGAAAATTGCCAGAAGTTGCCGCCGTTTCAAAACATTGTTTTACCTTTGCATAGTCAAATCGCCAAAACCGCAATGCCGATGTAGTAAAACAGTCGCAAAAACATTATAACAAAAAGCGTTAACTTAGATTCTTTCTTCTGAAAATCCCCAAATCTTTATGAGTTATATAACCCTCCACGAAATAACAACCCGCAAGGAAGACCAGACATTCGACTGCAAGAGCATTCAGGTTAATCCGAAGGCTCTTGCCGTGCCCATCGTGGCATTTGCCAATGCCGATGGCGGTGTGATAGCCATTGGAGTGTCGGATAAGACTCGAAAGATTGAAGGCATCGACCAGCATACAGAGAAACTCAACGAACTGTTGCGTGTGCCGCTTGATTTCTGTAATCCATCAATTCCAGCCACATATTCTTATCTGCCCTGCATCGACAAGGCCGGCAAAGAAAACCGCATTCTGCTGATGAATATTCCGGCCAGCCCGAATCTACACACCAATCAGGCGGACGAGGCATTCATGCGTGTGGGCGACAAGAGCAGGAAACTGACATTCGATGAGCGAGTGCAACTCATGTATGACAAGGGAGAACGCTTCTATGAAGACACGGCTGCCTATGGCGCAACCGTTGATGACATTGACATGTATGCCGTTGCAGAATACACCCAACTGATAGGTTATGGCAAGGGATCACTGCAATATTTGCGAGAGAACAACGGTTTTGTGACGACCAACAAGCAAGGAGAAGAAAATGTCAGTACAGCGTGCATTCTTCTCTTTGGAAAGAATCCTCAGAGGTTCTTCCCACGTGCTCGCACCCGTTTTATCAGATACGAGGGCGTTGATGAGAAAGTAGGAGCAGAGATGAACGTCATTAAGGATATGACTTTCGAGGGAACTATTCTGAATCAAGTCAAGAAGACTATCGAGTTTATAGAGACTCAGGTTCGTGAACACACATTCTTGGGGCAGCATGCTCAGTTTGTGACTCGTCGAGATTATCCAGAATTCGTCATTCAAGAGTTGACGGTGAATAGTGTTTGCCACAGAGCATATAGCATCAAGGGTACAGAGATCCAGATTAAGATGTTTGACGACCGACTTGTGTTCGAGTCGCCGGGCAAGCTGCCAGGAATGGTAAGGCTATCCAATATCCGCAATACCCACTTTTCGCGCAACCCGAAGATTGCTGCTTTCTTGAAGGCATATCACTACGTCAAGGAATATGGTGAGGGTGTTGACCGTATCTACCGCGAACTTGAAGCCAGCGGAACGCCTGCTTTGTCATTCCGAACAGATGACTTCATCTTGAAGATTACAGTGCCCAAGCTGATAGAAAAGGTGAATGAAAAAGTAACTGAAAAAGTAACTGAAAAAGTAACTGAAAACGAACAGAATGTAACTGGAAAAGGGAACGTAATAATAAAACAATTGATAAACAGGGCTTCTTCTCATGGAGAAAAGTTGTCTGCCAATCGCATTGCGATATTAGAATTAATGATAGAAAACCCTTACATCACAAAAGTGGAACTCGCTAAAGCTGTAGGTATTCGTGAGATTTCCATTTGGCGCAACATCGAGGCCATGCGCGGCAAATACCTCCGCCGTGTTGGCCCCGACAAAGGCGGTTTCTGGGAAATCATCAGCTAATGCCTCCCGCCCACAAAAGACAGATTTATTTTCGGATTCGCCCAAATTGTTGTAATGTTGACCTGCGGTCGAAATTACGCGGCGTCTCGGCAATGGCAAGCCCTCGTCAAATCAAAATTTCATTTTGTTTGCCGATTTCTTGCCATTGCGCTCAACTTGCAGTAACTTTGCAAAGTCAAACCGTTAAAACCGCAATGCCTATGTGGCAAAACAGTCGAAAAGACATTATAACAGAAAGCGTTAGCTTTATTCTTACACTCTGATAATTGGGGAATTATTCGAATGCTGCTGAGTTAAGTACATGCCAAAATTTTAAAGATGTCGAAATTGCTGTATTTCTTACCTTTAAGCAGATAGCATGTGATTTCATCAAGTCCATACTTAAAGTAGGAGAAGGCGCTTCGCCCGTTTTTCAGAGTTCTGATGGCCTTGACCTGCGCATCTTT
>JAFYCU010000184.1 GCA_017545095.1 Muribaculaceae bacterium | reverse complement strand
TGTATATGCCCATCGTCAAGCAATGTGCCTTTTTGCTGATTGGTGCAGGACTGGTGCTGTATATGCGCCGCATCGACTACAACAAGAACGGCTTCCTGCTGGTGATGATTCCCCTTTTGGCCTTAGCCACGGTGATCATGCTGCTCTACACCATGTTTTTCGGCGATGTAATCAACGGTGCCCGCCGTTCGTTCCACATCCCGCACATCCCGTTTTCCATCCAGCCGTCGGAAATCGCCAAGCTGTCGATTGTCACCGTGCTGAGCTACATCCTGGCCAAGAACCAGAAAAACCGCGACGTGAGCAACCGGGGCATCATGTGGTGTGTGGTGGCCGTCACCATCTATGGCGGACTGATGATCAAGAGCGGATTCACCAACACCGCCATCCTCTTTGCCGTGAGCGGGTCGATGCTGATTATTGGCGGTGCCAAGTGGAAGAAAATCCTCATCGTGGGCCTGTTTTACCTCACGCTGGGTGGAGGCTATTTCTTGCTGAAGACACACAACGAAAGCACCGACCGATCGGTGGGAACCACCGAAATGGTTACTCAAAAGGATGCCGAGGACCGCACCGAGATGCGTGTGGGGCGAATCGAGCAGTTCAAGAAAAACCGCGACTCGCTGGTGTATATGTCCATCAACGACCGCAACCAGCAGGAGATGTTCTCGCGCATGGCGCAGGCCCATGGCGGCATCTACGGCGTGGGACCGGGACGCTCGCGTGAGTGCAGCCGCCTGCCGCTCGCGTTCAGCGACTACATCTTCTCAATCATCGTCGAGGAAACCGGGCTTATCGGCGGCCTGTTCGTGCTCGCCCTCTACCTGTGGCTGCTGGCCCGCGCGGCAATGATTGTCAGGCGCAGCAAGCGCGTGCTGCCCAGCCTGCTCATCATTGGAATGGCGGCCATGGTCACCTACCAGGCACTGTGCCACATCGCCATCAACGTGGGCGTGGTGCCCGTGTCGGGACAGCCACTGCCACTCATCTCCATGGGTGGCTCGAGCATCATCGTCATGAGTCTGGCCTTCGGGGTGATGATCAGCGTGAGCCGCACCATCGCCAACTACAACAACAAGAACAACAAACCCGACGAAGCCGTGCTACCCGACGGCCTCGACGCCGAGAACCCAACACAAATCCTGCCAAAGCATGTATGGAAATAATGAATTGCAAACTAAAATGGTCAATGATATGAGCAGTAACCGATTTCTGATTAGCGGTGGCGGCACGGGGGGGCACATCTTCCCGGCGCTGTCGATAGCCGGGGAGATTCGCCGGCGGATGCCCGAGGCCGAAATCTTGTTTGTTGGGGCCGAGGGACGTATGGAGATGGAGCGCGTGCCGGCGGCGGGCTACGACATCAAGGGCTTGCCGGTGATGGGGTTCGACCGTCACAACTTGTTGCGCAACGTAAAGGTGCTGGCGCAGCTGTGGAAGAGTATGCGCATGGCCCGGCAGATTCTCAAGGACTTCCAGCCCGATGTGGCCATCGGTGTGGGCGGCTATGCCAGCGGCCCGATGCTCAAGGCGGCGCAAAAGGCCGGTGTGCCCACCTTGCTGCAGGAGCAGAACTCCTATGCCGGTGTGACCAACAAAATGCTCGCGGCCAAGGCCCGCTGCATCTGCGTGGCCTACGAGGGCATGGAGCGGTTCTTCCCCAAGGAGAAAATCGTGCTCACCGGCAACCCCGTGCGGCAGAACCTGCTCGACTGCACCGCCACACCGCAGGAGGCACGGCGCGCTATGGGCATACACCCCGACAAGCGCACCATCCTGGTGATTGGCGGCAGCCTGGGGGCGCGCACCGTCAACAATGCCATTATCGGCGGACTCGAGCGGCTTGGAGCCGAGGACGAGGTGCAGGTGATTTGGCAAAGCGGCAAGTTCTATGACGAGCAGTGCCGCGAAGCACTGGCGGCGAGCGGTGTGAAAAATGTGGTGCAGATGCCGTTTATCAGCAATATGGACATGGCCTATCGGGCCGCCGACCTGGTGGTGTCGCGTGCCGGAGCCAGCAGCATCAGCGAGTTGCAGCTGCTGGGCAAGCCCTGCATCTTGGTGCCGTCGCCCAATGTGGCCGAGGACCACCAGACCAAGAACGCCCTCGCGCTGGCCGACCGCCAGGCCGCCATCATGGTGCCCGACAAAGAGGCCGCCGAGCGGCTGGTCGATACCATGGTGCGCACCGTCACCGACCCCGACGTGCTCGGCACGCTGGCCGCCAACGTGGCCCAGATGGCTCTCCGCGACGCCGCCCAGCATATCGTCGACGAAGTGATGAAGATAATGCACAATGCATAATGCGTAGCCTTGTCGGTGTAAGGCGAGACGAAGTCTCGCTTAAACTGAAAACTGAAGACCGAATACTGAAAACTGAAAACTGAAAAATGAAGCACTATAACTCATTCTATTTCGTGGGTGCCGGCGGCATTGGGATGGCCGCCTTGGAGCGCTATTTCCTTTCGCGTGGTGCCCGTGTGGCGGGTTACGACCGCACACCCAGCGACCTCACCGATGCCTTGCAGGCCGAGGGCGTGGAGATTGTGTTTGACGAAAACCCTGACCTGATTCCCGACTACTGCCGCGACCCCGAGAACACGCTGGTGGTCTATACGCCGGCAGTGCCCAACGACCATGCAGGCCTGTGCTGGCTGCGCGACAACGGCTTCGAGGTGGTGAAGCGAGCCCGCGTGCTGGGCTTGGTGACCGAGGGCAGCAAGGCCCTGTGCTTTGCCGGCACCCACGGCAAGACCACCACATCGAGCATGGCGGCGCACATCTTGCAGGTGAGCGGCGTGGGGTGCAACGCCTTTCTGGGTGGGGTGCTGCGCAACTATGG
>JAFYCU010000183.1 GCA_017545095.1 Muribaculaceae bacterium | reverse complement strand
TTTTGTTTTGCATTGCGCTCAACTTGCAGTAACTTTGCAGGTTGAAATCAATGACTCCAAGACTATGGACAACGTGAAACTTATCCCCTACGGCATTTGCGACTTCAAGCAGGTGCGCCACGAAGGCAAGTATTTTGTTGACAAAACCCGATATCTGCCTCAGCTTGAGGTGTCGGGCAACTTCCTGTTGCTCACGCGTCCACGGCGTTTCGGCAAGAGCATCTTCCTGAGCATGCTCAAGGCCTACTACGACCTGATGGAGGCCGACCAGTGGGACAAGCTCTTCGGCGACCTGTGGATCCACAATCACCCCACCAAGCTGCGCCACTCGTTCCAGATGTTGCACTTCGATTTCTCGCAAGTGCAGGGCGGCGTGGATGACCTGCCCCAGTATTTCAATGAATATTGCTGCAACGTGCTAGACAAATTTGCTGAGCGCTATGCGCACCTCTATCCCGATGGCTGGTTGGAGAAAATGTACTCCTACAAACGTTCGGCATTGAAAATCAACCACATCAGCCTCTATGCCAAAGAGCTTGGCCACCATGTGTACCTAATTATCGATGAATACGACAACTTCACCAACACCGTGCTCAGCGAGCACGGCGAGAAGGTGTACCGCGCCATGACACACGCCGAGGGGTTCTACCGCGACGAGTTCAAGCTCTACAAGCCCAACTTCGACCGCATACTCATGCTCGGCGTGAGCCCCGTGACGATGGACGACCTCACCAGCGGCTTCAACATCTCCATCAACATCACCCTCGAGGAACGCTACAACATGATGCTCGGCTTCAGCGAGGACGATGTGCGCCAGATGATCCGTTATTACCAGAGCGTGGGCATGATCGAGGACGACGGCAACGGGGCCGTGGAGGAAGGCCTGCTCGCGCAGATGCGGCCCTGGTACGACAACTACTGCTTTGCCGATGAATGCTTCGACACCGACCCGAAGATGTTCAACTGCGACATGGTGATTTATTTCATGCGCAGCCTCACGGTGAACCGCCGTCTGCCCAAGCAGATGCTCGACCCGAACACCAAGACCGACTACAACAAGCTCGAGCGGCTCATCCGCCTCGACACCGAGCGGCACGAGCGGCGCAACATCGTGCTCGAGATAGCCGAGAAGGGCCATATCGAGAGCTGGGGCATCGAGCCATCGTTCCCCGCCAGCGACATCACCCGCCCGCGCAATTTCGTGAGCCTGCTGTTCTACTACGGCATGCTCACCATCGGCGGTGTGGACGGCCCGGCGCTCAAGCTCATCATCCCCAACAACAACGTGCGGCGGCAGTACTACGACTTCATCATCCAGGAATACGACAAGCAAGCCCCGCTGCCAATCGAGGACCTTCAGCCCACGTTCGCGCAGGCGGCAGTGCGTGGCGACTGGGAGCCGATGCTGCGCGAGCTGGCGCGGATGTACAAGGAGAACAACAGCGTGCGGCAGCTCATGGAGGGCGAGCGCAACATACAGGGCTTCTTCAACGCCCTGCTGGTGCTGAACCCCTACTACCTGTGCGCCCCCGAGGTGGAGCTGAACCACGGCTACTGCGACTTCTTCCTCATGCCCGACCGCGTGCGCTACCCGCAGGTGGCGCACAGCTACATCATCGAGGTGAAGTACCTGCGCAAGGACGACCCCGAGAGCCTGGCCGAGCGGCAGCGCACCGAGGCCGCCGCGCAGCTGCGCCAATACGCACAAGGCCCCATGGTGCAACAGCTCGCACAGGGCACACAGCTGCACCTCATCGCCATGCAGTTCCGCAACCTCGACCTGATTGATATGGAAGAGGTTGTGTGAGATGTGAGATGCGAGATGCAAGATGCAAGATGCAAGATGGCTGACGCACGACAAGCGCTAACTGAGAACTATGAACTGAGAACTGATGATTGCCCCTGAGGATTCCACATCTGGCACGCTGGTCGATGATTACGAGGGTGTGAGCCGCGAGTTCACGCAGTTCGAGACCATCGCCACACGCGGGCACAACGTGCTCACGCGTGCACAGCGCCATGGACGCTGGCATGCCTTGAAGTCGCTCACCCCCGAGGCCGCCGAGAAGGAGGTCTACCGGCAGATGCAGCGCAAGGAGATGGAAATCCTTATGGAGCTTCAGCATCCCGGAGTGGAGCAGGTGATGGGCATGGAGGATGTGGATGGCCTGGGACGCTGCATTGTGATGGAATGGGTGGAAGGCGTGACGCTCGACAAGTGGCTCGCCCATCAACCGTCGCGCAGCGAGCGGCTCCGCGTGCTCAGGCAGCTGCTCGATGCGGTGGCCTATGTGCACAGCCAGGGCATCGTGCACCGCGACCTGAAGCCGAGCAACATCATGGTCACCACCAGCGGCCACAACGTGAAGCTCATCGACTTCGGGCTTGCCGACACCGACAGCCACGCGGTGCTCAAGCAGCCCGCCGGTACGCTGAGCTATATGGCCCCGGAGCAGGCCACAACCAACCGCCCCGACGTGCGCAACGACATCTACAGCCTGGGTATGGTGATGCGCACCATGAACCTTGGCCGCCGTTACCGCCGTGTGATCAATCGGTGTCTGGAACCCATCGATATGCGCTTCGAAAGTGTGGAGCAAATGCTGGAGTTTTTGCACCGCCAAGATGGACTGCGCCGCTATATGGGCTGGGGTGGTGTGGCCGCAGTGGCCCTGGGGCTGATTGCCGTGGTGGTGATGCAGCAAGCCGCCCTGCAACGCATGAGTGCGCGTAGCGATATGATGGTGGACTCGATGAATAGGCGTTTAACCCAGGCTGCCCGCCTTGCCGAGCAGCGCATCGACAGTTCAGCGGCCTCAACGGCCATCAACATGGGTGCGATGAACGACACGTTGCGGCTGCTGCGCGAGGCCAACGCGCTACTGGAGCGGCGCGATCAGGAACGTTTGGCACGGCAGCGTGTCGTGGACGAAGCCATCGACAAGGGGGTGGCCCTGGTGCGTGAGGCCAACAACGCCACACACATCAGCGAGCACCTCGACACCGTGAGCCGTAGCGACTTCATGTGGCTCGACACCAAGGACCTCATCGGGGTAGGACGCGCCAAGGCGCACGACTATCTGCACTCCATTGCCGGCCATTTCACGACGAAGGAGATGGGCGAAATCGAATATGCCCTCGATGAGTACTGCGACAGCTACGAGCGACGCATGAACGAGAAACTGTATCGTGTGATTTACAGTAGGGCCATCACGAGGGAGTGAGACTCTATCTTTGTTCTATATTTTCTGGTTTTACTATATTGTCTAGGGAGCCAGAGCCTTGCGCAGGGCTTTCAGTGATGTGGCGATGTGTGCCTGCCGGGCGGCGATGCGGCACAGGTGAGCGTCGATGGCGATTCGCCGCTCTGCGGTGGATGTTACGCCGAGCTCGGGCAGCGTGGGTCGCACGCTGGTGATGCGTGCGCAGCGGCTCCAGCCAGGAGCCTCGCGGTAGGCCTGCTCGCTGCCGGGCGGCACCACGAGCACCAGACGGGCGCACAGTTCATCGTTGAGCACCTGTTCGGGAGGGCAGTCACCCTCGTCGATAGAGCGGAACGCGGGCGGCATCGTGTTGCGCAGTTCCAGCAGCCGCAGTTCGCGACAACCGTCGAACGCCCCCGGAGCCACATTGGTGAGGCCGGCGGGCAGCGTGAGTGACAGCAAATGACCATGGTTGGCAAAGGCATCCTCCCACATCAGCGTCACCGAATAGGAGCGATTGTTGATGGCCACCATATCGGGCACCACGAGGTGCAGCGCGGTGGTGTCGGGATGACCGGTGAAGATGATGTCGGGCGAGAACCGCGACTTGAAAACAAAGCCGCCGCTCAGGATTTTTGAGGACAATTTCTCGATGCTTTGGCTCTCCATGCCCGACGCCGGGGTGGCCTGCGTCACCCGAGGCGCAGGGGGCATGGCCGAAACCTCGCTAGCATCTTCGGTCTGGGCGATGGTGATTCCATGGTCGCCATGCTCGGTTGCCGCGAGGCTGTCGCGCAGCAGTTGCTTGACGGCGGCCAGCGAGTCGCGCTCTTGCTCTAACGCGGCTATGCGGCTGCCGATGGCGGACAAATCATAGTCATCGGGCTGAGGGGCGTGGCTCACGATGGTGTGGAACTCACGCCAGCCGCGTGCCTGGCGGTAGGCCTGCTCGCTGCCCGGCGGCACCACCACGGCCGCGGTGAGAAAATGATAGTCTTCGAACACCTCGTCGGGCGCACCATAATAAAAGAAGTGCTGTCCAATATTGGGCGGATTAGGTCTGCGCGATTCAATCACGCGCAGGTTTTCGCACCCGGTGAATGCGTGCAACAGAATGTTGTTCATGTTGAAACTGCAGCGCTCCAATCGCATCAGGTCACGGAAAGCTTCGGGACCTATCTCGGCGGTATTGTACCAGCGACCACGCAACAGCAGAGAATCGGGGATGAAGATCGATGCCACATCGCGGTCGGCAACTCCGTCGATTATCACACCCCCCATTCCTCCGCGGAAGTCCCCATTGCCTTCCCAATGGCTGAAATAGAGTCCCTGAATCAGACCATGAACCACCATTTTATTTCTTAACTGATTAAGATTCTGTTCAAGATTTTGTGCGTTGGCGTGCAGCCCTGCGCACCATGCCGCCAGGCACAGGCACACCGCAAACGCGGCACGGTCGCAATGAAAAATCCTCAACCAGTGTTTCATGCTGCAAATTTACAAAGAATAGTTGAACCAGCCAAACGTTTTTAGCTACGAGCTACGGGCTATAAGCACTCGATGGCTGCCGCACAGCCGCAGCACACACCACCAACAGCAGCTTGGTTCACGGTTGATTATTCTTTGGCATTCTCATCTTCGGTGTATAGTATAATGTGGTAAAAGCCGCACTTCCCGTGTTGTGGGAAATGCGGCTTTGTGATGACGGTGCGACGTTGCGGCGCGGCAAGATTATTTCTTCTTGCGGTCGCCGTAGCGCTGGCGGAACTTGTCGACGCGGCCTGCGGTGTCGACGAGCTTTTGCTTGCCGGTGAAGAAGGGGTGCGACGAGCTGGTGATCTCGAGCTTCACCAGGGGATAGGTCTTGCCATCAATCTCGATGGTCTCTTTGCTGTTGACCGTGCTGCGGGTGATGAACACCTCTTCGTTCGACATGTCCTTGAACGCAACTTCGCGATAGTTGCTGGGATGCAAATCTTTTTTCATTATGCTTGATTTTTTACAATTTACTAAATATCAGGCGCTGGTAAACGCCTC